>JBKJUQ010000086.1:0-3337 GCA_046590685.1 Hymenobacteraceae bacterium
TGCTGGCCGCGGTAGCGGAGTAGGAGCGGGGCTACCGGGTGGCCAACCCTTCCTGCTCGAAGACGGCGGCAAGGCGCTGGTCGGCGGTGAGGAAAAGGTCGGCTTGCGGTCGGACCTGCAACGCGCAGGCAAGTTGAATCGCGTCGAGCGAGCGCAACCCTTGGGCGTGGTATTGGATAGCCAAGCGTTCGGCATTATGGATCACTTCCGGGCTTAGCCCGATCCACTCATACAGCTTCGTATCCTGCCGAAACAGGTGAGTAGCCGTGTCAGCGTCCGCCACCGTCGCGGCTTTTACTCTGACTTTTTTGTAGCTGGCCGATACAAACTCGATGCGCGCCAACTCCGATGCATACACGGTTCCCGACTCCGACCGCAGACGGGCACGATAAATCTCTGAGTCAGTCTCTGGGAAATATAATTTCAGTATAACTGAAGTGTCCAGAAAAATGCTCATCGCCAGTCGTTCTCGCGTTCGTCGATGAGCAATTGGCTGGCCGGCACTCCGCCAACATGAGCGAGTAGCCGCCGGGATTCATCCCAACTGAACCGCGCACCCAGATCATAAGCAGAGTCAGTTTCCGGCTCGGCAGTGGCCGGGGTAGCTAACTCAGCAATAATGACGATAACTTCCGCTTCGCCGGCGGGCAGCGCGGCGGGGTCAGCAAAATGAATGACGCCGTTTTTGAGGCGGGCGGGGACAACAAGCATATGTCAGAAGCGTAAGTAGGGCCAACGCAAGGTACGCGGGGCGGGGTTCAGGTAGTAGAATGCGCTTGCGCAATCTTTCGGAATATTTCCAGCAGGAGCCGAAGTTTGCTAGGGTCGCCGCAACCGCTGAACATCTTGTCTTTTATGCTGAAGCCGTACCAGTCAGTAGACTGTGTCGTTCCAAATTCGTCGACTCTTGTTTCGGAACCTTCGACTAGTTTATACTCAACCATCAAGTCTTCCAGATCAGTGTCAACTAGGCTGATCTCCACAATCCAACCTGGATTGTCAGAGCAACCAATACTGATTCCATTGTCATGCTCCCAGTCGCCATCGCACTGCGACGCATACCAGTTCTCAATCCATTCAAGCGTATCCATCAGAGTTCGGGCTTAGAAGAGTAAATCTACGCTCCTTCCCAACCCCCCAACGCCCCGCCGTACCTTTGCGCCCGACTTAGCGCGCAATGATTTCCATCTCCGACCTCGACTTCCACTTCGGCGCCCGTGCCCTTTACGACGGCGCCTCGCTTCACATCAAACCCAAAGACCGCATCGGCCTCGTCGGGCTCAACGGCACGGGTAAATCGACCTTGCTGCGTTTGCTGGTGGGTGAGTACCGCCCCGATGGCGGCTCGATCTCGATGGCGAAGGACGTTTCGCTCGGCTTCCTCAACCAGGATCTGCTGAGCTACGAGTCGCACGCGCCGATTATGGAGGTGGCGATGCAGGCGTTCGATGAGGCGCTGGCACTGCAAAAGAAGATCGACGAGACGCTCCACGAGATGGAGACCGACTACAAGGATGAGCTGGTAGACAAGCTTTCCGCCGCCCAGGAGCGCTTCGACGCCCTCGGCGGCTACACGATGGAGGCGCGCACGGCCGAAATCCTCGCCGGCCTCGGCTTCTCCGACGACGACCTCAGCCGGCCGCTCAAGAACTTCTCCGGCGGCTGGCGGATGCGGGTGATGCTCGCCAAAATCCTCCTCCAGCAGCCCTCGATGCTGCTGCTCGACGAGCCGACCAACCACCTGGACTTGCCGTCCATCAAGTGGCTCGAAACGTATCTGAGCAACTACGAGTCGGCGGTGATCATCGTGAGTCACGACCGCGAATTCCTCGACCGCACTACTACCCTCACGGTGGAAGTCTCGAACGGCAAGCTCACGCCGTACGCGGGCAATTACACCTTCTATCAGGAGGAAAAAGCCCAGCGCGACGAGATTCAGAAGGGTGCCTTCGAGAACCAGCAGGCCGCCATCCGCCAGACCGAGCGGTTCATCGAGCGCTTTAAAGCGCAGGCCACGAAGGCCAAACAGGCGCAGAGCCGGATGAAGCAGCTCGACCGCCTGGAGCGCATCGAGGACGTGGCGCCCGAAGCAGCCAAAGTCAACTTCCGCTTCAAGGTGGGCAAGGAACCCGGCCGCCACATCCTGCGGATGGAGCACGTCACGAAGCGCTACGGCGACAAGCTCATCCTGCGCGATACGCTCGTGCACGTCGAGCGCGGCGATAAGATCGCGCTGATCGGCGCCAACGGCAAGGGCAAATCGACGCTGATGCGCCTCGTTGGGGGCACCGAAGACCCCACGGAGGGCAAGCGCCAGGCGGGCCACAACGTGGTGATGTCGTTCTACGCCCAGCACCAGCTCGAAAGCCTGCACGTCGACAACGAGGTGTTGCAGGAGATGGAATCGGCCGGCTCGGGCCGCAACGCCCTCGAATTGCGCTCCGTGCTCGGCGCGTTTCTGTTCACCGGCGAGACGGTATTCAAGAAAATCAAGGTGCTCAGCGGGGGCGAGAAAAGCCGCGTGGCCCTCGCCAAGACGCTCGTGTCGGAAGCCAATTTCCTGCTGCTCGACGAGCCGACGAACCACTTGGATATGCAGTCGGTCGGCATCCTGATTCAGGCGCTGCAAGCCTACGAGGGCACGTTCATCGTCATCAGCCACGACCGCCATTTTGTGACCGAAGTGGCGACCAAAATCTGGTACATCGAAGACTACCAGCTCAAGGAATACCCCGGCACCTACCACGAGTGGGAGCGCTGGATGGACGACCGCGCCAAGAACGGCCAGATCCCCGTCAGCGCCCCGGAACCCAAAGCCGCGCCTAAGCCCCAGGCCAAGCCGCAGCTCTCCAACACCGACCGCGACACGGTGTCCGCCGAGCTAAAGAAGGCCAGCAAGGTGCTAAAGGAAGCCGAAGAGGCCGTCACCAAGCTGGAGCTGGAATTGGCCCGCTACGAAAAAGAGCTCGCCGATCCGCAGATTTACAACAACGCCTCTAACCTCAAGGACGTCACGATCAAGTTTGAGCAGGTCAAAAAGCAGCTCGACCAGCAAAACAAAGCATGGGAGACGCAGATGGATAAAGTGGATGAGTTGGAGGCGAAGCTGCGGTGAAATTCGGTTTGAAGTTTATGGCTGTGGCGGCCGTACTGATTGCAATTTTAACTGCCGTTATAACGGTTGTCGATAAAGTATTTTTTCCAAATTATCTAACACGTTACGCGGAAGCAAAAACTGCTAATGGCTCTTGGGCCGCGAAACGTTTTGGTCGAGTTGATGGGTATGTGCTTGAGACTCCTGATAGCACTGATGGACAGTTTGTTTTTAAAGTTTGTG
>JBKJUQ010000258.1:0-4541 GCA_046590685.1 Hymenobacteraceae bacterium
TAGTAAAGTAGTTTTCTCTGAACTCCGGCCGTACGACAACCCAATAGCGACAGCGAACTTCCGCTGTGGCCTGCTCACGCGGCAATCTTACAAAGATCACATCTTCCAAGAGAAATAGATCAGGCCGTTTTGTCCTAGAAACTGTTCTACCAGAAAGCAAAAGCCCCGTTTCCAGCTTGGAAACGGGGCTTTCAGCAGAGAGGATGGGATTCGAACCCACGATGACCTTTTGGGCCATACACACTTTCCAGGCGTGCTCCTTCGACCACTCGGACACCTCTCTGCGGGCAAAGGTACGGCGCGGTTGAGCGGCGCGGCAAGCCGAATGAGCGTTTAAGGCACGCGACCTAGCTCGCGCCACCGAATCAGATGAGTGCCACAGTCACCTAATATGTTTGGCTGCCGGGCTGGTATCAGACATTCAACCAAGCGCTAACGCCTGCTGACGCAACGCCCAGCACCTAGCTCACTGAAATCTCGCCCCGCAGGTTCTGCGCTAGCATCGTCCGGGCAGAGCCCGTATGGTCGGGGTGCTGGGCGAGCACGAACATCAGCTTGGCAATGGCGGCTTCGGTAGTAATGTCTTCTCCACCGAGTACCCCCACTTCGGCTAAACCAATGCCGGTCTCATAGCGGGTCTGGTCGACGTGGCCTTCGTCGCACTGGCTTACGTTGAGCACCAGCACGCCGCGCGCCACCGTGCGCCGCAGCACCCCCAGAAACCACGGCGCCGTGGGCGCATTGCCCGAGCCGTACGTTTCGAGCACGACCCCGCGCAGGTCGGGCAAGTCGAGCAGGGCCGACACTACTGCTTCAGAAATCCCCGGAAACAGCTTCAGGACCGCTACCCGCGTATCGAGAACGGTATGGGCGCGAAACGGCCCAGTGGGCATCTGCGCAAGCGCGGCGTGGTTGACTTCCAGGGTGACCCCCGCTTTGATCAGGACCGGGTAGTTCTCGCTCTTGAACGCGTCGAAGAAATTACTCTCGACTTTTTTGGAGCGATTACCGCGTAGCAGCTGCCGATGAAAGAAGACACTCACCTCCGGTACCGCGGGCCGCCCGTCGGGCGCGCGCAGGGCCGCAATTTCGAGGGCGGAAAGCAGGTTTTCGCGGGCATCGGTCCGCGGCCGGCCGACCGGTACCTGGGCGCCCGTAAAGACCACGGGCTTGCCCAGATTTTCGAGCAGAAAGCTGAGCGCCGAGGCCGAATAGGCCATCGTATCGGTGCCGTGGAGCACCACGAAGCCGTCGTAACGGTCGTAATGCGTCGCAATCAGGGCCGCCAGCTCCAGCCAGTCGGTGGGCGTAATGTCGGAAGAGTCAATCGGCACTTCCCGGCTCATCACGGTCAGATGCACCCGAAACAGCCGCAGCTCGGGTATGTGCTTGAGCAAACGCGTGAAATCGAATGGCACCAGGTGCTCATCCTCGCGCGTAACCGCCATACCAATGGTGCCACCCGTGTAAATCAGCAGCACCGCCGCCGCGCCGGGCAGGGCGGCCGAGTCAAGTTCAATCTGGGAATACGACACCCGGGACGGCGAAGAAGTGAGGGATAACGGCCGCTGGCGACCGGTGCCGAAGGTACGCGCAGAAGCTTCTCCGGCGGCTTCGGACGGGGGCGAGCCTTCGTACCTTTGTTTTCTCCTTATGCTGATTACTGAAGAAGCCGTTTGGCAAGCCCTCTCCTACGTGGAGGAGCCTGACCTCAAGAAAGACCTCGTCACGCTCAAGATGGTGGAAGACGTGCGCGTCGACGGCCACCGCGTGTCGTTCACGGTGGTGCTTACTACCCCCGCCTGCCCCCTTAAAGACCTCATTCGGACGGCCTGCGAGCGCGCCATCCACACGATGGTCGATAAAGAAGCGGAAGTGACCGTCAATATGACCTCGCGCGTAACCACCGCTCGTCAGGCGGGCTCCACCGTGCTACCCAAGGTGCGGAACATCATCGCGGTGGCCTCCGGGAAGGGGGGAGTGGGTAAGAGTACGGTCACGGCGAACCTCGCCATCGCGTTGGCGCGCGCCGGCGCGCGGGTCGGGCTCGTCGATGCCGACATTTCGGGGCCGTCGATGCCGGTGATGTTCGGCGTGGAGGACGCGCAGCCGCGGATGTTCAAGGACGAAAACGAGCAAAGCTGGATTCAACCAATCGAGGCGCACGGCGTCAAGCTCATCTCCATCGGCTTTCTGACCCCCGCCGAGCACGCGGTGGTTTGGCGCGGCCCCATGGCGTCGTCGGCGCTCAAGCAGTTTATCACGCAGGTCGACTGGGGCGAGCTCGATTACCTGCTGATCGATATGCCGCCGGGCACCTCCGACATTCACCTCACGCTCGTGCAGACCGTCCCCGTGACGGGCGCCGTAATCGTGACGACACCGCAGAAAGTGGCGCTGGCCGACGCCCAGAAGGGTCTATCGATGTTTCGCCAGCCGCAGATCAACGTGCCGGTACTGGGAGTGGTAGAGAACATGGCGTGGTTTACGCCCGCCGAGCTGCCCGACAACCGCTACTACCTGTTCGGCCAAGGCGGTGGCGCCCGCTTAGCGGAAGCGGCCGGAGTGCCCCTGCTCGGGCAGATTCCGCTCGTGCAAAGCATTCGGGAAGCCGGCGACCACGGGAGGCCGGAAGTCCTCGGTCTGCTGGGCGCGGAAACTCAATCGGCTACGGCCGCGGTTTTCACGGCCCTGGCCGAAGAAGTCGCCCGTCAGGTGTCGATCCGCAACGTGGAGCGGGCAACCACCAAAATCGTCGAAATCACCCGCACGGCTTAGCAATTGTGAATGGTGAATTGAGCATTGTGAGCCGCTAAGCGGACTCATCTACTCGTCCTCAATTCACCTCTCACAATTCACCATTCACCATTATGTCCTCCTCCCTCCTATCCCGCATCGAGGCGGCCCTCGACACCATTCGCCCGTACCTGCAAGCCGATGGCGGCAATGTGCGCGTGCTGGAAGTGACCCCGGCGGGCGTGCTGCGGCTGGAGCTGGAAGGCGCCTGCGGTACGTGCCCCATGTCGCCGATGACGCTGCGGGCGGGCGTAGAGGATGCCGTCCGCCGCGCCGTCCCCGAGATTACGGCCGTGGAAGCGGTAAACGGCTTGGCCGTGGCCGGCCGCTAACGCCCTCCCCACCGCAACCTTGCGGGTGGCTTGGGTACCTTTGAGAAGAATGAAACACCTCGTCACTTCTCTGCTGGTGGTCTTGCTCGCCGCCGCGGGGCTTGCACCTGCTGCGCGCGCTCAGCGCGTAAATGCCTCGCTCAATATGCCCTTACTCGGGCGCTGGCAGGACCCGGACCCCAGCGTCTTCTACAACGACCTCTGGGGCTACGCCGCCAATGGCCGCGAGTACGCCATCGTCGGTTCCTCAACGGGCACCAACTTCGTGGACGTCACTAACCCAAGCGCGCCGCGGCGGGTCGATTACGTGGCCGGTCGCATCAGTCAGGGAGCCATCTGGCGCGACTACAAAACGTATTCGCACTACGCGTACGGCGTGGCGGATGGTCGAAGTGGCAATTCGCTCCAGATTTTCGACCTGCAATACCTGCCCGATTCGGTGCACGTCGTCTACGACGATGATTCGCTGACGGTATCCGCGCATACGTGCTTCATCGAGGGCGATCGCTTGTACCTGGTCAACAACAAGCGATTCTGGGCCAGTCCGTACGCGGATGTCGACATTCTCTCGCTCGCCAATCCGGAGCACCCGCGCTGGCTGCACACGCTCAACCTGCCGCAGAACGTGCCGGGGACGGGCGGCCACGCGTTGTCGGCGCGGCGCGATACCCTCTTCGTCTCGGGTGGTTACGGCGGGATGTTCATTTATGACGCCCGCGACCCGCTCAATCCGACGCTCGTGTCGCGCTTCGGCAACCGGTCGGGCAACGTGTACAACCACACTTCCTGGACCACGACCAACAATAAGCTGTTGGTGATGGAGGAGGAAGTACCTACCGGCCGGCCGCTCCAGCTCTGGGACCTGAGCAATATGCGAGTCCCGCGCTTCCTGTCGTCGTTCAATACGGTAGCGGGTAAGGCGACTCCGCACAACCAGTTCTTCGTGCAGGACCGCTACATCGTCAGCTCGTGGTACCAGGATGGGGTGCAGGTTTGGGATGCGCAGAACCCCTTGGCGCCCACCCGCGTGGGCTACTACGACACGTACCCCGACAACGACTCCTCGCTGGTACCAGGCTCCGGGCTCGGTTACGACTATTATCGCGGCTGCTGGGGCGTCTATCCGTACTTGCCGTCGCGCAATATTATCTCCCTGGATATCACCTACGGGCTGTTCGTCAACACGCCGCCCTATTCGATCACCGGCGTACCGGAAGCGCAGCCAACGGTGGTGGCGAGCCTCTGGCCGAATCCGACTACCGGCGCCGTCCGCGTCACCCTGGGCCGGCCCGCCCAGCACGTGACCATCGAGGTGCTCAATGCGCTCGGGCAGACGGCGCAGCCCCCCCACTCGTTTACCGTAGCGGGCCGCACCGTGCTGACTGTTCCTTTCGCCGGCACGTCGGCGAAAGG
>JBKJUQ010000362.1:0-3522 GCA_046590685.1 Hymenobacteraceae bacterium
CAGCGGCCCCACCACCCCCGAAAACGCCTGCCCCGAATTCAGCTCGAACACGCTGCTGGCGACCGCAATCGCCAGCAGCTGGAGGCTATCCTTGTTCACGTGGGAAGAAGGTAAGAAGTGGAATCAGGACAACATTCGGCAGCCTATCAGCAGCATCCCAATCAGGTAGATAGTCGTAAAAATCTGCTTGTTGTATCGCGCCAGCCAATTGGGTAAAAAGATGTCGAAGTTGTCCGCCTGCGAAGCAGAATACTTTCTTGCCACGAGCGTGAGGGGACAATGGTTTTTAAACAGCACCAGCACCAGCCCTTCGCCGACGACCAGCCCGCTGGCCAGCCACGTGTACCCAGTGATGGCATCGGCGGCCCCGCTGTAAAAGACGTAGCCGATGGCCCCGACGAAAATCCACCAGATGAGGGTATGGGTAGTTTTTATCATCAATAGCCGGGCTTGAGCATTCATTTTCGGGGTTTGGGGAGCACCCTTTTTGAGTGAGTACGCTCGAAAAGCATCGGCTCTCACGTTCTGCCTTTTGCGTACGCGGCTCTCACATTCGCCAGCTGTGCCACGCCTAGAATGGCTAGGGCCAGCAGCATGTAAAACGTGTGCAGCCAGCTCACAGCGTTCAGAAAAACCATTTGCAACTGTAGCCATATAACGAGCGCAAAGGCCACGTAAATGCTGCCCGTCCAGGCCCAATGCATATCGGGGAAGACATTGAGCCGGTCGGCAAACGCGCTTGGCGGCTTTTTCAGCAAGGCCACCACCAGTAGGCAGGGCGCCACGCCCAGCACAGTAAACAAGATGAGGCCGGGCACCAAAAAATCGCTGAACGGCGACCCAGTCAGCATCGAAAGCGGCATCCCCATAAGTTTGCCCGAAGGCGAAACCGTCAGTACGCCGCCGCCGCCAAGGGCGCGCACTCCCAGAAAGCCCAGCAGAGCCAGGAGCAGATTTCGGGTTGTTGGGGCGCTCAAGACGCAGCAGCTAGCAATACCTGCCCGACGGGCCGCCGCAACGAGCGGGGCATTGCCAGGCCGTGGCCGAAACGCACCAGCAGCTGCGGAAAAGCGCCGTTCAGCTTCAACTGGGCTTGCACCTGCGCCCGCAGCTCCGGCACCTCGCAAGGTTGGTTGATGAACGCGTTCTTGATGTTCCGCGCCGTCGCCAGCAACGCGAAGCGCTCATAGGCGCGGCCGGTTTCGATCCAGGCCGCCGTATCGTTCTTTTGGGAGGCAAACAGCAGCAGGCCCGATGAACTGCGGATATGCAAGTTGTCCTTCTTGTTCTGCGCCTCGGGATTCAGCGCGTTGCCAATGAACAACTGGGCCAGCCAGCGCGGTACCTTCGGGTTGCCGGTGGCGCCACTGGCCAAGCCGTCCAGCGCTTCCACCGCCTCCCGGTCCGTAAAGCGAAGCCAATTAATCAGCTCACTTCTGAATTTGTCGTCGGTCAGCTGCTGCTCGTTGCCCGCGTTGACGTATTCCAACAGCGGCTCCATCGCGGCGGCACCCGTGAACATCAGGGGTGACACGCCCGCGCCCGTCGCGGCGGCTTCCAGGCTACGAAGGATGGTGATCGGCACCGACTTTTGGTCGTATTCATTGCGGGTGCATTGGCGCCGGGGAATGGCCTCGAAGAGGGCTGGTGGTCTGGACCGCTTCGCGCCGGGTTTTTCGAGGGCGATAGAAATATGGTCGTCCGGGGTGCCGGCGAGGTGATACGTCGTTTCGGCTTGATAGCCAAAATACTCGGCGGCAACCAACAGGTTTTCCAGCGCGCTGCCCAAGCTGATCCAGAGCTCGCGGTCGTCGGGGTCTACCACGGGAACGCGCCGGGTCAGGTCGGGGTAAATCTGAATAGTGGCCGGTAAAATGCGGAACTTCCACGGTTGCGTATTGTGGCCGGAGGGCGCCAGCGTCGCCAGCCGAACCAGCGTGTGCAAGTCATGGTCTTCCGGTTTGGCAGGTTGCCGCGCCCGGTTAGCCGCCGCTTCGTAATCGACGGGCTCACAGCCGACGAGCAGGGGCGACAGGGCACAAGCGGCGGCGGCTATACCCCCGAGCCGGAGAAAATTCCGGCGGGTCTGGCTTGCAGATAAGCTCATTGATGCTGGGTAAAGGATAGATGGAAAACGGGCTCGGTAGCGCGGAGTAGGCGTTGTCAAAGCGAAGCCGGGCGCAACGAAGCCCGGCACGGGAATGATTATCCGGTCGTTGCGCACCAGAAAGCGCTTCCCGAAGCGCATTGGCAGCGGCGCCCCGCCCATCGGGTAGCCGGGCGGGCCGGGGCGTTGGGCGTGGATATGGAGGTGAGGCTCGTCGGTGGCGCCGGAGTTACCCGCCCGCGCCAGCACCTGCCCGGCCACCACCTGCGCCCCGGCCCGCACCCGGAGCGAGCCGCGCTGGAAGTGAGCCAGCACGATGTCGGCTTGGGCGCCGCGCAGAATCAGGTAATTGCCCGACGGATGGGCGTCGTCGTGGTGCGGGATGGGCATATCGGGCCGCCCGTCCCGAGCTACCAGCACCGTGCCCGCGCAGGGAGCCAGCACGGGGGTGTTGAAGATGAAATAGGCAGCGGGGTTTACTGGCACTAAGCGGTCCAGCGCCACCAGATCCAGGGCGTAGCCAGTGCCCAGCCACGGGCGATGCCCGGCCACAGTGGTGTCGAGCGCGTCGGCGTGCGGATTGAGGCTAAGGTTGGTGCCCCCACTAACCACCAGATAACGGCCAGTAGCGAGCGGAAACCGCAGGTCTACGGCTGGCGCGACTGGCAGACGCCGCCCCTGCCAACCCAACACCAACTGCCGGATGCTGAACAGCCCCACAGCCGCGAAAACTATTGGTCGGACCCATTGCCCTGAACTACGCGAAACCGTCCCACCCGCCGACCAGCGCCGCCACCCGCGCCCGGCCAATAGCAGCCAGGCTGCGCCATACCCGTGCCCACCCACCACGGCACCAGTAGCCACGGCCCCGTCAGCGCCAAAGCCAGCAGCAGCAGCCCCGTGCTTCCGGTTTGCACCAAATAGGTTAGGATTCCGCGATTCGGGGTCAGGGCCAGCCAGACCAGCAGGCTTACCGGGATAAGCGCTTGTTCGAGGAGTATCAGCCAGTGCATAAGGATTCCGGCTTCATAGAGGCAGAGGTCAAGAGATCAAATACCTTCAAACAGCACGGCCGTTTCTAGGTAATCGGGCACGGTCACGTTGGGCCAGCCTTTTTCCTGCCGCAGCGTGTGCGCCAGGGCTTCGGCCGCCACCGGCTCGCCGTGCACGACGAACGTGCGCTTCGGCGCCTGCTCAAAGTTGCCTAGCCAGCGCAGCAGCTCCTGCCGGTCGGCGTGGGCGGAGAGGCCGCCCAGGTGTTCGACGTGGCAGCGCACGGGCACCAGCTGGCCGAACATCTTGATTTGCTCTTCGCCGTTCTGCAAGCGGCGGCCCCGGGTGCCCTCGGCCTGATAACCGAGCAGCAGGAGCGTATCCTGCGGCTTGGGCAGGCGGTGGAACAGGTGATGCACGAT
>JBKJUQ010000514.1:0-16343 GCA_046590685.1 Hymenobacteraceae bacterium
AGGTGGGTCACTGGGTGAACCTGCGCCACATCTGGGGCGATGCCTCGTGCGGTAACGACCTCGTCAGCGACACGCCAACCCAGCAGACTTCCAACGGCGGTTGCCCTACTTTACCTAAGCGGACCTGCGGCAATACCACCAACGGCGATATGTTTATGAACTTCATGGACTACACGTATGACCAGTGTATGTACATGTTCTCGGCCGGGCAGCGTGATCGTTGCAACGCGCTCTTCGCAGCGGGCGGTGCCCGGGCAAGCCTGCTCACGTCGACGGGTCTCTCGCCCTTGGCCCCAGGTACGTCGGCGTCGCTCCGTCGCCACCTGAATGTGTTCCCTAACCCGAGCGAAGGTGCCGCCACTGTGCGCCTCGACCTGCCCGAAGCCGCCGCAAGCGCTACGCTGCGCGTGCTCAATATGCAGGGCCTGCCCGTGTACGAGCGCACGCTCAGCAACCTGGCCGCCGGGATGAACGAAGCGGCCCTGCCGCATCTGCCCCGCGGCATCTACTCGGTGCAGGTGACTGGTGCGGGTACTACCACCCAGGCGCGTTTCTCCGTCACACAGTAATCATCTTAATCAGCTGATCTAAACCAGAACGGCCTGACTTCTACATCTGCAAGATGCCAGGAGTCAGGCCTTCTTTTTGGGTCTTCCGATTAACCACTGTTGGCATTTTCAAGCAAAGGCTTTCCCGTTCAACATTCACTTTCCCAACCCCCATTTCCCCAAACCCAAATGCTGAAAAAAGTACTTCTCGGTGGTGCTCTACTCGCGCAAGCAGCGCTGCCCGCCTTCGCTCAGAATCGCCAGTGCGCTACCCCGGACCCGCTAACGCTCCCAGCAGCTGAGCAGGCCGCCTTGCAGCAGATTGAGCGGCAAACGCAAAACTTCATTGCCCAGCAGATTGCAAGCGGCAATACGGCTAACCGGACCAGCGCTACGCTCTACACGATTCCGGTCGTAGTGCACGTGCTCTACAATACAGCGGCCCAGAATATTTCCGACGCGATCATCCAGTCGCAGATCGACGTTCTCAACAAAGACTTCTCGCGCACCAACACCGACGCCGGCAATACACCGGCCGCCTTCGCGGGTGTAGCAGCTGATTGCCAGATCCGCTTTCAGCTTGCGACGAAATCACCCAGCGGAGCGACTACTACCGGTATCGTCCGCAAATCCACCACCCGCACCTACTTTGAGTACGGCGGCTCCGACCCGAACGGCGTATTCGTGAAGCAAAGCGCTAACGGGGGTGATGATGCCTGGAATACTTCGCAGTACCTCAACATGTGGGTCTGCAATTTCGGCGGCGCGTCGAGCAGCCTGCTCGGCTACGCCACTTTCCCTACCGACGCCGGCACCTATAAGGATGGCGTAGTAATGGGCTACAAGTATTTCGGTGTAAACCCCTCCCTCGGCGGCGTATTCGGCTACGGCCGCACCGCTACCCACGAAGTGGGCCACTGGGTGAACCTGCGCCACATCTGGGGCGATGCCTCGTGCGGTAACGATCTCGTGAGCGACACGCCCACGCAGTCGACGTCAAACGGGGGCTGCCCGGCATTCCCCCACCGCACCTGCGGCAATACGACCAACGGCGACCAGTTCATGAACTACATGGACTACGTCAATGACCAGTGCATGAACATGTTCTCTAACGGTCAGAAGGCCCGGGCACAAGCCCTCTTCGCGACCGGTGGCGTGCGCGCGAGCCTGCTCACCTCCCCCGGCCTGGGCGGTGGTGGCACCACCCCTCCTCCAACGGGGACGCCAACCTATTGCGCTTCTAAGGGCACCAGCGTGGCCTACGAGTATATCGACAAAGTGGCAATCGGCTCCATCAGCCGCGTGAGCGGGTCCAATGCAGGCTACATCAATACGGGCCTGAGCACGAGCATGGCGGCCGGTTCTTCGCAGACGATCACCGTTTCGGCAGGCTTTGTGGGCACGGCCTACACTGAGTATTTCCGCGTCTACGCTGACTGGAATAACGACGGCGACTTTACCGATGCGGGCGAGACCCTCGTGTCGTCAGCCGGTTCGACGAGCGCGACCGACCGGGCCTTTGGCTTCACCGTACCCGCTGGTGCCCTCAACGGCTCCCACCGCGCTCGCGTAGTGATGAGCGATGCGTCGGCGACGACCTCGTGCGGCTCCTACTCCTACGGCGAGACCGAGGACTACACCTTCTCCGTGACCGGCGGCCTGCGCCTGGCTACGGCTCCGACCCTTGCTGGTCTGAGTGTATACCCGAACCCTACCCAGGGTGCTGCTACCCTCAGCCTCTCGCTGCCGGAAGCTGGTACCATCACCGTCAGCGTGCACGATATCCAAGGCCGTCTGGTTGGTCAGCAGGTGCTGGCTGATCAGTCTGCGGGCCTCGTAGAAAACGCGCTACCGATCCTGCCCGCTGGCCTCTACCAGGTGAGCGTCCGTACGGCCGCTGGCGCCTCGCTCTCGACGCGCCTGGTCGTTTCGCAGTAGCCGCTTCTGGCCACTAAGTTGGCCGCCAAACTTTTCGGGCCCGGAATGCTGCACGCAATCCGGGCCCGTTTTGTTGAACACTGAATCTTTTTCGATTTTTGTGAGTAAACGACTGGGTTATAACCAGAAAGTCCGGTATTTTTACTAGCTTTGCTACATTATTTCCCTATCCCCCTCGTTCCCGTGAAATTCCTGCTGATGCTTTTTGTCGCTGGTCTGCTCGCTACGAGTGCCCAAGCTCAAGTGCTTCGGTCAGCGACTGACCGTGCGGCGCAGATTTACTGGTACCAACAGTCGCTCAATGAGCGTGCTACCCGGGAAGCCCGGGCGCTTGGTCAGGTCCTAGGATTAAATGAATCGGAAGTGCAACTCGTGCGGCAATTTGCTGCCGTACGCCTGCAGGCTGAAAACGAAGCGCAGGCGTTAACAACCAATACCCCGGCGGGGCGGCGGGAAGCGCAGGAGCGCGCCTCGGCTCAGTTCCAGACCCGGTTGGTCAACACGCTTAACGAGTCGCAGATGCAGCGCTACTTCCAACTGCTGGCAGAAACGGCTACTCCAGCTAAGTCGATCGCGGTGACCGACCAGGTAGCGCCCACCGCCGTCCCCATTCCTGCGGCAGGATCTGCACTTGCTACGCCGCCGGCCAGGCTTAAAGCTAAGAAGTCAGCGCATCATTATGCGCCGATTGGCGCTTATCATCGGTCTGCCCGCCGGCGCTAGTTCGCCTCAACGCCGATAGCAGGCTTGCGTACCGGCACGTTTTTTCCCGCATTTCAGAGCCGCCCTATCGCTGCGCCATCCTTGGCCGGTCGGTAGGGCGGCTTTCTGCCGATATTTGTCCCGTGTTGCCCGTTTCCGTTGCCGCTGGTCAGGAAGAGATTGACCTGTCAGTGGTCATTGTATCCTACAACGTTGCTTACTTTCTCGAGCAAGCCCTGCTGAGCGTCAGGCGGGCTTGTGAAGGGCTGCGGGTGGAAGTTTTTGTGGTCGACAACGCCTCAGTCGACAACTCGGTGGCAATGACTCGGGAGCGTTTCCCGGAAGTGCACCTGATCGCGAACGCCGATAATGTCGGCTTCTCGCGCGCCAACAATCAAGCCTTACGCGCGGCGCGCGGCCGTTACCAGCTCCTGCTCAATCCAGATACCGTCGTGGCGGAAGACTCCTTCCGTCAGGTAGTGACCTATATGGACACTCACCCGCGCGTGGGTGGGCTGGGAGTCAAGATGCTCGATGGCCACGGCCGGTTCTTGCCCGAAAGCAAGCGCGGCCTGCCTACGCCGTGGGTGGCGTTTTGCAAGATGTTCGGCCTGAGCGCGCTGTTTCCCCGGTCCCGGCGGTTTGCAGGGTATCATCTGGGGTATCTCTCGCCCGACGAAACCCACGAGATCGACGTGCTCAGTGGCGCGTTTATGCTGCTGCGGAAATCAGCCCTCGATGAGGTGGGCCTGCTCGACGAGGAGTACTTTATGTACGGCGAGGACATCGATCTCTCGTGGCGCCTACGGCTTGGCGGTTGGCTGAACGTCTACTTCCCCGGCACCCGCATCATCCACTACAAGGGGGAGAGCACCAAACGAACGTCCGTGAATTACGTGCGGGTGTTTTACCGGGCAATGGTCATTTTCGCCCGCAAGCACTTCGCGCCGCGTTACGCCACGACGTTTAGCCTGCTTATCAACCTCGCCATCGGCGTGCGGGCTGGGCTGGCAGTAGCGCGGCGCGTGGCTGAAACCGTGCTGCCCATCGCCCTCGATGCCGCGCTGATTTTTGGCGGGATGGTGTTTTTAAAGCAATACTGGGAGGCCAACCACAAATACGTGCCGGGGCCGTATCCGCCCCAGTACCTCGAAGTCGCCGTGCCCGCGTACATCGCGGCGTGGCTGCTGAGCGCGTACTTTAGTGGGGGGTACGATGAGCCGCCCCGCGCGGGCCAATTGGCGCGCGGCGTGGCCGTCGGAACCGTGCTCATCTCGGCGATCTCCAACTTTTTGGACGCCTGGCGTTTCTCGAAAGCCCTCATTGTGCTGGGTGGGGTGTGGGCCGTAGCGGCGCTCCTGCTCCGGCGGCTTGCCACGGGGTATCTGCGCCACGGCGAACTCCGCCTCGGCGAACGACGCACGCGCCGCTTAGCCGTAGTGGGCTCGCCTACCGAAGTAGCGCGGGTGCAACAGCTGCTTAGCCACGCCCGGGTGCACGCCGACGTGCTCGGCAGCATTGAGCCGGAGACCGATCTTCGGCTGACAGGTCGGGAGCTTGAGGCGAACCATATCAATGAATCGCACACAGCACCGCCGCACCCCGAGCCGGAGATTTCCTTAGGTCGCCTAAGCCAGCTCGACGACATCATCAGCCTCTACCAACTCGACGAGGTGATCTTTTGCGGTCGGGATCTACCGTCCTCGCGTATCATCGAGGCGATGGTCCAAAGTCATCAACGGCCCGTGGAGTACAAGATTCTGCCCGAAGCCAGTGCGTATATCATCGGGTCGAGCTCCAAGAATTCTCCCGGTGACTACTACACGCTGACCGTCGAGCTGCGCCTCTACAAACCTTCCCAACAACGCGCCCAACGGCTACTCAACGTGCTGAGCGCGGTGGCGCTGCTGGCGCTCTCGCCGGTGCTGGTGTGGGTCATGCGCGACCGGCTGGGCTTCGTGCGCAACTGCTTCAGCGTCCTGCTCGGGCAGCTTTCGTGGGTGGGACTGCGCTACGAGGTCGCTGCGGCACCAGCGGCGCGGCGCCGCGCCGTTCTCTCGCCCGCCGATCGGCTGCCGGCTACTGAGGCGGCTTCGCTCCCATTCGACGATGCTACCCGCCGGCGGCTGGAAGTGCTATACGCCAAGGACTATTCCCCGAGTCTCGACCTTGGTATCCTGCTGCGCGGCTTCCGGTTGCTGGGGCGAACCGCGTAACTCACCAGGGCGTAGGTTAAACCTACGGGGCTGGTTTCGCGTCTGATAGGCAACTGGTTCGTCCCGCACAATCCTTTCGGCCGGTGTTTTGCCTGCTCCTGTCGTCATATTCAACTGCATCTTCTCATGAAATCTACCCTCCTCGCCGCTTCCTTCAGCTTAATTGCGCTCTGTAGCGCGGCCCAGCCCCCCGCCCCCGCCCGCTCCGAGAAGAAGTTGCTGGCAGTCGTCACTTCTTCTCGCGCCGACGCACAAGCCATTGCTCGCGCCAACCGCCTCACCGACCGGATGGCCCAGCACCTCAAACTCAACAACTATCAGACGTCGCGCCTACGCACGCTAAACCGCGAGCGAGCCCGTCGGATGTACGAGTTGGAACACCAAGCCGGCGTGGACCCCCGGAAGATCGATGAAGATTGCCAGGGAGTGTGCCGCGAGCAGGAGCGCGATTTACGATCGCTGTTGAGCACCACGCAGTATTCAGACTACTACGAAGCCCGGAGCGATTTTTACTCATTCGATAAGCAATACTTGGCGCAGGTGCGCGACCAGACCCGCCCGGCGAATACGCAGCGCGACATGGTCCTGCCAGGTTCTCCGGCCGCACCGGAGCTCAAGGAAACGAGCACCAACGCCGTTTTGCGCCAAGGCAAATAGCTTCCGATTACCACCAGTACACACCGACGCCCTTCTTCCGCTGGAAGAAGGGCGTTTTTTTTTGCGCGCCAGCCGGAAGGGCGGATGCTGGCTTAGCCTTCGGTCTGCTGGCGTGACCGTTCCTCGTCGACGTGGGCTTTAAGCTCTTCACAGAGGCGACGCATCTTGGTGGCCATCACTTCATCACCGGTCGCGGTGTAAAGGCTTTGACTCATCGCGGCGATGGTATCGATCGTGAAATGCTTCATCTCGTCGACCGGCATATCCTTCGTCCAGAGATCAATCTTAAGGGTACCGGTGTCTTCGCGGTCCCAGAGGGAGATATTGATGGCCTTCGCGAAGTTAATTTGGTTGCCTTGCTCAGTGGCGTGCCAGGAGATCGCTTCGGGTACGCGTTGCTCGTCGAGGGCGATGGAGAAGTGGATTTCGGATTTTTTCATGCGACGAAATGAGGGGTGAGCGCGGGCGATGGGCGCGAACGGGTGCAACTTCGCGGTGCAGAAGCTAACTACTGCTCTCTGACCACCGAACTTCTTCCCCCGCCCGCTCCAAAAGTACGTGATGCGCGTAACTCCCCTCGCCGCTGGCTTTACTACCGCCGCCGCCCTGCTCGCCACCGTGGCCTGCACCTCCATTAAACCCAGCACGTTCAGCAACCCGACCGATATCGGGCCGCGCTCGGCCACGGTCGCGTTCTACAACCTTGAAAACCTGTTCGATACCCAGGACGATCCGGCCATTAACGACCAGGATTTTCTGCCAACGTCGGACCAGAAGTGGGACGACGCCCGCTACCGCACCAAGCTCACCAACATGGCGTCCGTGATCGAGCAGCTCGGCTCGCCCAATGGGCCGGATGTGCTGGGCGTAAGCGAAGTGGAAAACCGCAAGGTGCTGGTGGAGCTGCTGGCCCAACCCGCGCTGGCGGGCCGCAACTACAAGTTCATCCATTTCGACTCCCCGGATCCGCGGGGGATCGACGTGGCGCTGATTTACAAGCCCGACCGGTTTGAGCCGACTGCCCAGCGGGCCGTGCCCCTCACGCTGCCCGATACGGTGATGGGCACCCGCGACGTGCTCTTCGTGCAGGGCAAGCTCAACGGCGAGCCGATTACGTTTATCGTCAACCACTGGCCGTCGCGGCGCTCGGGCACGGCGAGCGTGCGCCGTCGCTATGCCGCGGCCGATATGGTACGCGGACTCGTCGACAAAGAGCTACAGGCCGACCCGCAGGCCCGGGTACTGCTCATGGGTGATTTCAACGATTACCCCACCGACTCGAGCATCACCCAGCACCTGCGCGCCTCGTACGACGCGAAGAACCTGCCGAACGGCCAGCTGTTCAATGCCCTCTACGACGCGCATCAGCGCGGCGAGGGGACGCATTTCTACCAGCGCAAAGGCACCGTACTCGATCAGATGATCCTCTCGCCGGGGCTGATGGGCAACACCGGGCTGCACTTCATCGGGACGGGTAACATCTACAAGCCCGCCCGCCTGATGAGCACCGACGAGCGGTACGCCGGCGAGCCGCTGCGCACGTACGTAGGCAAGAAATACCTCGGCGGCTTCTCCGACCACCTGCCGGTGTACCTGACGCTCACGAAGTAGCGCGGCGTACCGAAGCACAAGGAGCCGGGAAAAGGCTTGAAATCAAAAACGCTCGACTGAAATTTCAGCCGAGCGTTTTTGATTTCGGGGTTCCTTCGTCAACTGGCTACGTTACACGTAGTTGTTGAGCATCACGGGCATCACCAGCATCAGGATGTTTTCCTGGGGCTCCTGCTCGGCGGGCATCAGCAGGCCGGCGCGGTTGGGGGTACTCAGGTCGAGGGTGACTTCGGGAGCGTCGAGGTTGGCGAGCATTTCGGTGAGGAAGCGGGCGTTGAAGCCAATCTCCATGTCCTCGCCCTCGTACTGGCACGCGAGGCGCTCGTTGGCTTCATTGGAGAAGTCGAGGTCCTCGGCCGACACGTGCAGCTCGGCGTTGGCGAGACGCAGGCGAACCTGATGGGTCGTCTTGTTGGCGTAGATCGAGATGCGCTTGACGGACGCCAGCAGGTCGGCGCGGTCGATGAGCAGCTTGTTCGGATTGCGCTGCGGAATCACGTTTTCGTAATCCGGGTAGCGCTCGTCGATCAGGCGGCAGACCATCTTCATCTGGTCAAAGGCGAAATAGGCGTTCTGCTGCGAGAACTCCATCTTCACGGGGGTCGCCTCGGCGGGCAACGACGATTTGAGCAGGTTGAACGCCTTACGCGGCACGATCACCTGGGTGGCGGTATCGCCGACGCCGACGTCGAACCGGCGGTAGCGGAGCAGCCGATGGCCGTCGGTGGTGACGAAGGTGATCTGGTTATCGCCCGAGAGCTGGATGAGCACGCCCGTCATGGCGGGGCGCAGCTCGTCGGTAGAAGCCGCGAAGAGGGTTTTGTTGATGGCCCGGGCCAGCGCCGTGCTCGGCAGCTCGATCGCCACGGTGCTCTTCACGACGGGGACGCGCGGGAAGTCGGTCGCGTTCTCGCCCGACAGGCGGTAGCGGCCGTTCGCCGAGGCAATCTCAATCGTGTAGGTCTCTTCGTCGATCGTAAACGTGACGGGCTGGTCGGGCAGATTCTTGAGCGTGTCGAGCAGAATGCGCGCCGGCGCGGCGATGCGGCCGTTGTCGCGCGCCTCCACGGGCAGGCTCGTGATCATCGACGTTTCCAGGTCAGAGGCCGTGATGGTGAGCGTGCCGTCGGTTACTTCGAAGAGGAAGTTGGCCAGAATCGGCACCACTGGATTGCTCGGCACCACGCCGTTGATGTGTTGAAGCTGCTTGAGCAGCGCCGACGACGAAACGATGAATTTCATTGCGAAAAAGATGGGCAAAAACCGGGAGTACGGCCCCGGCAAAGGTAGGCAGCAACGACCGGCGAATCGGCACCCGCGCGCTAGACGACGCTAGCGGCTATTTGGCTTTGCGCACGAAGTCGCGACGCATCGGCAGGACCATGTTGAAGAGGCGGGTCTGCACGATCATCGTCTCGGCGGAGTCGCGGTCCGTCTGGCCGATCATCGAATCCTTGTTGCCTTCCACGGCCCAGAGCCGGATCCGATCGGGTCGCGCCTGCCCCCGCCCCCGCACCGTGACGACGAATCCCGCGGGCTGACGCATCACCGAGTCCACTTGCCCGCGGATGGTGGAATCGGTGAAATTCTGCCCGTTGAGCTGGCCAAACTGCGCCGCGTACGCCCGCACCAGCGCCGTATCGGCCTGCGGCAAGCCTTCGATCCCGAAACCCGCGCCCAGCCGCACTACCGAAAAGGTGCGCTCGGGCTGACCGGGAGCTACTACCTCCACGCGTTCGAGGGCCGGCAGCGGCGTGGCGAAGACGGGCACCGTGCGCCATTCGCGCGGGGTCAGCTGAAAGCGCGTCGTGAGAAAACCCTCAAACCCCGGGATGTGCAGAATGTACGGGTCTTCCGCGCCCTCCAGGATCGCGTAGGTGCCGAAGCGGTCGTTGGTAGCGCCTCCGACGTAAAACGCGCTCGTCCGCTCGCCGTGCTGGTACACCTCTACCTTGATGCCGTTGCCCGCCAGCGCCCGCACGATGGAGTTGCGCGCCGCGCGCGCCACGGGAGTTTTCACGCGCTGCCGGTGGAGCGTACCGAGCAGCATCCGAATCATATCGGGACGCACGTCGTACCGCTCGTCCAGGCGCCAGTAGTGTCGCGCGACCCGCCGCAGCGTGTGCGTCTGCCCCGAGCGCAGCGCGACGAAGATCTTATCGACCGCCGCCGTGTCCGTCACGCTGAAGGTAGTGGCGGCGATGTCGAGCGTGGAATCGGCCTGGCCGGCGCGGCGGCTCAGCCACCACGTGCCCGCGCCGAGCACTACGAGGACGGCGAGCAGCAGGTAAATGCGGTTGCGAGAGGTCATTTAGGTAGAAATCGTAGGGACGGGGCGTTCGACGGCAGGCCGGGCATACTTGCGGCGGCGCCAGAGCCAGCGGCCGAGGCCCGCGCCCACGAGCAGCGCCAGCGGTACCACCGTGTTGAGCAGCTGCCAGGCGGTGCGCTCGGCGAGGACGCGGGGCCGGTCGAGGGGCCGGATGACGACTTCCTTCCCGCGCACGGCGAGCAGGTCGTCTTCGTCGAGCAGATAGTCGAGGGTGTTGGTCAGCAGCTCGCGGTTGGCAAACTGCACGCCCACGAACTTGTCGTAGCCCAGAGCTTCGGGCTGGTTGGTTTTCTTGTTAATGGCGTTGCGCGGCAGGTCGCCGTCGGAGAAGACGGCGATGCGCGTGGGGACCTTGCTCTGCGGCAGGAACGAGGCCAGCAGCGGCGAGCCGGCCACGAGGCGGTTCTGAAACAGCGACGTAAACGAGCCTTCGAGCAGCACGCCCACCAGCTGCGGGCCGCGGTTGAAGACTCGCGGGTTGGGGTCGAGGCGCGCCTCGTTGAAGTTGATGCGCACCGGGGCGGGCATCACGCGGGTGTAGCGGGAAGTGAGCAGCAGCGGCGTCTTGCGCACGCCCGGCGCGGCAACGGTATCGATCGACGACACGAAGTGCGTACTCACCACGTCGAGGTTACGCACGATGGGGTGCTTCGAAAACGAGTTGATGATCGGGAAAAACCGCCACGGCACGAGCTGCGTCTGCGGCTGATTGCCCACAATACCCGTCACCATCGGGATGCTCTGCGCCACCAGATCCTGCAACAGGTCGGGGTTCACGCGCGCCCCCCACCGGAACAGCAGCGCGTCGAGGTCGGTCTTGATTGGCACCCCAAACGTGCCCTTCTCCCCCACCGAATCGAGCTCGACGGGCAACGGGTCGAGGCAGAGCACGATGCGGCCGCCGCGCAGGGCGAACTGATCGAGCTTGAACTGATCGCCGTCGGTAAACGGCAGCGTGGGGCGCGCGATCACGATCGCCTCGATCGTGGAGTCGAGGCGCTGGCCGCGGCGCAGGTCCACGCGCGTCACGTCGTAGTAGCGTTGCAGCGACCCCATCAGGTCGGCAACCTGGGCGACGGGTAGCTCGCCGTGGCCTTCGAGGAACGCGATCTTGCGGCGGTGCTTCTGAGTGAGGCGGCGGATGGCGGCCACCAGCTCGTACTCCACGCCTTCCACGCTCTGATTGAGACGCGTTTCGGGCGCGGCCGACTGGTTGCCCTTCAGCAGCAGCACGGGTTCCTCCTTCTCCCCGAAGCTCACGATGGCGCCGGGGAAGATGATGCGCTCCACCTGCCGGCCGTTCTCGTTGTCGTGCAGGTTGGTCGGCTGAAGGCCCTTCTTGGCGAGCTGCTGGTAGAGCTCGTTGCGCACCTGCGGCGAGCGGTCGGCGCTCGGGTCCACGAACTTGTACTGAATGTTGGCGCCCCCGTAGATGCGGAATTCTTCGAGCGTCTCGCGGATGGCGCTTTGCAGGCGGCGGAAGCCCGGCGGCAGCTCGCCTTCCAGGTAGACCTCCACGTACACCACGTCGTCGAGCTTCCGCAGCACCTGCTGAGTAGCCGGCGCGATGGAGTAGCGCCGGTCTTCGGTGAGGTCGAGGCGAAAGAAGAACTGCGCGGCCAGCAGATTCAGAAAGACCACGCCCGCGGCGAGCACCGCGAACGTGAGCACGTCCTGCGCGCGGCGCGAGCGGGTGGTGGGGGCGGTGGAAGCGGGAGAAACGGGTTCGGACACGAACGTGGAGTCTTACGAGCGGATCGGCACTGGTTCGTGGTGAACCAATGGCGGAGTCAAACAAGCCAGTGGTGATTCAAAGCGAATCCGGGTTGGCTTAACGCGAATCAAGGGCGGCTTGCTGAAGACTGTGGATGACTTAAACAGGACTACCGCACTGCCGGGTTGGGTAGTCCCTCCGGGACCACAAATCCGCTCAAAATTGCTGTTTGCTACCGGAAGGTAGTCCCTCCGGGACTGCTTTTTGGGCACTCTGAGCGTTTTGTGCCTCAAGTGCGTAAGTCCTGTTAAAGTAAACAGTGGGGGCATTACCGCAAAACGGGGAAGGCTGATTGTAAAGCGTGGGGAGGCGATTGCGAAACGTGGGAGAGCATTTGCGAAACGTAGGGGAGCATTTGCAAAACGTGGGAAAGCGATTGCGAAACGTGAGAGAGCATTTGCAAAACGTGGGGAGGCGATTGCAAAACGTGGGAGAGCATTTGCAAAACGTGGGAGGCGCAACGCAATCCATTGCCGGGACAGGGTGCCGCGCCGTGCCCTACCAGTTGCGCGTCGCCAGCGCGAGCCGCGTCGCGCCGAGGGCGAGGGTGATGATGGAAAGGAAATAGAGCACGTCGCGCGAATCGACGAGGCCCTTGGCGATGGTGCTGTAGTGGTAGGCGATGCCGAGCTGGGTGAGCAGGTAGCCGCCGCGCCCCCACACGTTGAGGCTCGCGAGGGCATCGAAGCCGGCGTACAGCAGGTAGCACCCGAAAGCGGCGATGACAAAGGCGATGATCTGGTCGCGCGTGATTGCCGACGCGAAGATGCCGATGGCCGTGAACGTGGCCGCCAGCAGCACCAGCCCGAGGTACGAGCCCGCGACCGCCGCCGAATCGACGTTGCCCTGCGGCGCGCCGAGCTGCCACACGGTGAGGTAGTAGAGCAGCGTAGGCAGCAACGCTACCACCGCCAGCAGCACGCACGCGAGGTACTTGCCCAGAATCAGCTGCCAGTCGGAAAGCGGACGCGTCAGCAGCAGCTCAATGGTACCGGCCTTTTTCTCCTCGGCGAACGAGCGCATGGTGAGCGCCGGAATCAGAAACAGAAACACGAACGGCGCGGTGCTGAAGAAGCCGCCCAGGTCGGCGTAGCCCGAGTCGAGCACGTTGCCACCCGGCAACACCCACACGAACAGCCCCAGCAACACCAAAAACACCCCAATCACCACGTAGGCGACGAGCGAGTTGAAAAAGGAGCTGAATTCTTTTTGAAGAATGGTTAACATAGTATCCGTTTTATCCTCCTGCCCGTCTTGTCATTGCGAGGAGGAACGACGAAGCAATCTCCGGGTATGAGCTTCGTGGGCCCAGCTACCTTCCTGAGCAAACGATGATTGCTTCGCTGCGCTCGCAATGACAAACCATCATAATAACCTAGTCTGGACTGTTGGTGAGACTCTGAAAAATCTGCTCCAGCGAATTCTCCTCCAGCCGCAGCCCCACCAGCGGCCAGCTTTGCTCGGCGGCGAGGCGCGAGAGGGCGGCGCGCGGGTCTTGGGCGGCCGTGACGCGGAAGGTAGTAGCAGCCGTGCCCGCGGCGGGCTCCACGGCCGTCACGCCCGGCAGGCGGCGCAGGGCGCGGTACAGGTCGAGCGGGGTCTCGAACTCGGCGACGGCCGTACGCCCGCTGCCGGCGCGCTGACTGAGCTCGGCGACGGGGGCGTCGGCGACGAGTTTGCCGCGGTTGATGATGACGACGCGGTCGCAGATGGCGCGCACCTCCTGCAAAATGTGCGTCGAGAAAATGACCGTCTTGTCCTGCCCGATGCGCTTGATAAGGGCGCGGATCTCGACGATCTGGTTGGGGTCGAGGCCGGTGGTCGGCTCATCGAGGATGAGCACGGCGGGGTCGTGGATGAGCGCCTGGGCCAGGCCCACCCGCTGGCGATAGCCTTTCGAGAGCGCGCCGATCTTCTTGTGGCGCTCGCGCTCCAGGCCCACCAGCCCGATCATTTCCGAGATGCGGCGGGTGCGGGTTTCGCCGCGCAGCCCGTGCAGCCCCCCGATGAAGGCCAGGTACTCGGGCACGTACTGGTCGAGGTAGAGCGGATTGTGCTCGGGCAGGTAGCCCACCACCCGGCGCACGGCCATGGGGTCTTCGCGCACGTCGTGGCCTTCGATGAGCACCGTGCCGCTGGTGGGCGGGATGAAGCCCGTCGCGATCTTCATCGTCGTGCTCTTACCGGCCCCGTTGGGCCCCAGAAAACCGAGTACCTGACCGCGCTCCACCGTAAAGGAGATATCATCGACGGCCGCCTGCGGGCCGTAGCGTTTGGTCAGATGCTGAACGTCGACTGCCATGAAGCGCGGAATAGTCCCGGTGGCGAAAGGGACGCCAAAACTACGACGTTGAGGACCGCCGCCCGCCCCGAAAGGCTGCCCGCCCCCCGCACAAAGGCCGAGAACGGGCCGTAAATTCGCCCCGTGCTCCTGCTCAACCGTTCTTGGCCCGTCGTCGTGGGGGCCACTCTGCTGCCCGCGCTGCTCGTCGCCCTGGTGGCCTGCGGCCCGCCGGCCGGCCGGCCCGACTGCTTCAAGCCCGCCCGGCCCGCCGCGCACGAATACCGGCCCGTCCCGCCCTTTACCACCATTGAGGTGTTCGATAACGTGCGCGTAGTGCTCGCCGCCGACCACGCGCCGTTCGGCGTAGACGTGGACGCGGGGCGCAATCTACTAAGCGAAATCAACACCGACGTGCGCCCCGCCGACCAGCCGGGGCAGTACAAGCTCGTCATCGAAAACCGGAACCGCTGCAACTGGGTGCGCGACCAGACCCGCCCCCTGACCGTGACGGTGCACCTGCCCGACTCGGCCGTCCGCCAGCGCCTCACGGTGCTGCACAAGGGCGAAGAAACCATTAGTACGGCCGCCCCGGGCACGCGCCTAGACTCGCTGTTTCTGCTCGTGACCAACATTGGCGACGCCGACCTCGACGTCACCAGCACGTACCTCTGGCTGGGCGCCTACGAGTACGGCGACATCCGGCTACGCGGCCGCGCCGCCGATCTGCGCTGCACGGCCTCAGGCGTTGGGCAGCTCCGCGCCGAAGCGCTCGACTGCCGCTTCGCCTATGTGAAAAGCTACCGCGACGCCGATGTGCACGTGCGCGCCAGCGAGGGCCTGGGGATCGACCTCTTCGGCAACGGCAACGGCTACTGGTACGGCCAGCCGCTCTACCCCGGCTACCGCGCCCACGGTAAGGGACGGATTTATAAGGGAGGGGAATGAAGGCATTTTCGATTGAATGATTGAGTGATTTTCGATTACCGAGCCAACGCCTCACAATCACTCAATCGAAAATCACTCAATCGAAAATGAATCCCTACGGCAAGTCGCCGAGCTGCGGGCGGAGCAGCACTTCCTCGATGACGGTGCGCGGCGAGGCGGCCCACGCGGCCCAGACGGCGTCGGCGACGTCTTCGGGGGGCATCAGGCGGTCGGGGGGCAGATCGGCGCCGGCCCACGAGTCGGTGAGGGTAGCGCCCGGCAGGATCGCCGTGACGCGCAGACCGCTGGCTTTAAGCTCCTCGCGCAGCACCTTCGTAAAGCCCAGCAGCGCGAACTTGGAGATGCAGTAGGAGCCGCCCGCCGGATACGCCATCAGGCTGGCGGTGGAGCAGATGGTGAAAAAGTGCCCCGAGCGGCGCGCGAGCATCGCCGGCAGCACGGCCCGGGTCAGGTCGTAGGCACTGGCCACGTTGGTTTCGAGCAGCAGCCGCAGCGCGCCCGCGGGCTCATCCTGAATCCGGCCGGGCACGAACACGCCGGTGTTGTGGACGACGACGTCGGGCACGATGCCCTCCTGCCCCACCACCCACGCGCCAAGCGCGGCCGTCTGGGCCGGGTCGC
The DNA here is from genome assembly GCA_046590685.1 of Hymenobacteraceae bacterium. GTDB lineage: Bacteria > Bacteroidota > Bacteroidia > Cytophagales > Hymenobacteraceae > JANNMJ01. The sequence continues at coordinate 15,629 of JBKJUQ010000514.1, forward strand.
TCAGGTCCGTTGGGTGCGTGCGGATATCGGCGCCGGGAAACTCGGCCGTCAGGTCGGCGCGCAGCTGGTCGAGCGCGGCGGCGGAGCGGGCACAAGTGAGGAGTCCGAAGCCCTCGGCGACGAACCGCCGGGCCACAGCGCGACCGATGCCGCGCGTGCCGCCCGTAACGAGGATATACTTTTGTTGCGAAGTCGGGGCGAGCATAGTCGACCGAAAAAAAGGATTGACCGTAAAGGTCGGCGCCCACAACTATTTTCGATTGAGTGATTGAGTGATTTTCGATTTTGGATAGCCATCACTCAATCGAAAATCACTCAATCGAAAATTCTCCCCAATGATCAAGACTTTTGGCGCGTTTCTGATTTTTATGCGCGCAATGATCACGCGGCGCGAGTCCGTCGGGATCCTGGCCCGACGCACACTCGACGAGATGATTCTGATCGGGATTGACTCGGTGCTGATCGTCTCCATCGTCTCCACGTTCATCGGCGCCGTGACGTGCGTGCAGATCGCCTACAACTTCACTAACCCGCTGATTCCGTACTCGGTCATCGGGTTTATGGTGCGGGAGATGACGATTCTGGAGCTGGCGCCCACCATTACGAGCATCGTGTTGGCGGGCAAAGTCGGCTCGTCGATCGCGGGCTCGCTCGGCACGATGCGCGTCACGGAACAGATCGACGCCCTGGAAGTGATGGGCATCAACTCGGCGTC
>JBKJUQ010000303.1:0-7497 GCA_046590685.1 Hymenobacteraceae bacterium
CAGGCCGGTGGCGCCGATCTGCGGACGCTTGACGTAGTCGGTCAGCGCGTCGAGCTGCTTGCGGGTGTAGGTGGCGGCGCCCGTCGCGCAGATACCCACCACCAGCTCGGCGGCGTCGAAAACGGGGAAGTCGTGCCCTTTTGCCACGTCGTTTAGCTCCACGAACTCCATGCCGAAGCGGGTGTCGGGCTTATCGGACCCGTAGCGGCGCATCGCCTCGGCGTACGTCATCCGCGGAAACTCGCCCAGGTCCTGCCCCTTGACCTCCCGCAGCAAATGGCGGGTGAGGCCCTCGAAGGTGTTCAAAATGTCTTCCTGCTCGATAAAGCTCATCTCGCAGTCGATCTGCGTAAACTCGGGCTGGCGGTCGGCGCGCAAATCCTCGTCGCGGAAGCACTTCACGATCTGGAAGTACTTATCAAAGCCGGCCACCATCAGCAGCTGCTTAAACGTCTGCGGGCTTTGCGGCAGGGCGTAAAACTCGCCGGGGTTCATCCGCGAGGGCACCACAAAGTCGCGCGCGCCTTCGGGCGTGCTTTTGATGAGCACCGGGGTTTCCACTTCCAGAAATCCTTGCCCGTCGAGGTACGCGCGGGTGAGCTGCGCGACGCGGTGGCGCAGCTCCAGCGCCCGGCGCACGGGGGCGCGGCGCAGGTCGAGGTACCGATATTTCATCCGCACATCGTCGCCGCCATCGGTTTCTTCTTCGATGAGGAAAGGCGGCGTCTGAGCTTGATTCAGGATTTCGAGCGATTCGAGCCGCACTTCCACGTCGCCGGTCAGCATATTGGCGTTTTTGGAGTGGCGCTCCACGACCCGGCCGGTGGCGCGGATCACGAATTCGCGCCCCAGCGTACGGGCGATTTCCTGCATCGCGGGCGCTTCCACGCCCGCCTCGGCCACGAGCTGCGTCAGGCCGTAGCGGTCGCGCAGGTCGATCCAAAGCACCGCGCCCTTATCGCGGGTGCGTTGCACCCAGCCGCACAGCGTGACGGTGGAGCCAATATGTTCGGGGCGGAGCTGGCCGCAGGTATGCGTTCGGAGCATCAGTGGGGGGGGCGCGAATAAGCCACAAAACTACGCGGGGGCACGGCGGGCCGCGCACTACCAGCAAAAAGCCCCCGACCGCAGGTGCGGCCGGGGGCTTCAAAGCAACAAGGCTGTAAAGACAAGTAGGGTTTACTGCGCCATCCGCGCGATTACCAGATCGTGGTCAGTAGCCAGCCGGACTTCGAAGAGCTGCGTGGGGTCAGCCACCGGCAGCTCTACCTGGCCCTCACTTACTACTACGCTGCCGGTATACACCACTTGGCCGGTGCGAGCATTGACCAGCTCCAATAAGCCTAAATTTTGCTGGCTGGGCATGGAGAACGAAATGAGCACCGTGCCGGAGCCGGGCAACGTCTGCACCTGCACCACCACGCCATTGAGACGAGCAATCGCCTGCCCGGAAGCGGGCTCGGGGCTCAGGTCGAATGCGGAAGAGGTAACCGTCGTCGCCGCCGTCGCGCCGAGCACCGGCACGAGCGGCCGCTTGGACGGACCAGCCAGATCGAGCTGCTCGGTAACGGGCGAAAAGTTGGTGGCGATATCCTGGGCGCGCAGAACTGGGGCGGCGACGAGCAAAGCGAGGGAGAAGAGGAGCGTTTTCATCCGGGGCGATAATATGATGTAACTGAGACAGAATTGAACTTATGACAAAGGTATTGGGCACGTAAGGTGAGCGCAATCACATCTGTATGTGACATACCGACCGACGGCGAACGGCTGTTTCCTACTGAAAAACCGTGTTATTCTGTAAAAACCACGCCCCCCCCTGCTACTGCCCGAATTATGGATGTGGGCAATGCTTGCCCGCGAACAATCGCGCACGGCGGAACATTGGCTCGTCGAGCAGGCATGATCCGAGCGAGCCCGCGTGTGCAAAGTGGGTAAAAAATTTACTGCGCTCAGTGGAGTTGGCCAAATCGAACGGTGAAGAGCCGTTGCGCCAGGTTCGAATGGGGCGCTTCGATCGCCTCGCCTTCAGATGGAAATTCGTACCGCCAAGAACTCATGAAGTAATTTATTTTCAAAGCGTCTTTGATCTGGATCACCACCTCGCCGGGGTACTGCCTCGGCCTTACAAACTCAGTAGCTCTTTAAACCGCACGGCCTGACGGGTCGACACGTCAACGCGCCGGCCGCCACGCACTTCGAGCAGCAAGCCGCCTTTGTAGTAGCTGTGGACGTGCTCAATCGTCGTCAGATTCAGGATCTGCTGGCGATTGACGCGAAAGAAGAGATCGGCGGGCAGCTTATCCTCCAGTTGTTGCAGCGACTTATGCAGCAGCGGGCTGTGCTGCCCGAAATAGACGCGCACGTAGTTGCCGACTCCTTCCAGCAGCTCAATGTCGGCTAGGCGGACGAAGTGGCACGTTTCGCCATCTTTCAGAAACACCTGGCTTTGGGCAGTCAGCCGCGGGCCGTCGGTTGAGGCGCTGGGTGGAGGCGCCGACGTAGCGGCCAACCGCTCGCGAACGCGATCTAGGGCTTGGGCCAGTCGCGCCGGATGAACAGGCTTGAGCACGTAATCAAGCGCCGATACCTCGAAGGCGCGTGTGGCGTATTGGTCGTAGGCCGTAACGAAAATGACCGGCGGCACTTCGTCGAGGCTTTCGAGCAGCTCGAAGCCCGTAGCGCCGGGTAGCGAGATATCGAGCAACATCAGGTCGGGCCGCAAGCGCGCGAGAGCAATGCGCGCGGCGGCGGGGTCGGTGGCTTCCCCCACGATCTCGATGTCGGGATGAGCTGATTCGAGCAGGTAGCGGAGCTCCTGACGGGCCAGGGCTTCGTCTTCGACGAGCAGCGTACGGATCATGGCGAAAAATCGAATGAGCAATGATTGAAGACGGACCTAAGCTTCTACCTCACTTCCAGCGGCGCGGCGGGTAGGTGCAGGGCGGCCACCACCGTACCCGGCGGCGACTCGGTGAGGGTGCAGGTAGCGACCGGGCCGTAGAGCGCCGCCAGCCGCTGGCGCGTGTTGCGTAACCCGAGGCCTCCGTCGGGGCGCAACGCAAGGGCATCGGCCGTGTCCGCAGCTTCCGGCAGTGGCAAGTGGCCCGGTTGCCGTACCTCAATGAGCAAGGAGGTAGCCGAAAGCGGCGCGGCTCGCAGGCATAGCTCGCCGCCCGCCGGCCGGGCCGCAATGCCGTGCTTCACCGCGTTTTCGACGAGAGTCAGGACGACGGCCGGCGGCACCAGCCAGCCCAGCACCGCCGGGGGTACGTCGAGGCGCGTCAGCAGCCGGGCCCCGAAGCGAGTTTGCTCGAGGGCGAGGTAATCCTGCACGGCCGCCAGCTCCTCGCGCAACGCGATCACGGGCGCTTGCCCATACCGAAGCGAGTAGCGCAGCAGATCAGCGAGTTGCGTAACGGCGGTGCGTGCGGCGTGCGGATCGGTGAGGGTGAGGGCGCGGATGCTGTTGAGGGCATTGAACAGGAAATGGGGATTGATCTGCGCCCGCAGCATATCGAGTTCAGCCTGCCGGAGCGCGGCTTCGGTGCGTAGTTGCCCGACCGTGATTTGCGTGAGCCGCTCGCCGGCGGCGAAAAAATGGTACGCCAGCAGCCACACGCTCAGGTAGCGCCCCCAATTGCTGACGCCGAGCCAGAGACGTCCCGGATCGTCGAGGAGCCACTGGCCCGAACCGAGCGCAAACCACGCGCTACCGGTTAGGTGCAGCGCCGCCGACAGCACCACCAACCCCACGCCCGCCACGGCTAGCTGCTGGGGGAGCGGGCCGCTCAACCAGCCGGCACGAACCACCACTAGGCGGTAGAGGTGCGTGAGGCCGACGCCGACGACTGCCGACACGGTCAATAAGCCCGGCACGGCCGGCGAGTAAAAGCCGAGCGCTTTGAACGAGAAGTACTGCGTGACCCAAAAGCCCGCCCAGCCCACGGCCTGACAGATCCAGTAGCCGTGTCGCTTGGTCAGAAACCCGAAAAACGTTGCCATTAGCGCGAAACGCGCACCAGCCCGGAAGCCCGCGGGCAGTGCGGCAAATAAAAGTAGGCAGCGGCCGGGATGGGACGATCATCCTTTTCCGCCAACGCGGAAAAGGATGGGTTGGGCGCTGCTGCCGCTTAGATGCACTGTCTAACGAGAAGGCCGCGCGCGGCAGAAAACGTAGCCGGCACTGTCTCAGTGCCGGTTGGCTCGGGCAACTCCGGGGCTACAACGGCTACACCCTCGGGAGTGTAGTTCGAGCGCAGCGAAGTAAGCTAAACGACCACACGCGCTTAGACTAACGCCCTTCTCAGCCCCTGTTTTCCGCGCCCAACGCCAAGCCTGCCGCGCTCGTGGAAAAATCGTTTCGAGCGCCGAGAGTGCCGAGTAGGTTTGCCAGCACCAAACCGGCCATTCCGGGCCGGCCTTTTCACTTACCGAACAGCCTTATCCCGCTCATAATGAACCCGCTCACTTTCTCTCGCTCGCTTCGCTTCCCCCGCGCTGCGGCGCTGCTTGGCACGTTACTAATGCCAATGCTGGCCGGGGCCGTGCAGGCCCAAACTGCTACATACCGCTGGCAGGCGATTGCCGGCGCCCCGACCAACGGCCAAAAGCAGGACGACCTTTTTTTCCTGAATGCCCAAACCGGCTGGGCCGTCAACGGCTCGGGCAAGATTCACCGCACCCGCAACGGCGGTCAAACGTGGGCATTGCAGCTCAACCAGCCCGGCACGTATTTCCGCTGCATCGGCTTCACCGATTCGCTTACCGGGTTCGCGGGCAACATCGGCCCGAATTACTTCCCCGGCGTTACCGATGCCAACCCGCTTTACCGCACCCAGGATGGCGGCCAGACTTGGGCGCCGGTTACCCAGATCACCGGCCCGACCCCGACGGGACTGTGCGCGATTGATGTCGTCTCGCCGCAAGTCATTTACGCGGCGGGACGGGTGGGCGGTCCGGCGCACTTCCTGCGCTCTACCGACGGCGGCCAGACTTGGATTTCGCGCAGTCTCAGCGCCCAGATTCAGATGATTACGGACGTCCGCTTCCTGAGTGCCGATACAGGATTCGTGTTCGGCGGCAGCAACGCCAACATTCAGTTTTCGCGCGGCATCGTGCTCTACACGACCGATGGCGGCACCACGTTCACGGAAGTGTACCGATCGGCTAATTCGTTTGAAATGGTCTGGAAGGCAAGCTTTCCGACTCGGCGCACCGGGTACCTGACGTTGCTGAGCTACGCGCCCAACGTGCCGGCGCGGTTCGTGGGCAAAACCACCGATGGCGGGCGGACGTGGCAGGAGTTACCCTTCACGACCAATGGCTGCAAAGCGTTTGGCATCGGCTTCGCGGATGACAGCACCGGCTGGATCGGGACCGATACCGGCACCGGCTACGAAACCCGCGATGGCGGCCAGAGCTGGCAACCTTCCACCGTCGGGCGCTACATCAATAAGGTGCGGCTCGTGCACGACGGCACCACTGGCCAGCTCACCGCCGGCTACGCCATCGGCCTGAATCTGACCAAGCTCCAGATTACCGCCGCGCCCACCGCCTTTACCGCCGAAGCGCCCCTTGCGCCCAACCGCCTGCGCCTGACGGCCGCACCCAACCCCGCCAGCCGACAGCTTACCGTTCGCTACCACCTCAGACGGCGCCAGCGCGTGACGCTGCTGCTGACCGACGCCACCGGCCGTACCCTCGCCACGGTGCTGTCCGAAACCACGCGCCCCGCCGGCGACCACACCGATACTTATTCGCTACCCGCCGGCCTGCCCAACAACGTGGTTTGGCTGCGCCTGCAAACGGAAGAAGGTGCCGACAGCGCGAGCGTGAGTGTGCAGCCATGACGAAGGCAACCCCGCCCGCCCGCCGTCGCTCCGAGAGGTTATGAAACTACTGATGCCCTATTTACTACTCGCGGCTGGCTGGTACCAGAGCGGCTTACGGCGCCTGCCGGGCCTGTTGGCACTGCTGCTGACAGCCAGTGCTGCCGTCGGCCAAGCAACGGATGTACGGATGTTGCGCGGGCAGGTGGTGGATGCCGACACCCACACGCCACTGCCGTACGTGAGCATCGGCATCCGGGGGACGACCGTGGGGACGGTAGCCAACGAAAATGGCCGGTTTGTGCTGCCGGTGCCGGCCGAGCGAGCGGCCGATAGCGTCCGGTTTTCGTTGCTGGGCTATCAACCCGTGCTGCGGGCCGCGCGGGACCTGCCTACGGACCAAGCCGCGTCGCTGATGCTGCGTTCGACCGGCTACGAGCTGCCCGTGGCGGTTGTACACGCCAAGAAGTTGAAAAAACGGGTACTCGGTAACCCGGGCACCAACTCAACCCACAGCTTTTCGCGGTTCGACGACAACCTCCTCGGCAACCAGTTCGGGCAAAACATCTCGATTCAGCGGCCCTCGTGGCTGGAGCAGGTATCGTTTCACGTCGGCAAATGCACCTACGACAGCCTGTTTTTCCGCATCAACGTCTTCGCCCTTGACCCCGCTACCGGCCTTCCCGGCGCCAACCTGCTGCCGCAACCGGTGTACGCGCGCGTCCGAAAAAATGAAATCAAGGACCGGATCATAGTCGATTTGCGGCGCTTTAATCTGCGCCTGACCGACGACGTGGTGGTGACCCTCGAAACCATCCGCGACCTCGGCGACGGCACGCTCCAGATCAGTGCGCGCATGCTGGGCGGGCCGATTTTTTTCCGTGAAGGCGCCCAGGGCCAGTGGGATCGCCTGCCCGGCTTTGGTCTCGGCATTGATGCCACGGTGCTGGAAGAACGATAAAGCCCGCGCACCGCAACCTTTGAGCTACCGCGCCGCGCCTTATTCGCTCCCGCCGCCACGCGCCACCCGTGGGTATGCTTCGCCGGCCAGCGGCGGTAGCCACACCTGCTTCGTTTTCTCTTCCCAATTTTCTCTTGCTTCTCCGGTATGCTCCTGATTGAGAATCTCTCAAAAACCTACGCTAACGGCACCCGCGCGCTGCAGAACGTGACGCTGGCGATCCCGACGGGGATGTTCGGCCTGCTCGGGCCAAACGGGGCAGGCAAAAGCTCCCTGATGCGGACGATCGCGACGCTCCAGGAGCCCGATAGCGGTTCGATTCGCCTCGACGACCTCGACGTACTCGTCGAAAAAGATGCTATCCGCCGGCGCTTGGGCTATCTGCCGCAGGAGTTCGGCGTGTATCCGAAGATCACGGCCGAAGAGTTGCTCGACCACTTGGCCGTCCTCAAGGGGATTTCGAACAAGACCGAACGGCGCGAAACCGTGAAAGCGCTACTCGAACAAACCAACCTCTACCACGTCCGCAACAAGAACCTGGGCGGGTATTCGGGCGGAATGAAACAGCGCTTCGGCATTGCACAGGCGCTACTGGGCAACCCGCGCCTCATCATCGTCGATGAGCCGACCGCCGGCCTCGACCCCGCCGAGCGCAACCGCTTCCACAACCTGCTCAACGAGATCGGGGAAGACCGGGTCGTGATTCTG
>JBKJUQ010000196.1:0-1725 GCA_046590685.1 Hymenobacteraceae bacterium
TCTTAGCAGTCGTTTAAATACTGGGGCAGATGTAGCCGAGTAGTGTTCTGTCATTGCGAGCGGAGCGAAGCAATCCGGCGAATGCTCAACGGCTGCTTGCGTCGGATTGCTTCGCTCCGCTCGCAATGACAGAACACTACTCGGCTACATCTGCCCCAGTATTTAAACGACTGCTAAGAGTTAACCTCACAGGGAAAGGGCTTCCCGCCAACCGGCGGGAAGCCCTTCGCTTTTCAACGTAACCCCATCCCCTACCCGCCCGGCGTCGGCGCGGGGGCCTCGTCCTCGGCGGCTTCGGGCGAGTCGGTGTCGAAGAAGCGCTGATCCCAGTAGGAGGCGGCCAGCTCGGCGTCGCCGGCGGTGGCGAGGCAGATCGTGTGCAGCGTTTTGGTGAGCTGCGCGGTGATGAGGGGGCGCGTGGCCGTGACGGTGGCGCGGGCGGCTTCGAGGCGCCCCTTCCGCTGGAGCTGGAGGCCGCGGGCGGTGCTGTAGGTGGCTAGCAGGTTGTCGAACTCCGCGACGTAGGCGGCCCCTACCTGCGCGCTGACTTCGTCGAGGTGCTGATCGTAGCGCGTCATAAGCGTATCGAACTCGGGCAGATTCGCCGTATTGTACTCGTCGAGGCCGTCGGGGTAGAGCTTCGTGAAGCCGCCCTTGTCGGCGGGGGCGCGCAGCGCGAAGCGGGTGTGGCCATAGCCGGCGCGCACCAGATCGAGCAGGGCGGCGCGGGCGGCTTCCTGGTCGTCGGTGGCGGCGTACTGATCGGTAGCGGCGGCGGCTTTGCCCACCAGCTCGCCGGACCACTGCTGAAACAGCGCCTGGTTTTCGGCCGCGATCGCCGTCAGCTTGCCGCCCAGCGGGTTGGCGAGCAGGCGTTCGAGGTTGTCGCGCATGCCTTCCTTGAGGTTGTCGGCGGTGATGCGCGGGTCGGCGAAGAAATTGCCGCAGAGGCGGATTATGGTGATCATCAGGCAGTAAAGAGGGATAATGATGAAAGAAAAGACGTGGCTCCTGGCCTTTCGGGTCGGAGGCCGGTGGCGAAACTAGCGGATTTACTGGAATCTTCGCAGATTCCCGCAGGAACCCGCCTGACGTCAGGTGTGGCCTTGCGGGTTTCCGCAGTACCTCCCCCGACGTCGGGAGCTGCCTTGCGGGTTTCCGCAACGACCGCCCGACGTCGGGAACGGCCTTGCGGGTTTCCGCAGGAGCCCGCCTGACGTCGGGAGTAGCCTTGCGGGTTTCCGCAATGGTCGTCCGACGTCGGGAATGGCCTTGCGGGTTTCCGCAGACCCTCCCCCGACGTCGGGAGCGCCCTTGCGGGTTTCCGCAATGGCCGGCGGCAGGTCGGGCCCGCGGCCGGGCTTTTTGTGCGCGCGACGGGTTACGCGGGCGGCAAGCGCGCCATCAAGCACCCCGGCCGGACGTTCGGCCGACGGGTTAGCTCCTTGTCCTATGAGTCGTATTACGCTGGTAGTTATCCTCTCCACCGGGTGGTGGCTCGGGGGGTGCTCGCAATCCCCGGAATCCAGCAACGATCGCGCGGTCATGGAATCACCCGCAATGCAAGCCCCGCCCCCACCACGGGCTTCTGGGGGCAATGGCTATGAGCCCCATACCGAAGCGGTCAACAAACCCCTCACGGCGGCGCCCGCCCCGACGCGCCTGCTCATCTACCACGCCGACCTGAAGGTGAAAGTGGCGGAGATGGCCGTCGCCTCGGCCACC
>JBKJUQ010000246.1:0-5160 GCA_046590685.1 Hymenobacteraceae bacterium
CCTCGCGCTCCGACCGGATGGCGAAGTACAACCAGCTCCTACGCATCGAGCAGGAACTGGGCGAGGTAGCCTACTACCCGGGCCGGAAGTTCTAAGCCCCGAACCCCGCCTGCTACGACCGCCCCGCTTGCTTCCCTGTCCGGGAGCCGGCGGGGCGGTCTGATTTACGGCGCCTGGGTCTTACCTTCCATCCGATGAACCGCTTCCTGCTTCTGCTCCCCCTCATCGCCGCGCTGCTGCTGGGCAGCTGCAAGAAAGATAAAGTGGCGCCCAAGGACCAGCTACCGCCTGCTACTACTAGCGGGGCTAATACCTTCGGCTGCCTAGTTAATGGCGAGTTGTGGAAAGTAGAAACAGCATCACAGTTGGTAGCTGATTGGACTACCTCTGATGTCTTGTACTTCGTTGCCGGTTTCAATTCAAAGGATGGATACAAGAAAATATCTTTAATATTTCCTGATACTACTCACGCTTTCGCCCAAAAATCAGGTGTACAAGCCCTAGTAAAGAGTGGTGTCAATGGAAATTACGCGAGTTTGTGGCCACCAAATAAATACTATGGACCAGAGAAATTGGTAAGCGGAACGGTTAATCTTAGCCGTTTGGATTACCATGCCGGCATTATCGCCGGCACGTTCTCCTTCGTGATGGCCGGCGGCCCTGGCGATACCGTGCGCGTCACGGAAGGCCGCTTCGACATTGGCAATATGGACCGCTAGACGGTCTACTGAAGGCTGCCTACAGCACTTTCTAACATTAGGCCGCACACGATGAGGTGCCCGCTGACGCGTAGGCCGCACACGACAAGCTATACGCCGGCCACCTTCTGCTATCTGCCGTGCACGTCGTGGTTTTTGCCGCACACGCTGACGTGCACGGCACCCACGTCAGCATAGAAGCCGCCTACATCAAGATGTGATGCGAAGCGCTCGGTGGATTTGCCATTTTTGACGCGTCGCCGGCTTTTCTCACCTTTCCCCGGCGCTTATTTGTTTGATGGCTGCTACCCGCGCCCGCATTCCCATTCCCAATAAAACCGACGTATTCGGTACGTTGACCCTGGCGGCTAAGCTTTATGAGAAGCACCAGACCGACGGCGCCGATTCCGTGATTCGGGGTGAGTTGAAAACCGACCTCGAAGCCGTGGGCCCCGATATCGCGTTAGGACTCAAGTACCACGCGCAAGCTGAGGCGATGAAGAAAAAGCTCGAAGACCTGTACGAGCTGCGTGATAACATTGCCGACCGGGCGCGGCCCGTGGTGCAGCGCAGCAGCAAATCCTTGCAGGGCGAGTACGGGACGAAAAACCTGCGCCGGATGGGAGATCACGGGTTCATCGTCGACGATACGCCCAAGGCCCCGAAACAGCCGAAAGCCCCCAAGGCGCCGAAGGCCTAGCGTCCCCGGCTTGCCCCCAACGCGGGCCGCGTTCGTACCTTCGGGGTGCGGGCGCGGCCCGTTTTAGTGCTTTCCTGCCCGTGCGCCTGCCGTTTCAGATTCCCGCCTTTCTGCGTTCCTACTACTTCCTCTCGGCGGTGGCGCTGCTGGGGTGGGTGGTGTTTTTCGACGGCAACGACCTCGTGACGCAGGTGCAGCGCCGCACTAAGCTCGCGGAGCTGGAGCGCGAGCGCGACTACTACAAAAGCAAGATCGGCGAGGTGCAGCGCGAGCGCGATGCCCTGCTCAACAACCCCGACCTGCTGGAGAAATTCGCCCGCGAGCGCTACCTGATGAAGCGCCCGCGCGAGGCGGTGTACGTGGTGGTGCGCGACACCACGCCGGCGGAGTAGGGGGAGCGTGGGATCGGATGTAGCCGCGGGGATGTAGCCGCGGGGATGTAGCCGCGGGGCGCTGGCCCGCGACGAGCGAAGCGAGTTCTACGTAGTGCTGGGTGCGTCGTGCGTGCTTGAAGTTGCCAAGCATTGCGTTGAAGCGCTGCCGCGCTCGCGGGCCAGCGCCCCGCGGCTACATTCTATCACGCGCTACGCTATTCGCTTGCCACTCATCGCCTGCTTCACGCTCAGGTCCATCACGCGCTCGGCGAAGGGGCGGGTGGCGTCGTCGAGGGCGTCGGCGGCGGCCAGGATGGCGTCTTTGTCGGCCCCGGCCACGGCGGTTCGCAGGGTGTCAACGTACTGGGTCGTTTGGTCGATTTCGGCGGCCGTGAGGTGCTGGCCGTGCTTCTTCACAAACTGGGTGGTGTGGTAGAGCAGCTGCTCGCCGGCCGTGCGCGCCTCGATGAGCGCGCGGGTGGCGATGTCTTCGCGGGCGTGGGTGAGCGAATCCAGCAGCATCTGCTCGACCTGCGCGTCGGTCAGGCCATACTGCGGCTTGATCTCGATCTCTTGGCGCACCCCGGAGCGCACCTCCACGGCTTCCACCTGCAAGATGCCGTCGGCGTTGAGGCGGAAGTTGACGTCGATCTTGGGCAGCCCGGCGGGCATCGCGGGGATGCCGCGCAGCGTGAACTCGCCGAGCTTGCGGTTTTCGGCGGCCACGTCGCGCTCGCCCTGGTAGATGGCGAGCTTGAGGTTGATTTGGCCGTCGACGCTGGTGGTATACTGGCGGCCGGCTTTGGTCGGAATCTTCGAGTTGCGCGGGATGATCGGGTCGAGCAGCCCGCCGAGGGTTTCGAGGCCGAGCGTGAGGGGCGTAACGTCGAGCAGCAGCAGATCGCGGCGGTTGCCGGCGAGCACGTCGGCCTGCACGGCCGCGCCGAGGGCCACCACTTCGTCGGGGTCGAGGCTCGCGTTGGCTTCCTGCTTGAAGAAGGCGCTTACCGCCGCCCGCACGCGCGGCACCCGCGTCGAGCCGCCCACGAGCAGCACGGCGTCGAGGTCTTCGACCTGAATCCCGGCATCCTGCACGGCCGTGCGGCAGCTGGCGAGCGTGCGCGCCACGAGCGGCTCGATGAGGGCCTCGAATTCGGTGAGGGTGAGGGTGACGGTCACCGGCGCCGGTGCGCCGGGCGCGTCGATCTCGGTCGAGAACTCGGCGGCGTCCGACAGCGTCCGCTTGGCCGTTTCGGCGGCGAGGCGCAGGCGCTGAGCGAAGGTTTTGTCGGCGCGCAGGTCGTCGTCGGTGAGGCCGAGGGCGCGGAGCCAGTGATCGGCGATCAACCGGTCCATATCGTCGCCGCCGAGCCAGGTATCGCCGCTGGTGGCGAGTACCTCGAAAATACCGTTTTCGAGCCGCAGAATGCTCACGTCGAATGTGCCGCCGCCGAGGTCATACACGGCCACCGTTTTGGAGGGTGGGAGGGTGGGAGGGTGGGAAGGGGAGAGGGAGGAAGAGGGTTGAGGGGCCGCCGCGGATTGCTGATCGAGGCCGTAGGCCAGCGCGGCGGCCGTCGGCTCGTTGACGATGCGCAGCACGTCGAGGCCGGCGAGGCGACCGGCGTCGCGCGTGGCCTGGCGCTGCGAGTCGTTGAAGTACGCCGGCACCGTGATGACGGCGCGGTTGACGGGCGTTTTGAGCGCGTGCTCGGCGCGGTGCTTTAGCTCGCGCAGAATCAGCGCCGAGAGCTCGATGGGGGAGTAGTAACGCTCGCCGACCCGCACCCGCACCAGGCCGTCGGGGTCGCGCTCGTCTTCCACCACGCGGTAGCCGAGCTGGCCGAGGTGATCGGCGAGGTCGCGGTAACTCTTGCCCAGCAGCCGCTTGACGGAGTAGATCGTGTGGGCGGGGTCGGTTTCGAGCTTCAGGCGGGCGTCGTCGCCAACGAGCAGCTCGCCGTCCGGCGCGAAGTAGATGACCGACGGCACGATGGTGCCGCGCCCGAGGTCGTTGATGGCGCGCGGCTGGCGCGTTTCGGGGTGCACGTACGCGACGAGCGAGTTGGTGGTACCCAGATCAATGCCGACGATCAGCTCAGTTTGTTGGAGCGCCCCAGTGGCGAGGTTGATGGCGACTTTGGCCATAGAGAGGAAGAAGAAGCGCCGGGTGGGAAAGCCCCGCCGGTCGACAAAGGTCGGGCGGCGGGGGCACCGAAACGGAAAAGGGTGACCGCACCGCGGTCAGCCTTTTCGGGGAGGGGGCGTAATCCCCGCTCAATCAAGCATACCCAGCCGCCGAAGCGCGGCTTACTCGACCACCAATCGCCGCGTGGCGCTGCCGGCGCGCACGGTGTAGACGCCCGGCGCAAGGCCGACGAGGGAAATGTCGGCCTCGGCGGTGTGGGGGACTAGCGTGCGCACCGTTCGACCGGTAGCATCCAGCAGCTGCACGGAGGTCGCGGGGGCCGCGCCGCGCAGACGGACGCTGCCGTGCGCCGGATTCGGCCACACTTCGAGTTTCGAGTTTCGAGTTTCGAGTTTCGAGGTGCCGAGTGGGCGTTGGCCGAAGACCAGGCGGAACCGGTCGCGGATTTCGCCTGCCTGCGTGGCCGCGAAGGTCACGGTGGGCTGCTGATGCAGGTCGTAGCGGGTGCCCGAGAGGTCATCCACGAGTGTCACGGTGGTGCCGGTCAGGTTTGCCAGCGTGGTGGCCGTCAGCTCGTAGGGGCCGGCGGCGGGTACGTCGAGCAGCAGCGGCACGGGGGCGTCGGCGGTCAGGGCCGTTTCGGGCAGACCATTGATGGCGAGCTCATCGTCGGCCGCGGTCAGGCTCGCCAGCGTGGGCAGGCCCACGTTGTGGCCGGGCTTGGCGGCGTCGAACAGATTATCCAGGAAAGAGGTCGCGCCGGCTTCGGCGTACACGAACGTCTCATCGCGGGCGGCGGGCGCCGCCCCGACTGCCCCGAGCGCGAGCGCGAGCTGAGGCCGGGCGTCAACCGAGGGGCGGTAGTGGAGCGGGTTGTCGTAGGTGGTCGGCCGCGCCGCGGTTGGCAGCGTCAGGCTGACCGGTCCCGCGCCCGTCACCTGCACCCAGAAGCCCTGACCCATCGGCAGCAGGCCGTCCGGGAGCGAGCCGATGCCGTTGGTGCGCGTCAGGTACACGCCGTTGGTGCCGCCCTGCGTTTTCCAGACGAAGATGGCCGCGCTTAGGCCCGCCGGCACCGGCACCAAATCCCAGTCCAGGGGGGAGGCGTACGGGTTGCCGAGCAGGTGAAAGCCGGGTTTGTCGCCGGTGGCGAGCGGGGTGCCGGTGCGCGTCAGGTTCGTTACGGTCAGCTCATTCTGCGTCAGATCACCCACGAAGTCGGGCTTCACCGGGCGCATC
>JBKJUQ010000333.1:0-7390 GCA_046590685.1 Hymenobacteraceae bacterium
CTCATGATCGTCATCGGCGAAACCCCGCGGTAGTGGCCCTGCGCCCACGCCGTGATGAGGCGTACCAGCGTCATCCCGAGCTCAATGGCTTGGTGAACGCCGGGCTTGGGGTTGTCATGATCTTTGAGGGTATCGACGGCTTCCTTAAGCACGATCGCCACGCGCGCGGGCTTGCCTACCACCGTGGCGGCTTTTTTCAGGAAGTAAGTGAAGAGCGAGTTTTTGGCGATGCGCGCGCCTTGTTCGGTGATGGAAGCCATCGTGGAGAGGAGGGGTTTAGAAGGGAATTGCAGTTTGACGAGCCCTTACGGAAAAACCCTACTGCGTGGTTGGTGCCGGAGTCGATCAAAAGTGACGACGGCTGCCCGCCCGCCTCCGCGTCCGCGCTGTCCGGCGCTTCACCCAAAAATGTGATAGGTTGCCATCATACGTCAGCGGAACTTTGTCGGCCGGGTGGTCGCTCGGGCTATGCTTTTCGCTTCCAATGCGGTTTCCTTTACCAATTCTAGCCCTGCTGGCCGCTCCCCACTTCTGCGCAGCTCAGGCGCTGGCGCCGGATGTCACGTTCGGTTCTAACGGCGTGGTAATTACGCCCTTTTCCGGTTACGATGGCCGGGTGGCTGGGCTAGCCTTGCAGCCCGACCGGAAAATCGTGGTAGCCGGCACTTACAACGGCAATCAAGACTGGCTCGTGGCGCGCTACCTGCCATCGGGGCAGCTTGACCCGGCATTCGGGGTGGGCGGTATCGAGCCCTTCAACTTCGGCTCCTCCTATGAGGAGTGCTTCGCGGTGGCCGTACAGCCGACCGATTCGAAGATTCTGCTCGGTGGTCAGGCCAACGGCGATTACGCGTTGTTGCGGCTACTACCCAACGGTCAGCCCGACGCAACCTTCTCCGGCGATGGCCGCGCGCAGCTGTCTTTCGGCACCGGCAACGGCTCGACTATCCGCAGCTTGCTGGTACAGCCCGACGGCAAGATCGTGGCCACGGGCTTTGCTTACAATGGTAACGATTTCGATTTTGCCGCTGCGCGGTTTCTGCCTAACGGCACTCCGGACGCCACCTTCGGCACCGGCGGCAAGGTGCTGATTCCCATAGGCCTCGCCCGCGATCAGGGCCGCGCCGCGCTGCTGCAACCCGATGGCAAGGTGGTTATCGTCGGCGAAACGTACAGCAGCGGCACCGGCGACCCTACCTTCAGCCTTTGCCGCTTGACGGCCGGCGGCGTACCGGATGCGGCATTCGGCACCGGCGGCAAAACCATCACCCTGCTTCAGCCCAATTCCTACACGATTCCGTGGGCCGTGGTGCGCCAGCCCGACGGCAAGCTGGTATTGGGTGGCGAGTCGAACGGCGACGTGGCCGTGGCGCGCTACTCCGCCACCGGAGTTCTGGATCCCTCATTCGGCACCGCTGGCTTCACCATTCACGACTTCAGCGCCGGCTCGCAAGATAAAATCTACGCGATGGGGCTGCAGCCGAACGGCAAAATCGTGCTGGCTGGCGGCGGCTTCACTCTCCGGCCAAATGCGTTGCAGGATGCGCTGGTGGTGCGTTATACGGCCACCGGTGCGCTCGACACCTCCTTCGGTACCGCTGGCTCACGGCGGGCCGTCTTCGGTTATGCTGGGGAGCTGTGGGGGATGGCGTTTCAGGTCGACGGGAAACCCGTTTTCGCGGGCAACTCCACCTCCTCGCAGGGGGGAGCCGTGGGCTTCGGGCTGTTGCGCCTGACTAGCGCTATCATGGGCCTGACGGATGACGAAGCCGCCGCCACGCTGCCAGAAGCTATCGTCAGCCCCAACCCTCTGACCGAAACCAGCAGCCTGACTTTGCGCCTGCCCCAAGCAGCCCGGGTGAGCCTGGAGGTGGTCGATGGGCTGGGCCGAGCGGTCGGTAGGCCGCCGGTCGTCAGCTCGCTGGCCGCCGGTACCCACGAATTGGCATTGCCGGCCACCCTGACACCCGGTTTCTACATTGTGCGCCTCACCCTCGACGGCCGGATGCGCGCGCTGCGGCTGGTGCGCCTGTAGCGCCGCTGATCAGGATTATGGTCCGCCGCGCACGTGCGCGGCGGACCATCTTTTTGGGCGGTTACCAGTGTGGCCGATGGCAGGTGGTCGAAACCGGCCTACAGCAGCTCGTTCGCCAGGTTAGCCAGATCGGAGCGCTGGCCGGTGGTGAGGGTCACGTGGGCGGCGAGGGGGTGGTTCTGCGCCCGGTCGATCAGGTAAGAGAGGCCGTTGGACTGCGAGTCGAGGTACGGGGTGTCGATCTGGTAGATGTCGCCGGTGAGGACGATCTTGGTGTTGTCGCCGGCGCGCGCGATGATGGTTTTTACTTCGTGGGGGGTCAGGTTTTGAGCTTCGTCGATGATGAAGAAGATATCCGACAACGACCGCCCACGGATGTAGGCGAGCGGCGTGATCAGCAGCTTTTCGTGCTGCACCAGCTCTTTGAGCCGCGTCTGCTCCTTCGAGTTCTCCGGAAACTGGTTCTGAATCAGGCGCAGATTGTCCCACAGGGGTTCGAGCCACGGATTCATCTTCGCTTTCGCGTCGCCGGGTAGAAAGCCGATGTCTTTGTTGCCGAGCGCCACTACCGGGCGGCTCAGGTAAATCTGCTTGTACTCCTTGCGCTGCTCCAGCGCACCGGCGAGCGCCAGCAATGTCTTGCCAGTGCCCGCCACGCCCTGAATCGTTACGAGCTTAACGGCGGGGTTCATTAGCGCGTGCAGGGCGAAGGTCTGCTCGGCGTTGCGCGGCTTGATGCCAGTGGCGAAAAGTTTTTCGAGGCGTTCGAGCTGATTGGTCTCGCGCCGGTAGAACGCGAGGGCGTTGAGCTTTCCCTGTCGCAGCACGTAGTAGTGGTTGCCGGATGGCACTTTCCGGCCGAGCAGCTTGGGCGCGTCGACGATGCCTTCGGCCAGCAGCGTGCCGAGCGCGGCGGCGTTGACATCTTCGAGGCGGTCGGCGCCGGCGGGCAGGCCGGCGGGGTTTTCCACCTTGCCGGTCTCGTAGTCTTCCGCCGTCAGGTTTAGCGCGCGGGCTTTGATGCGTAGGTTAATGTCCTTGGAAACCAGAATAACTGCGTCCTTCGGGTGCTCCCGCTGCAATTGCAGCGCCGCGTTGAGGATGTGGTGATCGTTCTTGGTGGCTCCGAAGAGGTGGTTGGCGTCGGCCATCCCCGGGGGCGCCGGCTCGGGGAGTACCACTTTCAGGCGGCCTTTGCGGCGCTTGTCGTCAGGGTAGAGCGGGAGCCAGTCGGTGAGCTTCCGGCCGCCCGAGAGTGTATCGAGAAACCGAATAAACTGCCGCGCTTCGAACTGAAGGACATCGTGGCCTTTCTTGAAGGTATCCAGCTCTTCGAGCACGGTAATCGGCAGGGCCACGTCGTGGTCCTGAAAGTGCAGCACGGCCGAGTGGTCGTGGAGCAGCACGCTCGTATCGAGTACGAAAATCTTACGGGTCTTGCGGACGGGCATGGGCGGAAGGAATCAGGAAGAGAAGTCAGCGCCCGCGCGGCGCGGGTACACCCCCGGATCCAGCGGCAAGGTAGGAACCGCCCCGCTGACGCCTCGCCGACAGGGCGTGGGTAGGCCATCAGCGCACGGCCGTAGCAACCGGTTTTTCGCTGGCCGGCCGCAAACGCACGGCCGGCGAGTCGCGCACCAGCACGGCGTACTGGAAATAATCGGTCGTGACAGCGTTGGGCTTGGTGGGCAGCAACGTTTGCCCGAAAGCGGGCGCCCGGGCCGCCGCCAGCCGTTGCGAGTGCGCGTAGGGCGAGTTGGGGGCGTTGAGGCGGAAGAGGGTGACGGTGCGCGGGGTGGTTGCGGCGGCTAGGTCGCGTACGCCCGGCGCGAAGACCAGCGGACCATCCTGGCTTATTCCCACGTCGACCGACAGCGCATCTTTTGGTCGCAGCGCTTCGGGAATACCACCGGCTGGCATCATCATCTTCGAGTCGAGCAGGAAAGTCACCAGCGATACCACGCCTGCGCGGCACGGCAGGTCCGAGCGCCGCACCAGTCCGGCCAGCGTTTGCACGTGGTTGAACTCATTCTGGAGTACGTGGGCCAAACCCCACAGTCCGTAGAGCTTCTCGTCCGGCTTCACTTGCCCGGTAGCGTAGGCAGCGGCGAGGTTTAACAGCATGACGCTGTCGCGGCGCATCCGTGGGGCGAGATACCCCACGTTGCGCAGCACGACGCCGACGGGTACTGCCAGTGAGTCGGGCAGGCCGCTCGGCGCGCCGGGAGGTAGGCCAGCCTGAGCCCGACGGGCCAGCGCGGCCAAATGGTCGAGGTCATCGGCGTCGGGCTGGCGCTGGTCGAGTGCCGTCAGGAGCGAGTCAAGCGCCGGTACTGTGCCCGTTGGGTAGTGGGCGGCGGGCAGGAACTCGCGCAGGTACTGGGTGGTGAGAGCTATGTCCTGCAAGCGGTCGAGGCCGATAAAGGCGATGCGGCGATCGGCGGGCAACGATTGGTTGAGCGCCCGGATATGCTGGATCTTGGCGAAGAATTCTTCGTTACCCCACTGGGCCGTGCCGGCCCAGTGATCAAACACGGCGCGGAGCGGGGCTTCGTCGCCGGTGCGCAGGTATTCGTTGAAAGCGTGCGCTTGAGCGGGATCGATCTCGGCCACGTAGTGCCGCACCCCCGCGCGGGCGTTGAGATGGCGCAACAGGGCAAAGTCGAGTTGTTGCGGCACGGAGCACCCGTGGGCCTCGCCGAGCAGAAACAGGCGATTGGCGTAGAACGCCGAGTCGAAAACCGTAAACCGCAGCTGATCGGGCGCGGGGGCGCTTTCCTGATGGCCGTGCAGGTACGCCACGTGGGCGTCGTCGACGCCGCCGCGCGCCCAGAGCGCGTAGCCGGTATAGGTTAGGCCCGCCAACAGCAGCAAGCCCACCGGCCCGCCGATGAATAACCAGAATACCACGCGCAGCGCGCGCCGAACCGTTCGGGACATGCCGTCAGCAGGAAGGGAAGTGGAAGAGAAGCCGCCCCAGCGCCAAAGCGCCCAACCGGTGCGCAAACTTACCGGTTGGTCTGTCATCGGCCACGTTTAATTGCCCGGCTGGTGGGGCTGGCGGGCCGAAATGGTGGGGAAAAGTGTGCTTATGGTAACCTTCGGGCGCTACGTCCCGTAAGATTCCGCAGAGTAGTTAGAAAGACAGAAAAAGGGACAAAGCCCTCTCCGCTAGAACGGGGAGGGCTTTGTCCCGTTATACGGTTCAGCAAAAGCCCCGCGTTCGGCCTAACTTGCCTCCACTTTCCACCACTAAACCCCCAACGACACCCATGGCCAAGGGACTAAGTAACCTTAAAGAGAAGAAGAAGGAACCGGTTAAGTCGGCCAAAGAGAAGAAGGCCGAGAAGATCGAGAAGAAGGCCGCCAAGAATCGCAGCAGCGAATAAAGACGCCGGATTCAGCTTTTTTGCTGATTGACAACCCCGCTTTGGCCCAGAAGCCGGGCGGGGTTTTGCATTCTCTAAAGGGAGACAGCGTTGGTAAATGCCGGATGCCGGATGATTTAAGCGCGCCCGCTTAGACCGTAAAGACGGATTATGTACGAGTATCGCGGCGAGTCCAGAAGGGTTTGCGTTCGCGGGTATGTTCCAACAGGTGGCCCCGCAAGGTTAGGTCCAGTAACAACTGCCTGACGCGGCGCTCCGATAGGTTAAGTAGCTGCCGCACGTGCGCAGCGGTCACGCGCGGCAATTGCGCAAACATCGCCAGCACGGCAGTTTCATGGCGCGTGAAGACTTGGGCGGTGGTCTCCGACTCGTCGGGCGGCAGTTCGTGGCGGAGGACCTTTTCCATCA
Organism: Hymenobacteraceae bacterium; assembly: GCA_046590685.1. GTDB lineage: Bacteria > Bacteroidota > Bacteroidia > Cytophagales > Hymenobacteraceae > JANNMJ01. Next base: position 5,833 of record JBKJUQ010000333.1, read on the forward strand.
GCGGTGAGGTCTGGACCGATTCCGCGCCAGCTCGCACGTACACCCGCCACTCGGGCGCGGCCCCCCGGGGTTGCACGTTTACTCGGTGGGGCTTGCGGTTGCTCTCGGCCACGCGGGCTCGCACGACGACCATTTCGGTCGGGCCGGGTAGTTCGATTTCGTCCAGCTCGATGGGTACCGGCGGATCCGTTAGCGCTTGCGCCTGCCGTAGCGCGAAGCACTCCTCCTCGGCGTCGCGCACCCCCACCGGTTGGCCGGTGTCGAGGACTCCCACCAGCACGGTGCCACCAGCCGTATTGGCAAACGCCACCAAAGTGCGGGCGATCTTGTGCGGATGGGTGAGGGTTTTCTTGAATTCCAGGCTCTCGCTCTCGCCGGTGGCAAGCAGCGCGAGAAAATCGGAGTGGGTCATGCGCGAAAAACAAAAAAGCCGGTCTTCCTGACGGAAAACCGGCTTTTCAACTAGCCGTCAATCGACGCTAGAGATCGACCTTAGAACGGCAGATCGTTGTCTGCATCGTTGCCAATAGGCGCCGCGCTCTGCGGGCGCTGCATCGCGGGGTTATTGTTCGCCGGACGGGGTGCTTGCTGCTGGCTGCCACCCGAGTTGGCGCCCTGTTGCTGACCCTGACCGTAGGAGCCGCCGCCCTGAGACTGCTGACCACCGCCCGTCGCGCTGCCCACTTTCCACGCCGAGAGGCTGGTGAAGTACATGGTCTGACCGTTCTTGTCGTAAGAACGGCCGCGCAGGTCGAACGACACCGTCAGGGGCGTTCCAACCTGAAAGCTGTTGAGCAAATCGCACTTATCCTGCGCCAGCTCAAACTTTACTTGTTGGGGGTATTGACCGTCCTGGATTTCCAGAACGAATTCACGCTTGCGGAATTTCTCGCTGACCTGTTGGGTGCCCATATCAGCGAGTAGCGTACCGGTGGCTTCGTAGGCCATATCACAATTAAACAAAAGGTGGAAACAACTAGCCCAAATGTACGAATAGCGCGCCATCCGTACAATAGGCCCGCCGCAAAACGCCACGTCCGGGGCGAGTGTTCCGGCCAGCCAGTTATTTTACCCCGTATTTCGCAGTGCCTTCCCCTTATTCCATGATTTCTCTAGCCCTTCACGGTGGTGCCGGTACCATCGCTCGTCACTCGCTCGACGCTACGCAGGAAGCGGCTTACCGCGCGGCGCTCACGCAGGCCCGCGACGTAGGCTATGGCCTGCTCGCCGCCGGCGCTTCGGCCCTTGATGTCGTGGAAGCCACGGTGCGGGAACTGGAAAACTGCCCGCTGTTCAACGCGGGGCGCGGGGCGGTCTTCACCCACGACGGTATCCACGAGCTCGACGCATCGCTGATGAGCGGCCGCAACCGCGCTACTGGAGCCGTCGCGGGCGTGCGCGGGGTAGTCAACCCGATCACGCTGGCCCGCTTGGTGATGGAAAAATCCGAACACGTTTTACTAGCCGGGGCGGGCGCTGAGGAGTTCGCGCGGCTGCACGGCGCGGCCTTCGCCGACCCCGAGTACTTCTTCGTCGAACACCGCCACAAGCAGTGGAT
>JBKJUQ010000367.1:0-1806 GCA_046590685.1 Hymenobacteraceae bacterium
GAAGCAGAAAGCCGATTCTGCCGATTCCGACGAATAGGCGACGGCTTCTCCGGCGGGTCGCTACCGCTTGGCGGGGTTCACGTCGCCGTAGAGGGTATTCGTGCGCAGCTTGTAGGCAAGTTCCATCGCGCGCTTGATGCGCGTGTCGATGCCCTTGGCGCTGCTGACGTAGTACGCCAGCGAGCGCCGCCGGCCGGGCGTGAGGGCGTGGAAGCGCGCGGCGGCTTCGGGTTCGAGCTGGAACACTTCGTACAGCTCTTCGGCGAGCGCTACTTCGTCGGGCGTTTCGTCGGGCTGGCAGACGACCATGACGGCGTCGCCGACCCGCGCCTTGAGGGCGCGCAGGGTCTGGCGCGAGAGGCCGAGGTACCGGGTGGCTTCGCCGGCGCGGCTTTGCAGGGCCAGGTCGAAGGGCACGCCGTTGAGGGTGCCGGTGAGGCGGCGCAGCTTGCGCGCCTTCATCTCGGCGGCGACGGCGGGCGGCACCACCAGGCAGTGGTAGCCGTACATGGGGCCTTCGTCGCCGACGGATTCGATGGGGGCGGTGAAGCGGTAGGGCTGGGACTGCGGAGCGTCCATGGGCTTAGTCGGCCGGCTCGAACGTCACGTCCCACTCGCCGAGCTGGTCGGTCGAGCGGTTCCGGATCAGTAGGTTGCGGTCGGCGAGGTTGCCCAAATCGGCGGCTTTTAGGATTACTTCCGCCCCCGCCTTCACCAGTACCGGCGCCGGAAGGGCGTCATCGGTTGGGGCGAGGCCGATTTCCCAATCCGTCAGGCCGGGGTTGCGCAGGTGCACCCGCAGGTCGGCCCCGAACACCCCCTCGTACACTTCCACCAGCTCGCCGGCCGCCACCGGGCCGGTGTAGCGCCCCTCGGGCTTCTCGTCGCGGGCGTTGGTGAACCGGAAGCCGTACGTGCGCCCGATGGTGCGCCATTGCGCCGGCGTGAGCTTGCGGTGGCGGTGCTTGAGCTCGGCGTACACGTCGGCGAGGGCCTCATCAACCACCGGCCGCAGCTTCTCGACGCCCGTCGACGCCGCCACCGTATCCTCACCGCGGCTCGCGCGGGTCTGGAGCAGGGTCTGGTAGGCGGTACCGGCGGCGGCCACTTCGGCGGCGGTCGGGTTGGTCATCGCCGGCCGGCCGCCAGCCGCCAGCACCGCGTTGCCCTGCGCGATACTGGTGAGCGCCGACGTCAGGAGCTGATCGGCGTAGAGTGGCGGCAGATCGGCCGAATCGACCGGCAGCCCGAACAGCGCCCGGTCGGCCGGCTCGTACACCCCCCGCCGGATCGCCAGATTGAACACCTGCAGGTAGTGGCTCACGAACAGCAGCGCCTTGGCGCGGGCGGGCGTCAGGCGCCCGACATCGCCGCGCTGCGCGCTGGTAGCGGCGCGGTACTCCGTCGCCACCGGCGCCCACGCGGTGCGCGCGGCCACCAGCCCGTCGTACGTATCGGCCGGAATCGGCCGGTCGGCCGGCGCCAGCGCGCTCAGGGTCGTGAATAGCCGGTCGAGCAGGAACGTGCGCGCGGCATCGGAAACGGGCAGCTGAATCTCGGGCATCTGCTACAAAGGGGGTTGCGGACGTGAAGCGGCAAATGTATTCGCCCCCGCCCACTCCGCCCAAACGTGCCCCGCCTCCGCCCCCGAAATCCACCGACTATTCAAAAAGTCGGCCTCTGCCGGCGCCGGAACTCGCCGACTTTTTAAAAAGTCGCCCATTGCCGGCGCCCCGAATGGCCGCCTTTTCGAAAAGTCGCTCCCTGTCAGCGCCGGAACTCGTCGATTTTTCAAAAAGGTACCTG
>JBKJUQ010000529.1:0-1668 GCA_046590685.1 Hymenobacteraceae bacterium
CCTGCCCCACCAGTACGTTGAGGAAGATCACCAGGAAGGTGACTGCCGTCGTGCGTCGTTGGCGAAGGGAGAAGGTGAGCATCAGGAGCGGTCGTAACGGCAAAAGTAGCGACGGCGTTCGTCGTCGTGTAGCCGCTCGTGGTACTGCCGGGTTACTACTTACACTGTGTAAAGCCCGTGTTCGCTGATCTCGTACGCGATTCGGCCAGTCGCGGCGGACAGGAATCGCCGAATTTTGCAACTCCTCGTGCTCAATTGTGCAAATCGGCAGCGCGCAATGCGTAGCACAAGGAATTACGCTCGGCGCAAATATAGTCGAATGGGGAAGTCAAAGGACGGTTGGCGGCCCCGCTGGTAGCACTCGGTGAAATCTTGCAAGTTTTACCCCCGGATTACGCACGTTCACACGGTACCAATCGCCCGTTTACATTGGTTGCTTTGTTCGCCGGAAGCAAACGGTCGAAAGGGCTGTTGATTCCTGCTTACCAGCATTGCCAATGATCCCTACTGAACCGACTTCCGCACCCACGACTACCGCTACCCTCCCCATCGAGGGAATGACGTGCGCCTCGTGCGCCAACTTCGTGCAAAAGGCGCTGACGAAGACCCCTGGCGTCCGAACAGCGTCCGTCAACTACGCTACGGAGCGCGCGACTATCGAATTTGATCCCGCCGCCGTGGACGCCAGTGGCTTGCGCGCGGCCGTTGAAGGAGCGGGCTACGGCGTTGGCCCGCTGCCCACCCCGGCTCCCGCGCCGGGTACGCCAGATCAAATGACTCCCGCCGATGCTGGCCCTGACCCCAAAGCGGTGGCCTACGCGGCGCTGCAACGGCGCTTCTGGGTAGCTGCCGCCATCACGGCCGTGGTGATGCCGCTCTCGATGCTGGCGATGACCGACTGGCTGATGGCGCGCGTATCGATGCCGGTGCTCAACTGGGGGCTGCTGGTGCTCACGCTGCCCGTGCTGCTGTTCAGCGGGCGCTCGTTTTTCGTGGCGGCCTGGAAGACCTTCCGCCACCGCACCGCCACGATGGATACGCTGGTGGCCGTGGGCACGGGCGCGGCGTTCCTGTACAGCCTGCTCGCCACCGTGGCGCCGGGCTGGCTGACGCGCCGCGGCGTGCCGGCGGAAGTGTACTACGACACCACGGCCACCATCATCACCCTGATTCTGCTCGGTAAGCTACTCGAAGCGCGCGCCAAAGCGCGCACCGGGGAAGCCATCAAGAAACTGATTGGACTGGGCGCCAAAACGGCCCGCGTAGTCCGTCCCGATGGCTCAGAAGTAGAAGTGCCCATCGCCCAGCTTCAACTTGGCGACGAAGTGGCCGTGCGCCCTGGTGAGAAGATCGCCACCGATGGTGCCGTAATCAGCGGCTCGTCGGCCGTGAACGAGGCGATGCTGACGGGCGAGAGCTTGCCCGTGGAAAAAGCCGTGGGCGACGCGGTTTTCGGCGCCACCCTCAACACCACGGGCGCGCTGCGCTTCCGCGTCACGAAGGTGGGCGCCGATACCCTGCTGGCCAGTATCGTGCGGCTGGTGGAAGATGCGCAGGGTTCGCGCGCGCCGATTCAACGGTTGGCCGACCGCGTGAGCGGGGTTTTCGTGCCCGTGGTCGTCACCATCGCCATTCTTGCCTTCGTGGCGTGGTTCGATTTGTCGCCGG
>JBKJUQ010000117.1:0-3581 GCA_046590685.1 Hymenobacteraceae bacterium
CTGCTTGCGCCGCGCCGCTGTTTTCCAGACCAGTACTCCTAGTGAGCCGGCCAGAAATACCAGCACTCCGAGTGTCGCTCCAACCCAGCCCACCCAGCCGAGAAGGTAATACCCAGCATTGAGGGCGCCGCACAGCGCGAACACGAATAACCAGAAGTAAACGTAACTTTCAAGTGCTCCCGCAAGCCAGTTTCCAATGCGGCGAATCAGGTTAGTCCGTGAACGAGCGGTCATTATGTAGGCGGTTCACCCCTAAAACAGCCCCGCGATCTCCGCCTCGAAGTTCTTGGTCACGATTTTCCGCTTGACCTTCATCGACGGCGTGAGCTCGCCGGACTCGATGCTCCAGAGGCGCGGCAGCAGGACCGTTTTCTTGACCTGCTCCCAGGTGGCGGTGGTGGCGTTGTAGCGCGCCACGGCGGCGTCGATCTCGTCGAGTAGCTTCTGCTCTTTGATCACCTGCTCGTTGGACGTGAACGTGACGCCGTGGCGCGGGCACCAGTCTTTTAGGTTTTCGAACGAGGGGACGATCACGGCGGCCGCGTACTTCTGACCGTCGCCCACGATCATCACTTGCTCAATGAGCGGGTGCCCCTTGAGCGAATTTTCGATTTTCTGCGGCGCCACGTACTTGCCTTGGCTCGTCTTGAACATCTCCTTTTTTCGGTCGGTGATCTTCAGGTATTTGCCGTCGACGAGCTCGCCGATATCGCCGGTATGAAACCAGCCGTCCTTGTCGATGGCCTCAGCGGTTTGCTCGGGCAGGTTGTAGTAGCCCTTCATCACCGAGCGCGAGCGGGTGAGGATCTCGCCATCTTTCGCGATTTTCACTTCGACGTTGTCGATCACCGGGCCGGTGGTGCCGATCACGTTGTTGGCCGCGTCGAATCGGTTGACCGAAATCACGGGCGACGTTTCGGTCAGCCCGTAGCCTTCCATCACGCGCACGCCGGCGGCCGAAAACAGCCGCGCGAGCCGGGGCTGCAGGGCGCCGCCGCCGGTCACGACGATCTTGATCTTGCCGCCGAGCGCTTCCTGCCACTTGCTGAACACGAGCTTGCGCGCGATGCTGAGCTGCATATCGTACCACGCCCCTGGCGTTTTCTGGTTATCGAACTGGTGGCCCAGCTTCATCGCCCAGCCAAACAGGGCGCTCTTGACGCCCGTCAGCTCGGCGCCTTTGGCCTCGATACGGTCGTAGATTTTCTCCAGCAGGCGCGGTACCGTGGTGAACACCTGCGGCTGCACCTCCTTGAGGTTGGCGCCGATAGCCTCGATCGATTCGGCGTAGTAGATGCTCACCCCGCGCATGAAGTAGAGGTAGGTCACCATCCGCTCGAAGATGTGCGCCAGCGGCAGAAAGCTCAGGGCGCGGTCGGCGGAGTCGAGTGGAATGGCCGACTCCGACGACTTGTAATTCGAAATGAGGTTGTCGTGGGTGAGCATTACCCCCTTGGGCGTGCCGGTGGTGCCGGAGGTGTAGATGAGCGTGAGCAGATCGTCGGGCTGCACGGCGGCTTTGCGCTTCTCCAACTCGGCGGAGTTGGGGTTGGCTTTGCCGTCGGCGAGCAGCTCGGCGAAGCGCGGGACCCCCGCTACTTCCTCGAACGAATACACTTTCAGGTTCGGCCCACCGGCTTCGCGCAGGTTCGCGCAGATTTCCTTGGTGGAAGCGAGCGCCACTTTCACGCCCGCGTCCTTCAGGATGTGGCGGTAATCATCGACGGTGATCGTCGGGTACATCGGCACCGTGGTGGCGCCGGTCTGCTGAATGCCGAAGTCGGAGATCACCCACTCGGGCCGCGACAGCGACACGATCGCTACCTTGTCGCCGGCTTGTATGCCGAGCCGCAGCAGGCCATACGAGAGGTTGTTGGCGCGCTCGATCACGTCCTGGGTGCTCCACTTGTGCCAGGTGCCGTTTTCCTTCCACGCCAGGCAGTCAGGCTTCGGAAAGGCGGCAAGCTGGTAGGGCAGGATATCGAAGGCGCGGGTAACCGTAGCGCTGGAAGGAATAGCCATAACGGGGCGGGACGAAGGGGCGAAAGAAAAAGTCGGGTATGGGCGTGGCCGGCAACAGGCGGCTTCGCTGGCTAAATGTAGAACGCAATCAGGGCACTCGCGCGCGTGGAAGTTCCGGCTACGCGATATCCGCAGCGGCGGGCCCAGGGCTAAGGCCGAAGCCGCCGCCGAAAACATCAGACCGAGTACCGGCTTGCCGGCAAGCCAACGCGCCCCGCCGTCCGGAGACAACGGGGCGCGTTGGCCAAAATAATCGGGCACGAAAGGGGCGATGAGCCGGTGACTGCGCTTGCCCTGGCGGCCCCTTGCCCCCCTAGGGAAGCCGGGCTCCTACCAGTACCTGCGCGGCGCTGGCCCCGCAGCGCACTACGTAGAGGCCCGCGCTCAAGCCCGTGAGGTCGAAGCGAGCCTCGGCCTTGGCGACGTCGAGCGGCGCCTCCCGGACCGGGCGGCCCAGCGCGTCGAGCAGGTACACGGTCTGGGAGCCGAGAATCGCCGGGCGGTTGAGTACCTGCACCATCAGCTGCTGGGCGCTGGTCGCCGGGTTGGGGTACGCGATGACCTGCATCGGCTCGGTCGCCACCCAGCCGATCCCCTCGGGCCGCGCCAGCGTCAGGGTAAACACCTGCGCGGAGAGCGCCGAGGCTATCGGATTCGTCAAACTCACCTGCCCGGTAACAGTGCCGGCCGGAGCCGTAGCGGTGGCGGTCTTGCCGTCCGGGGAGGCGCTGAAAATCAGCGCCGCCGTGCCGCCGAAGCGCACCTCCGTCGCCCCGCTCAGGCCCGTGCCCCGGAGCGTCACCACGGTCCCCACTGGCCCGCGAACCGGCGTCAGGCCGTCGATATCGGGGGGTGAGAGCACGATGAAGTCGGTTGGGCTCACGGCCTGCCCGCCGGCCGTTGTCAGGCTGAGGCGGCCGGTGGTGGCGCCGTTGGGCACCTGCGCCAGCAAGCTCGTGGCGCTCGTCACGAGGAACGTCTCCACGGCCTTGCCATTCACCCGCACGCTGGTCGTGCTCAGCAGGTTGGTGCCGCTCACCGTCACGATGGCGCCGATGATGCCACTGGCCGGCGTGAGCGCCGTAATCGTCGGCGGCGCGGGGGCGGTCACCGTGAAGCTCGTCGCCGAGGTCGCCGTCCCCCCCGGCGTCGTCACGCTCAGGGCGCCGCTCAAGGCGCCGACGGGCACGGTTACCGTGATACTCGTGGCCGAGTTGACGGTGAAAGTGGGTGCCGAAACCCCGCCGAAGCGCACGGTGGTCGCGCCCGTCAGGTTCGTGCCCGTCAGCAGCACCTGGCTGCCGACGGAGCCGCTGGCGGGGCTGAAGGCCGTAATCGTCGGGGGCAAAACCACGGTGAAATTCACCGCGGACTGTTGCAAGCCGCCCGAAGCGAACACGCGCACCGGGCTGGTCGTCGCGCCGACGGGCACCGTGAAGGTGAGGCTGCTGGTCGAGCTGACGGTGAACGTCGGCGCGTTCGTCAGGCCCACCCGCACGGCCGTCACGCCGGTGAAGTTGCTGCCACTCACCGTCACCACCGTGCCCACCGGCCCGCTC
>JBKJUQ010000154.1:0-1774 GCA_046590685.1 Hymenobacteraceae bacterium
GTGCAGTCGATGCTCGACGCGGTGATGGCGTACCTGCCGTCGCCGTTGGATATGCCGCCGATTATCGGTACGGACCCGGATACGGGCGAGGAGATCGAGCGTCACCCGGACAACGACGAGCCGTTCACGGCGCTCGCGTTCAAGATCGCGACCGACCCATTCGTCGGCCGGCTGTGCTTCTTCCGCTGCTACTCGGGCCAGCTCGAAGGTGGTTCGTACATCCTGAACAACCGCACCGGCAAGAAGGAGCGCATCTCGCGCCTGATGCAGATGCACTCCAACAAGCAGAACCCGATTGACCGCATCCAGGCGGGCGACATCGCCGCGGGTGTGGGCTTCAAGGACATCAAGACGGGCGATACCCTGACGGATGAGAAGTCGCGGATCGTACTGGAGTCGATGTCGTTCCCGGAGCCGGTTATCGGTTACGCGATCGAGCCGAAGACGCAGGCCGATATGGACAAGATGGGCATGGCGATTGCCAAGCTCGTGGAGGAAGACCCGACCCTGAAAGTGCACACCGACCCGGAGACGGGCCAGACCGTGCTGCGCGGGATGGGCGAGCTGCACCTGGAGATCATCATCGACCGGATGCGCCGCGAATTCAAGGTGGAAATCAACCAGGGTGCGCCGCAGGTGGCGTACAAGGAGATGATCACTAAGAAAGTGGAGCACCGCGAAGTGTACAAGAAGCAGACGGGTGGCCGCGGTAAGTTCGCGGACATCAGCTTCGAGATCGGGCCGAAAGAGACGGAGCCGGAAAAGCCGGGCTTCGAGTTCGTCAACGGCATCGTGGGTGGGGTAATCCCGAAGGAATTCATCTCGCCGATCCAGAAGGGTTTCGAGGAAGCGATGAAGACGGGCGTGCTCGCCGGTTTCCCGCTCGACTCGATGCGCGTGAAGATCTTCCACGGCTCGTACCACGACGTTGACTCGGACGCACTGTCGTTCGAGCTGGCGGCGAAGATCGGCTACCGCGAGGCGGCCGTGAAGTGCGGTCCGAAGCTGCTGGAGCCGATTATGGCCGTTGAAGTGGTGTCGCCGGATGAGTACACGGGCCCGGTGACGGGTGACTTGAACCGTCGGCGGGGCATCATGAAAGGGATGGACACGAAGGCGGGCGCGCAGGTCATCAAGGCCGATGTGCCGCTGTCGGAGTTGTTCGGCTACGTGACGACGCTGCGGACGCTCTCGTCGGGCCGCGCTTCGGCGTCGCTGACCTTCTCGCACTACGAGCAGGTGCCGCAGAGTATGGCTGACGCGATCATCGCGAAGCTGAAAGGCCAGAAGTAAGAAGTTTTTGAGTTGCGCCGGCCGGGTTTTTTTAACCCGGCCGGCGTTCTCTTGTCATTGACGTTCGTACCTTTACAGCGTGGGAACCGCCCGCGCTTTTTTTTCAGCGATGAATCAGAAAATCCGCATTAAGCTGAAGTCGTTCGACCATAACCTGGTCGACAAGTCTTCGGAAAAAATCGTGAAGGCCGTGAAATCGACCGGTGCCGTGGTAAGCGGCCCGATTCCGTTGCCGACCGAAAAGGAAAAAATCACGGTGTTGCGCTCGCCGCACGTCAATAAGAAGGCGCGTGAGCAGTTTCAGCTCTGCACCTACAAGCGGCTGATCGACATCTACTCGACGTCTTCCAAGACCGTCGACGCGCTGATGAAGCTCGAACTGCCGAGCGGCGTGGAAGTGGAAATCAAAGTCTGATTGGGCTTTGCCCGGTTGTACTGCAAAAGCCCCCGACCAGCGATGGTCGGGGGCTTTTTCTTTGGG
>JBKJUQ010000375.1:0-7326 GCA_046590685.1 Hymenobacteraceae bacterium
GTAGCGATCGCCGCGGTAGCCTTTGAGGATGTCGAGCTGCGTATTCATCCGCCGCTCCATTTCCTTGCGGGTCGAGGAGTTCTCGGCGGGCATCCCCACGGGGTAAATATTGTCGCCGAGGTAAATGACGGAGGAGCGCTCAATCGCGGACGACTCGTGGATCTGCCGCTTCAGCAGGGCAATGATGGGTTCTTCGGGATCAGGCGAGCCTGCATCACCAATCAGGAAGACCGTGTAGGCCAGCTCGCTCGTGTCGGGTAGGGCCGTTTGCGCCCAATTGCGCTGGTCAGGGGCGTAATACGGCGGTTTGTTGGTGGCGCAGCCGGCAGCCAGCACTGCGGCCAATAGCCCGGCCCAAATCCGGAATCGTAGTCGAGAAATCATGCAGAAGCGGAGGAGTAAGCAGACCTTGCGCGGAGTCACGCCGCGCGGCAACATTTTCGGCAAGGTAAGAAATTGCGGGAGCGTCGCAAGCGGCCGTGTACGGCCCCGGGAGCCGGGGGTTAGGACGGCGGCGGTGGTTGGCCCGCGATTGCCAGGCGGCTCCCTTGCTTTCGCGCCAATCAGGTGGCTACCGTACCAACCTTACCTTAGTCCAACTGAAAACAGCGTAGCCCGCGGGATTGTAGCCAGCGCGTGCGCTAACAACTGCCCGCTAACCTTCCCCCCATCTGCCCGTTTCAAGCCCGCCGCTCTTTTTCCGCTGGGCCTTCAATCCATTCTTTTGCGCTGCCTTTTGTGATGCCCGCCCTTCCTGACGACGCTGCTGCTAACGCGGCCCATCCCGACCCATCCGCTGAAGCTGTTTCATCTGCTTCTGATCCGGCCTCGGCGCTGCCGCCCGATACACCCGCGGTCGCTCCGGACGCCGACCCGGCGGCTATTCCAAGCTCCGCCGCTGCCGCACTGCCGGTTTCTGCACAGCAGGTACCCGGCACCGATGCGATCGGGAAGCCACTGCCGGACGCGGTGGCACCCGTTGCCGAGTCCAAAGAAGACAAAGGAAAGCGGAAGGAGAAGGAAAAAGAAGGGGAAATTGAGCGAGCGAAGGAAAAAGTCAAAGAGAAGGCGAAGCAGCGGGCCAAAGAGAAATTGCCCCCTTTGCCGCCGATCGCTGATGCCGCGTGCGCCCACGTCGAACGATTGCTGATCAGCAAGCTGCCCAGTAAGATGGTTTTTCACGATGTTGCCCATACGCAGCAGGTAGTGAGGGCCGTCCGCCGACTCGCGCAGGATCAAGGCCTTTCGGCTTCCGATACCGAGGCGCTGGTACTGGCGGCGTATTTTCACGATACCGGCTACACCCAGAAATACATCGGCCATGAGGCAGTCAGTGCTGCAATCGCTGCGGATTTTCTGCGCGCTCAGAATTATCCGGCGACCGGCATTGAGTTAATCCAGACGCTTATCCGGGCCACCGAATACGGGACTGAATCGGTCGGCCCGTTGGCCGATACGCTCGTTGATGCTGACCTCTCAGGAATGGGCCGCGAGGAATTCACGGCCGCTGGCGAGCGTCTGCGGCTGGAATGGGAGATGTATTTGCCCGACCGTACTTACTCCACCCCCGATTGGGTGCAGTACCAGCTCGACTTCCTGACGGATAACAACTTCCGTACGCCGGCGGCACGGGCGCGCTACGGCCCCGGACGGCTGGAGAATATCCGGACGCAGGAGAAAACGATCGACAAGCTCCGCAAAAAGGAGAAGAAAAAGGAAAAAGACGCGCGTGATACGCTCGCGCAGCCCAAGCGCGGTATCGAGACGATGTTTCATAACATCTACGCGACGCACACGAACCTGAGTTCGATGGCGGACCAGAAAGCCAATATGATGATCCAGCTCAACACGCTGCTCATCTCGGCGCTGATTACGTATCTGGCGGCGCGTTCCACTAGTTCCGGCATTGCCATGTTGCAAAACCCGATCGTGGCGGTGCCAGGGGGTTTATTGCTGGCAACCGCGCTCGGCTCCGTCGTGACGGCCATCCTGTCGGCGCAGCCCGAGATCACGTCGTTTCGGCTCAATACCAAAGTGAAGCCCACGGCTAACCGGCGCATCAACCTACTGTTCTTCGGCAATTTCGTCAAGCTGCCGCTCGAAGAGTTTCAGGAAGGCATGCGCGATCTGATGCGCCAGAAAGACGCGCTGTATATGAACATGGCGACCGACGTCTACTACCTCGGCGACGTGCTGAGCAAGAAGTACCGGCTGCTCAAGATTTCCTACACCATTTTCATGGTCGGGATTATTCTGGTCGTCTTTTCCTTCGTGATTTCGATTCTGTATAAGGGGCATCTGTAAGCAGTTCGAAAACTGCCAATGCTACCTTTGCGGCCCCGGCTGCGTAGTTTAATGGATAAAACTAGCGTTTCCTAAACGCTCGATACGAGTTCGATTCCCGTCGCGGCTACTAATCGGTTCCAGCACTCAGTCTCGCTTCGCGCGTTGTTGAGCTGTGCGTCAGACAAGCTAACTCGTAAGTCAGGCCATAAAGAAGGCCCCGGCAGCAATGCCGGGGCCTTCTTTATGGCCTGACTTACACAGCTCTTTACTTCTTCCCGGCGGGCTTCTTCGCGCCTACTGGAGCTGCTTTCGGCGGATTGTTGATGATGTTCAGCGTTTGCTTGGCCTGCTCATCGTTCGGATCGAGGGCCGCGGCAGCTTCCCAATACGGCTTCGACGCGTTCATCCCCGCTTTGTCGCCTTTGCGCGAGTAGTAAACCGCAATGGCCTTGTTGGCGGTGACGAGCTGGGGCTTGTATTTGTCGCGCTCGCCGAGCGAGTCGACTTTGCTGATAAACTTCTCGAAGTACGGCTTAGCCAAGCCCTTATCGGAGTTCGGATCGAGTCCGTTATTCGCCAGGCCCCGCTTATAATAAGCGAGGGCGAAGTTGGGGTTGCTCTTCGTGATGCGCTCGTAAGCCGAATCAGCGGCGGCGAATTTGCCGGCCTTTTCGTACGTATCGCCCAAGTAGTACAGATCCGTGTTGGCTCCACCCGCCGCTACCCGCGCACGGTAGATCTTGATTGCCTGCGGATACTGCTTCTTGCGCACGTAAATCTGCGCGACTTCATTCTGTAGCTCTTTATCGGACGAGTCTTTTGCCAAGGCCGCTGTCAACATAGGCAGCGCTTCGTCCTCGCGGTTGTTTTTGCTCAGCGCCTTGCCGTAATACACCGCGTCGGAGCCAATCTGTTCGGCTGCCGGCACCACCTTACGGTAGCGCTCCAGCGCCTGAAGCGCGCCTTTGTAGTTCTTGTTCTCGTAGAGCGCGTAGGCGCGCAACCGCCGAATGATGGCGTTGCTCGAATCCGTCGCCATCGACTTGTTCAGCTCCGTAAGTGCGTTCGCGTAATCCTTCGACAGGAACAGGAACGCGGCGTACTTCGCTTCCGTCGTGGCCGTCTTCTCCGCCCGGTTACGGTACTCCGTGATCATCTGCGTCGCCTCCTTGTAGAGCCCAGCGCCGTAATAAAGGTCCGCCAGCTCGGCGTAAGCGGGAGCATAGTTTGGATCAAGCTTAATTACCTTCTGGAAGTCGTCGCGCGCGCCATTGTTATTCCGCGAGCGCACGTTGAGCAATCCTTTATGGTAGAGGGCGCGCACATCGTTGGCATTCGCGCCGATCGCCTTCTCATACGCCGTCATCGCGTCGCCCCCCCTGCCGCCCACCCGCAGGTACGCGTCGCCGAGGAGAACGTAAGCCGTTGGATCATTCGGCCGCGGACCTTTTGGCGCGACCACGAGTTGCAGATCCTGAATCGGCTTGCTCATGTCCTTTACTGATTCGGGCGCCGCCACGTACGCCTCCGCGATGCGGATGAGCGCATCGGCGTCCTTATTATTGGTTTGCTTTCGCACATCCTCGAACTTGGCTTCCGCTCCACCCGTGTCGCCGCGCTGAAGCAGCGCCGCGCCGCCGCTCACTTTACCAATCGTGGTGTTGCCAAACTTGACCGACCCCTGCTCGAAGTAATAGGCAGCTGAATCGGGCTTGCCCAGCCGGGCGTACAACTGGCCCAGTGCGAAATACGCCCCATCAGTGGCGGTGCTATTAATGGCTTTGCGCAGGGTGGCGCGCGCGGCCGAGTACTGTTCAACTTCGATAGCACGCTGCGCGTCAGCCACCGACTGGGCGTTCGTTGTCGTTGGAGCAACTACGGCAGCGCCGAGCAAGAGAGCACCCACGAAAACTGGCTTCCAGGTCTGGATCATCTGAGGAAAATGAAGAAAATGAAAATGGAAAAGAAACGGTGAGCCCCTAACGGCAACCAGCGGGCTTTGGATGCAACCGGTGCTCGAGTACCTATTGCACGGGAGCCGAGCGGTCGTCAGCGGTCTGCACTATCCGTACCGGTACGGTTGCCGGTACAAGGCCGGCTTTCAGGAAAATGCGTTGGCCTTTATCACCGGCGATGAAGGAGGCAAAGCCGGTGCCAAGCCCGGTCCGGCCCTCCCGACTAATGATATAGAGCTCCCGGCATAGCGGATAATAGGGTGCCCGCCGGATGCGCCAGAGAGCCACATTGGCCTGGTAGGGCTTTACAAAATCGGCCGCGGTGGCCCCACCCCGCTTGGTAGTCAGCGAAGCTATCCGCACCTTCTTTAAAAACCCGCGCACGGCAGCGTCGTCGTGGTCCGAGATCCAGTTCACGCCGATGAAGCCAATCGCGCCGGGGTGGGTGGCCACGTAGTCGATTAACTCTTCGTTAGTTTTGGTAGCGAACGCCGAGCTGGCCATCGGCTGTCCCGCCAGCACGGAGTCGCGCACGTAACGGCGCGTGCTCGACGCCGAGTTATCGAACACGACCGTCGCCGCGCCGAGCTTGTTGTCGGCGTTGAGCTGACTCCACTGCGCAACTTTTCCGCTGCACAGCTCCGCAACCTGTGCCACGCTCAGGAGCGAGTCGGGGTTGGTGGGGTGCAGGATGACGGCCACGCCATCTACCGCGATACGCGTCTGAACCGGAATGATCTTTTGCGCGAGCAGCTCCGCTTCTTCCTCCGGCGTCAGGCGGCGGGTGCTTACTATATCGCGGACTGAGTCGGACGCCATAAAGGCCACAAAAGCGGCCGTCTCGGGCGCGTAGGTGGCGCGTACTTTGGCCGCTGGGTACAGGCCCTGAAAAGAATCGATGTGGGCAGAGATAATGGGCCGCAGCGACTCGTCAACGGCCACGCGAATATTGCCGCTCGTGGGCGTGTCGAGGATTTTGCCATCCTTGGTTGCCGGGCAGCCGGTAAGTGCGCCTACGGCGAGCAGCGCGACGCCCATCGCTGCCGGACGGGAAAGGGAGAACAGGCACATAAGCGAAAATCGGCGAGGAGAAGACGTTGGCTGGACAATCAGCGGAAATACCGGTTCACGGCGCGGCGTACCCGGAAACCGCCGTATACCACCAGTACGACGGCGAGTACGTAACGACCGACCGGCGGCAGCGGCAACCGGCCATCGGGTACGAGGGCAACGGCGACGCCCAAGGCGCAATACGCCACTGATAAAGCCATCGCGAAATACCCGACCCACGGCCGGGCTCGCTGGTTCACGCGCTCATCGGCGTAACGGTCGTCGGGGCCGGCGTCATCGGCGGAGTCGGGGCGGTGGGGCGGCAAGGTGTTCACGATAGCGCGAAGGTAGGTGGGGAGGAGAAACCTCTCCAGGTTATGGCGCGGCTCTAACGGCAACCGGCCCCACCCAGTGAGCTGAGTGGAGCCGGTGGAGCTCGCGCAAGCTAGCGGCCCGCTATTTCACCATCGTGAACGTGATTGGGATGTTGAAGTACACTTTCACGGGACGACCGTTTTGCTGGCCAGGCACGAAACGGGGCAGCGTCCGCAGGACCCGTACCGCCTCTTCGTCGCACCCTCCGCCAATCCCTTTCACCACGACGGGGTTAACCACCTGGCCGGTTTCATCTACTACGAACCGGACGTACACGCGGCCCTCAATGCTATTGCGCAAAGCCAAGGGGGGATATTTGGTATGTAGGGCCACGTAACGGAGTAGCTCGGCATTGCCGCCGGGGTAGGCCGGCAATACTTCCGCCGTGACAAACACAACGTCCGGGTTCTCCGTGGCGGGCGCCACTACCGGTGCTTCCACGGGAGCCGCGGGAGCATCGACACCCTCTGCCGTGCGGGCTCCAATATTTACGGCGGCGTTGGCCTGCTCCATCGTCGTGAGCGAGGCATCCGCCACGGGCGTCGGGTCCGTCACGATCACGGGTTTTACGAACGCCGTAGTAGCTACCTGCGGCGTGCTGGGTACCGGCTGCGCGGGCGGCGGGGTTGGTTGTTCGAACACGGGGACGTCGGTGAACACGCGAGGTTTTTCGTCCACGACCGGTGCTTTCGTCTTAATTAGCTCAGCCGGTTGAAAGTAGCCGAGTACGGCCGGCCCGACGGCCAGGGCGGCGCTGAGCAACAGCATCACCGCGACGGCTCGCTTGAGGTGACGGGGGTAAATCAGGCGCAACTCGTAAGCGCCGTAGGCTTTGTTGCGTCCTTCGAAGATGATATCGTTGAACGCTGCGCGGTGCAGGGCAGGCAGGAAATTGTTCATCGGCGGCTCGCGGTTAAAGGGAAAGGAAAAAAATATGATCGGGAGATAACCCCCGTCTAAAGCATAACGAAGGAATGCCGGTTTTTCGTACGCGCCGCTGGTAAAATATTTTGCGCGCCCCGCGGATGGCTAGGGTTCGCGCGGATTGCCTCAAACGATTTCGGCCCGTGACAACTCTCCTTGCGGGAAGAGTCGTCACGGGCCGAAGCACGGACTGATCCTGAGAGATCCTGTTACCGGATCGTAAACGACACCGGCACATTGTAGTAAACCTTCACAGCGCGGCCGTTCTGCTTACCCGGATTGAATTTCGGCAGCATCTTGATCACGCGGGCAGCTTCTTCGTCGCAACCGCCACCGATGCCTTTCTGCACCACGGGGTTCGATACCTGGCCGTTCTCATCGACGACGAACTTGATGTACACTTTGCCCTCGATGCTGTTGCGCAGCGCGAGCGCGGGGTACTTGATGTTCTTCGCCAGGAACTTGATGATTTCGCCGTTGCCACCCGGAAATTCGGGCATCTGCTCGACGTAATCGTACGGCTTGTCATCCACGATGCCGGCCGTTGGGGCGTCATCCACGAGGCCCGACAAGTCGGGGCCGTCGCTGTTACCCACGATCGTGACGGCCGCTACGGGAGCCTTGATGTCGGCCTGCTTGACAATCTCCTGCTCCTTCTGTACTTCCTCGTCCTTCTTCACCACCGGCGGCACAAACTTCTGCGTCGAGATGATCTTTTGGGGCGGTGGCGGTGGGG
>JBKJUQ010000160.1:0-1300 GCA_046590685.1 Hymenobacteraceae bacterium
CCGCGAATAGCGGGGTAAAGCGCAACTGCAGAATATCGAGCAGACGCCCTGCCCGAGTGACCGGCACGGGAGGTGGGGTCAGATCAGCTCCCACGTGAGCGGAGTGCCAGCGGCTAAATCCTGACGAGCTGGTTTGCCGATCAGCTCAGCGTAATATCGTGGGGGCAGGCCATCGCCCGGTCGAACAACCCGCAGATTCTCGGCGGAGAAGAGTTCACCCGCGCGGATAGGCTGCGTTACATAGACGGAACGTTTGAATAGCCGGCTCTTGGCCTCCGCTCGTTGAACACCGTACTGCACTACGCCGAGCGCTTGCCACGCGCGCGCGGTTTCGGTTACTAGCGCGTGTACTTCGGCTGGCTCCAGCGAAAAAGCTGCGTCGACCCCACCATCAGCACGGCGTAGGGTCACGTGTTTTTCAATTATGCAGGCGCCTAGTGCCACTGCCGCTACCGCGACGCCGTGCCCGGCGGTGTGATCGGAGAGGCCAACCGGGCAATCGGGGAAAAGCTGCGCCAGGTGTGGAATGGTGCGCAGATTCGTGTTTTCGGGCGACGCGGGATACGTGCTGGTGCACTTCAAAAGGGCTAACTGACGGCAGCCCGCAGTGCGGAGCACCTCAACGGCGTCGGCCACTTCGGCCAGTGTGCTGGCGCCAGTACTCATAATGACCGGCTTGCCCGTAGCGGCAACCCGGCGCAACAGCGGCCAGTCCGTGTTTTCGAACGAGGCAATCTTATAGGCCGGTACCTGCAGCGATTCAAGGAAGTCGACGGCTGATTCGTCGAAGGGCGATGAGAAGGCAAGTAGTCCGCGCTCGTGGGCACGGGCAAAAAGCGGAGCGTGCCATTCCCAAGGAGTATGGGCTTCCTCGTAGAGCTCATAAAGCTCGCGGCCATGCCAGAGCGAGTCCACGTCGTCGATGCGATGAACCCCTCGGAGCGTCATCGTATCGGCGGTATACGTTTGCAGCTTAATGGCGTGGGCTCCCGCGTCGGCAATGGCATCGATAATGGCTAAGCCGTGGGCAAGCGACCCGTTATGGTTGCCACTGAGCTCGGCGATAATAAAGGGCGGATGCGCTGGACCAATGGGCCGGCCAGCGATAGAAAAAGAAGAAGTCACCGGAGCAGACGAGGAAGAAATTAATCCAGAACAGAGCGGACAGCTGCGCGCGGGTAGCTCAACGCAACCCTAACTCAAAGCTAGTGGAATCGGCGGGTGTTGCAAGATCGTTCCGCTCGGTGAAGCCCGCACGGCGAAATGCGCGTAGCGAAGGTTCGTTGACCAATAACACGTG
>JBKJUQ010000164.1:0-5434 GCA_046590685.1 Hymenobacteraceae bacterium
CTGGCGTTACTTGCTCTTACTCTTCGCTTTTACTCTTCGCTCTTGCGGCGCGTGACGATATCGACCATCCCATCCTCCGATACCACCACCGCCAGGCAGGGGTACGGGGAGGATTCGACGTAGCGCACCGCCGAGTTGTAGCGGGCCCCGCGGGTAGAAGTACCGCGGTCGGGGCGCGACTTGCCGTCGAGAATCACGCCCACGGCGTGGCAAAAGCCATCGACGTCGAGCAGCAGCGCACCGTCGATCGACGTCACCAGGCGCGTGAGCAGCGGCGTGGGCAGCACGGGTTCGAGCAGGGTGCTTTGGGTGCGCAGGCGCTCGGCTTCGGCGCGCGCTTCGGTCGAGATCACCACCATCGTCCCGCGTTTCTGGCGGGCCGCCTCCTGCACCACTTCCCAGAGGCGCTCGGCCTGGGCACCGTCGCGCAGCTTGAACACTCGTTCGAGCGCGCGCCGGAAGTTCAGGCGGTTCACGCGCGGCTTGGGCAACGTAGGTTGGCCGTACGCAACGTGCATCAGTACGCGCCCGCCGTGGAGCAGATCCCAGTGGAAATGCTGCGTGAAGGCGACGAAGAACAGGTCGTGCCGGATGGGCTCGTACACGCCCGTGGGCCGGCCGAGGCCGTAGATCACGTCGGTGTCGCAGAGCAGGCTGATGTCTTCGTTGCTCATTTCGAGCAGCTTGCGCACCGCCGGGTAGTCAGAGAGCGCGACCGGCCGGGTGAGCACCAGCAGCATCTCGACGTTGGCGTGGCCGCGGCGCGAGAGCAGCATCCCCCCGCGCGAGTCGTTGCCCTCGTAACGCAGCGACGAGAGCGTGTTGCAGACGCTGAAAAGCCGCAGCAGCGCCTTGTCGGGGTTGACGAGGCGCGCGGGCGTGTCCATGAAGTAGCGCCCGGCGGCGCGCAGCAGCTCGTCGGGGTCGTGGTGACGGGCGAGCATCCCCAGGCCCGGATCAGGCGCGAGCAGGCGCTTGCGGTGCTCGACCAGAAACCGAAACACCGCCGCGTCGAGCAGCGAGACGGCGAGGCGCTCGACCGAGTCGCCGGCCGAATCGTCGGGCGGAATGATGGTGGGGTGCGAGCGGTACGCGCGCCCCTGGAGCTGGAGCACCGTGCTCACGCGGTAGCCCCCCGTGACCGGCACCGGCCGCGAGCAGAACGAGATCACGTCGTCGTGCTGGTCGTGGTGAATGGCGAGCAGCTCCTGCATCGCCGCCCGCAGGCCGGTCGAGAAGCGGCGCTCGCGGTCTACTTCCGTTTCGCGCTCGCTCGGCGGTGTCAGGGTGTCGGGGTCGGGCAGCACCGTTAGCAGCGTATCAGCTTCGCGCAGGCGCTGCAAGCCCGCGTCGCGCGCGCCGATCGCCACCACCAGCTCATCGCTCAGGGCCATCTCGGGCGGCTCGACGCACACCAGCGGCCGGCCGGGCGCGGCGGCTTCGTCCATCAGCACCCCCAGCAGGTACACTTCGGGTTGCAGGGTTTCGTCGAGCTCGTCGAAGATCGTCTGCGCGTTGAACTGCGCGGCGTGCTGAAACTCCGCCTGCCGCGGCCACATCAGCGCCGTCGGGTTGGGCGGCGGCGGCGTGGGTGGCAGAAAAGTAGCAGGCTCGAAATCGGAAGGCGGCACGGGGGGAAGGTGGGAAGGTGGGAGGGTAGGAAGGTGGGAAGGTGGGAAGGTGGGAGGGGAGAAGGGGAGTTTATTCTTGGTGTTTGTTGCTTTTTGCGCCGTTCTTCTGGGCGATGCGGTGCCGAATCGATTGTTCGGCCGTCGTGAGTATGGCTACGATTTCGCCGGCCTCCTGATACAGTGCCTGCGTCCGTTCGGCCGGGACCATTTCGCCTTCGATCAGCAGCTCCAGCCACAATTCTGTTTCGTCGGCCTCTTCCAACGCGATATGCAGCTTCGCGGCGAACTCCCGGTCGGAGCGCGCCCGGCAGGCAGCCCGGTAGTTGGCCGCAACGGAGCTGGCCGAGCGCACCAATTGACGCCCGACCGTCAGAGCAGACAGCGTACCCGGAAGATTATCGCCCAACTTCAGCACCCGCAACGCAAACTGTTTCGTGCGCTGCTTGAAAACAGTAGCGAATGCTTTATTGGAATCGCGCCCACTTTCCATTATCTACCACCTCATTACATCAAAAAAACTCAAACCTTCCCACCCTCAAACCCTCCCACCCTCTAACCCTCCCACCTTCTACAACTGAAAAATCACCGGCAGCACCATCTTCTGCCTGATTGAGCGGCCGTCGTACATTGCGGGCGTCCATTTCGGGGCCGATTTGATGACGCGGATCGCTTCCTGATCGAGGCCGAAGGGCAGGTGACTGAGCACCTTCACGTTCGAGAGCGTGCCGTCGGGTTCGATGATGAACTCCACCTGCACCTTGCCTTCGGATTTGGCGCGCCGTGCCGCCACCGGGTACTGAATGTTTTGCTGAATCCAGGCGAAAAACGCATCCGTGCCGCCGGGGGGCGAGGCTTTGGTGGCGGGCTCCACCACTTTGAGCCCGTTGGGGAGGGTGGTGCCGACCGCCGGCGCCGGGATCGGGGCGTCGCGGTTGATCACGATCGGGTCGTTGGTGTGCGAGGAAGGCGGCTGAATGCTCGCCTCGCCCGGCTTGCCGGTGGGCAGGAGCGCCGAGTCGCTGCGGAACGCGCCGCCACCCGACGGCAGATCCGGCAGCGAGAACGTCACGGGGATTGTCACGCGCTGGCGCACCACTTCGCCCTTGTGGCGGGCGGGCTTCCACTTGGGCGCCATCTTGAGGACGCGCAGGGCTTCGGCGTCGCACTCGGCATCGAAGGCCGACAGCAGGACGAAACCCGTCGTAGACCCGTTTTTCTCGACGATGAACTGCACCGAGTCGGTGCCCTGTACCCGGCGCTGGAGCGCGGCCGTCGGGAAGTTGAGGTGATCGTCGATAAACTGGGCGTACACCTCAAACCCGACCACGGGTACCGCCGGCTCGGCCACGGCGTCGTAGATCTGATTAGGGTCGGTTTTGGGGGCGACCAGCTTCGGCGGCTTTTTCTGGCCGTAAGCGGGCGCGCTAACACCCAGGGCCAGCACACAAGCAACGCGGAGCAGCGGACGAAGGAATGGAGTCATCGGAAAAGGGAAAAGCAAAAGAGCGGTTTGCACCGGAAAGATATCAGTTGCCGGGGCAGTTGCCGGGCGGTGCCGCGGGGCAATAACAGCGCCGCCGCCCACCTTTGCTCCGATGAGCACCGAAACTTCCGCCTCCGTTTTCCATTCCGGCCGCGCCCCCGAGCCGGTTGGCGCTTACCCGCACTCCCGCCGAGTGGGCAATCTGTTGTTCCTGAGTGGCGTGGGGCCGCGCCAGCGCGGCTCATCGGCCATCCCCGGCGTCGGGGTGGGAGCCGATGGGCAGCCGCGCACCACCGACTTTGCCGCGCAGTGCGTGGCGACCTTCGCCAATGTGCGCGCCATCCTCGAAGAGTCGGGCTCGGGCTGGGAGCAGCTCGTCGACGTCACGGTCTACCTCACGGATATGAAAGCCGATTTCGCGACCTACAATCGCCTGTGGGCCGAGCACTTCCCGGACCCGCTCACGCAGCCTTGCCGCACCACCGTCGAGATCAACTGCCTGCCGACGCCGATCGCCATCGAGCTGAAGTGCTTGGCGACAGTGTAGTGACGAGTGACGAGTGACGAGTAGCATTATGTTCGCTACTCGCTACTCGCTACTCGCTACTCGCTACTCGCTACTCGCTACTCGCTACTCGCTACTCGACTCTTTACTCGCCTAGACTTTCCGCGGCGGTAGCTCGAACGCGACGGCGTTGTGCTCAAAGTGGCCCTTGTGGGCGCCGTCGCAGAAAGGCTTGTTCTTGGAGAGGCCGCAGCGGCAGACCGAAACGACGGTCCGTCCGTCGAGGCCGTAGGCCTGGCCTTGCGGGTCGACGATTTCAAACTCGCCCTCGATCCGGAGCGAGCCATTATTGTTTACGGTGAGCTTTACCATAATGAAGTAGGGTGGGAAGGTGGGAGGATCGGAAGGTGGGAGGATCGGAAGGTTAGAAGGTGGGAAGTAAGACTATTGCCCTCTAACCTTCTAACCCTCCCACCCTCTAACCCTCATAAATCGTGGCCCATGACGAAGTCGTTGAGCCAGAACGGACCGAGCGGGATGTCCAGCACTTGCTGCACGCGGTAGCCGTGGCGGTGGTAAAAGTGCTGCGCGGGGTTGGCGCGGTTAACGTTTAGCTCGACGCGACGAGCACCGCTCCGGCGTGCATCATCCTCTACGGCGCGAATGAGTTTATGGCCGAGGCCGGTGCCCTGACAGTCGGGTCGGACGTAAAGCTTATGGAGCCGGAAGACGCTCGAACGCGGATCGCGCAGTCCGTAGGAAGCAAAGCCGGCGTAGCGGCCGCCGTGGCGCGCCAGCAAAAACCGGTGCCCCAGCACCACCATCTGCGCTTCGAGCGCGGAGGCGGAGTACATCAGGTCCAGCATGTATTCGATCTGCTCGTCGGGGATGATCGTGCGGTAAGTGGCCCACCACGTCGCCTCGGCCAGCCGTTGCAGCACCGGAATATCGGCGGGCGTGGCAGGACGAATAACGGTCAAGGCAATTTTTCGCACAACGAGGGGAGAAGGGACAACGCGGGTTGCAAAGGTAGCGGCAACGGCGCGGGGCCTACTTTTGAAGTTGTGAGTTTCGAGTGAATGGTAACTCAAAACTCAGAATCTGAAAGTCAAAGCTTCTATGCACATCGCAATCGTCGGCAATATCGGCGCCGGTAAAACCACGCTTTCCAATAAGCTCGCCCATCATTACGGGTGGGAGGTCTTCCTCGAAGACGTCGAGCACAACCCGTATCTGGCCGATTTCTACGACGATATGCCGCGGTGGGCGTTTCACCTACAGGTGTATTTTCTCAATAGTCGCTTTCGGCAGGTACAGCAGATTCGCAACAAGGCGCGGGCCGGCGGCGTGGTGCAGGACCGTACGATCTACGAAGACGCCTTCATCTTCGCGAAGAATCTCTACCAATCGGGGATGCTCGACGAGCGCGATTACGCCAATTATCGTAATCTCTTCGATTCCATGGTCTCGACCGTTGACCCCCCCGATTTGCTGCTGTACCTGAAAGCCGATCTGCCGAAGCTTATCGGCCAGATCGACAAGCGCGGGCGGTCGTACGAGAACAATATCCGGATCGATTATCTCAAAAACCTGAATGAGCACTACGACGCCTGGATCGCCACTTACGATCTAGGCAAGGTGCTCACCATCGACGTCAATAACCTCGACTTCGTGACCCGCCCGCAGGATTTGGGCTTCATCATCGAACGCATCGACCGCGATTTGTTCGGGCTATTTTAGCCATTTCGAGCGGTGGGGTGCGGCTCGCTGCTCGAAACCCCAAACCCCAAACCCCAAACCCCAAACCCCAAACAT
>JBKJUQ010000220.1:0-1477 GCA_046590685.1 Hymenobacteraceae bacterium
TCATCAAACCCAATCCGCGGCGCGTCCACTTGGTGCATTTCGACCCCATCGCGTACGCCAAGCGCCACCACATTGAGCAGACAGTCAATCGCTTCAAGCAGCACCGATAATTGCGACCCGGTACGACAAGCTCGATGACTCCTTCAACGCCTTTATCTGCCTGCGCATCATCACCTTATACCTTAATTGAGAACACCCCCTAGGGCAGTTTCGTGGTCAGTGTACAGTCTTGGGTTTACCTTCGGACTACTCGCCACTGATAAAAAAGGACTTTAGCATACGCTGAGGGCCTTTTTATTTGAAAAAGCAACAAAAAAGCAACAAAATCAGACGCCGTTTTAGTACTTAGTGCGTCGTAGAGAAAAAAGCTGGCGCAGGAAGACTGTCGGCTGGTTACGTTGAAGTAACGCGTTTGCGCCACTTGTTTCTCTCTAATGCTCTCCTTCGTCTGGCGTGTTCTGTGGTGCTTGTTGCTGATTCCAGTAGCCGCTTGTCGCCCGCAGCCAGGTAGCCCGTCACTTCGCGTCAGCTTTGTCGGCGACATCCTGCTGACCCGTGCCGTGCCCTCCGCGATCGAGCGAGCCAATAAAGCGCTTGCCGGCACCGCCCGCGCGCTATGGTCAGAAAGTCGCTACGTAATTGGCAATCTGGAGTGCCCGCTCACGACGGTGCGGCAGCCGATGGCGAAACGGATCGTCTTCCGGGCCGATCCGCGCTATGCGGGCTGGCTGCGCCGCCTCGGACTAACGCATTTGTCGGTGGCCAACAACCACTCGCTCGATCAGCACCAGCCCGGTTTGCGCGACACCGACCGCGCCTTACGCCACGCGCGGCTAGGGCCCATCGGCTACGAACCGGACTCCACCACGGGCTGCCACCCCACGCTGCTGGGTGCCGACAGCAGCGTCGCCGTCTTCGCGTATTCGGCCTTACGGCAGGGAGTACCAGGCGAGGCCTGCATCTGCGGGCACGATTTTGCGGCCCTCTGCGAGCGTCTGGCCACCTACAAAACCCTTTTTCCGCAACGGGCCGTTCTCGTTTACCTGCACTGGGGCACCGAGTACGCCGAGCAGCCCAGCGCCGCGCAGCGTCAGCAGGCCCGCACCCTGATCGACTGCGGCGCCGCGGCCGTGGTGGGCGCCCACCCGCACGTCGTGCAGCCGGTGGAGTTCTACCGGGGTCGGCCCATCCTGTACAGCCTCGGCAACTTCCTCTTCGACCAGCGCGGCCACGCTACCGACCTGGCTATCCAGGCTGATTTCGATGTCCGCGCCGGCCGCGTAGTCGCTACGTACCTACGGCCGCTGCACCTGGTCGGGGCCATCCCGCGCCGCGCCGCGGGCCGCGCCCGTGCCGCCCTGGCGGCGCGAATCCGGCGCCTCTCCCCCACCGTCCGGCTGGTCGAAGGAGCGGGCGGGTGGCGGGTAACGCCCATCACCTCTGACTCAACGCCCGACGCCGAACCCGGCTTTTTCGT
>JBKJUQ010000230.1:0-2517 GCA_046590685.1 Hymenobacteraceae bacterium
CCGGTGACCAATTGGTCACCGGGCGTTTGCAACGGAAGAGAGAATAGCAGATTTTTCGTGCTGGCGCTTATGCTTCCTGCAAGTGCAGCTCGCGCTCGGGCTCCGGTTGCAGATCGCCCTTGAGCTTGCGGAGCTTGATGATGCCGACCTTGCTGAGCGTCCAGATGATGGGGTAGCTGGGGTCGATTTCCCACCACTTCACGCCGAAGTTGACGCGGTTGGGCAGCTTGTGGTGGTTGTTCTGAAAGAGCTCGCCGCCGGTCAGGAAATCGAAAAACAGCGAGTTGCGGCTTTTGTCGCGGTTGTCGAAGTTCTGGTAGCCGTACTTGTGGCCGCTCCAGTTGACGATGGCGCCGTGGATCGGGCCCATCAAAAAGTGCATCGGCAGGAGCAGATACTGCCACCACGCCGTCGCGAACTGGTAGTAGAAGAGCACGTACAGCGCGCCCCACGCGACGCGGGCCCAGCGGTAGTCGCCGATTTTCTCGATCAGCGGCCAATCGGGCGTGTCGCCCTCAAAGCGCTTGGCGAGCTCGTAGTTGTTGTCGAGGACATCGCGGTAGATGATTTTCGTCTTCCACATCATCGTGAACGCGTTCGACGAAAAATGCGGCGAGTGCGGGTCGCGGTCGGTGTCGGAGAACGCATGGTGCATCCGGTGCAACAGCGCATAAGCGCGCGGCGACAGGAAGCTTGATCCCTGGGCGACGTACGTCAGCGCGAAGAAAAATTTTTCCCAAAAGGCGTTCATCGTGAACATCTTGTGGGCGCCGTATCGATGCAGGAAGAAGGTCTGCGTGAACAGCGACAAATACCAGTGACCGACGAAGAAAGCGAGAATGATCATTCAGCCGAATGCGAGGGAAAAACGAAGCGAACCAAACCTGGCGCGCTAACAAGAGGCGCCCAGTTTGGTTCGGCAAAGGTAGGGAAGTAACCCGTTTAGCTAACGAGTGTTAGGGCGGTGGACCCGCGCGGAAGCGCCCAGGCTTAGGTGGTTGCGAACGCGATCAGGTCCTGATTCAGGCGGTCTTTTTCGGTGACGAAAAGGCCGTGCGGCGCGCCTTCGTACACTACGTGCTTGGCATCCGGGAGAAGTTGAGCCGTCCGATCGCCGGAAACTGCGGGCGGTACGGTGGCATCTTCGGACCCGTGAATGATGAGTATCGGCACGCCGTGCAGGCTTTCCAGATCCTGGCGAAAATCGGTCTCCGAGAACGCACGGGCGCACATCTCCGTGGCGCGGGGCGAGCCTTGCAAGCACATCGTCTGCATCCAGTCGAGCGTCGGGGGCGATACGGGATGACTGATGAGGCCAACTCCGAAAAAGGTCTTGCCAAAATCGGCCAGAAATGCGGGACGATCAGCCTTGATTTTCTCTACCATTCCGTCGAAAACCGACTGCGGCGCGCCGTTCGGGTTGTCGGCGGTTTGCAGCAGGTAGGGCGTGACGGAGCTCAGCAGCACTACTTTTTTTACGCGCGCGCCGCCGTAACGCGCCATGTAGCGCGCCACTTCGCCGCCACCCATCGAGAAGCCCACGAGCGTGACGTTCTGTAGATCGAGCTCGTCGAGCACGGCTTTCAGATCGGTGGCCATGGTATCGTAGTCGTAGCCGTCCCACGGCTGGTCCGAGAGCCCGAAGCCGCGGCGCGTATAAGCCACCACGCGCAGGCCGTGACGGGGCAGCTCATTAAGCTGGTATTCCCACATCCGGTAGCTCGCGGGCCAGCCGTGGATCAGCACCACGGTATGGGGGCCGGTGCCGAGGTCGGTGTACTCCAGGTGGACGGGTAGCTCGGGGGTGCCGGCTTGGATGTAGGACATCGGAGGGAAACTGAAAAGGTGAACTAATGCCCCGGCGTACGGCCCAGCGCCGCGCCCGAGTTGCCTGCCCGGCGCGATTGCGCCACGAAGGGCCCTGTTTCAGCCATCAAGGCGGCGGAGATCCGGGCCAGACCGCGGGGCTACTGCGGTCACGAAATGGCCGCTTCCCGCTGAAATCACTATTTTTTTCCACTCTAATGTCAAAAAGCCGAAATACTAGTTGGGTGGCACCCCTCAGACCGGGCAACGGCGCCCAGCTCCGTGGCAACGGCGGCGGGGCTGTCGCCCAATGGGGCCAAACGGGGGCGCGGCACGGCACTGCTGGCTAACCAGCGCCGCCGGGCCGCCGTACGGGGCGCAAAACTTCCGCCCCGCGTCCCTGTTCAACTCCATATGATGAATTCCTCCTATTTTACCGTCCGGCTGCTGGCTCTGACAATGACCGGCCTGACCCTGGCCGCCTGCACCAAAGACAAAGACGCCACCCCGGCGCCCCCCACGGGCAGCGGCCTGGCGTCGGGCATGACGAGCTCCACCGACATGCCCATCCCCGGCCAGTACATCGTGGTGTTGCGCACCCCCGTGACGGGCCTCACCTACGACCTGCGCTTGGAAGCGGCCCGGCTAGCGGCTACCAGCCTACTCAATGGACTGGGCTTGAGCGCGCTGACCGTCGGGGCCGTTTTTTCG
>JBKJUQ010000252.1:0-2639 GCA_046590685.1 Hymenobacteraceae bacterium
ACCGGATTCCCCCCGAGACGGATCTGCGATGGCTTCTTAACCGAATTCTTCAGGTCGACGATCTGGAATCCGTGCTTTTCCAGTACCGCCCGTATAGTGCGTGGCGTGAATTCGTACAGGTGATAAGGGGGAATGTCCATCTTCCGCTGCTTTCCCATAGCACTGTAGGCTCCTAACCCTAGCCGCAGGGTTGGTAAATTAAGCGTGGAGGGCAACGCCAGTACTAATAGCCCGCCCGGCTCAATGATGCGTCCAAACTTGGCAATAGTTGCCGATGGCGAGAGCAGATGCTCAATCACATCACCCATATACACCAGATCGAACTGATCTGCCTGAAACTCCTCCGTGGTCTCGATATTACCCGTCACCACTGGCAAACCCAAGTGCTGACGCGCGAAGTCTGCGGCGTGCGTTGAGATTTCTAGTCCGTGTGCCTGCCAGCCCAACGATTCTAAACTCTTCAGCGTGTAGCCAGGTCCGCAGCCAACCTCCAGATAGCGGAAGCGACGCCCGGGATAATTTGCCAGCATATAGGTCGTAAACTTATCCGAGCGCGGCATCGAGAAGTCAAGCCCTTCGCTTTCTTCGATAAACTTCCGATCCTTCTCTTCGCGATTATAATTGGCGCGGTCAGTGAAATAAGCCTTCCCGTAAAGCCGTTCTAATTGCTCCGGTGTTGGTAGCGGGTTCAGAAACATCAGCGAACAGGAACGACACTGAGTACCTTGGAGGCGCTCGCCTTCTAACTCATAGTAAAACGCTAGTTCGCGAAAGCGAGTCTCCCCGCATAAGTCACAAGTACGCATTATGCGAAACAGCTCAATAGGTAAAATCTGCTCTAAAACCCCTGCACGGGCGACTGATTTCATCAGTTCTAATCCAGGGAGTAAAATTACAGCCTTATGACCGCCCCTTCCGCTGAAAGCCGCCTGGTGCACGTGCTACGTCACTTGGATTCAATTTGCGTAGTGCCATCGGGCGCTCGGCCAGGCTATGATGATCTAGCCAGCATTCGGCTTCCACCACCATCAGCGGCGGCTGAGACATTTTTTCGGGGGAAAGCTCCCCTACCACCTCCAACTGACGAAGTTCAGTGGCTTCACCTGTACGGCTCTCGAATGCCGCTGCTCTTTGATGGAGACCTGGTTGGCTCCATCTTCTTTTGGCTTAGCGGTTGGCAAGAAGTCCACTGTACCGATCGCGATCGCTTTGGTCGATTCCCCTATTCCGCCAGTTTACAGGCCCGGCTAGGGTGCATTGGTTTACCGGTTGCCGATATGCTATTGGAAGCATTCCGTCGATGGCTGGAGGATATGAGTGGTGAGCAGCTTACGCTCCACGCGCCACTCCCCCCCTTAGCGGTATCGCACGACGTAGACCATCTACGGGGAGGGTGGCGTACGGAAGCACGTTACCAATGGCGAGCTAAGCGGCCAATAGCATCGCTCAAGGCAATTCTTAAGCACGTGTTGAGAATGAGCGATCCCTTCGATAACCTAATTGCTCTTGCAAACCTTGTCCGTATAGAAACAGGTACTTCGTCTACATTCTACTTCTTAGGCGCAAAAGGACAGCATCCGCAGGGGCCCAACGCGGATTACGATTTGTCTTCTACAAGCGTACAGACACGCATTCGAGAGTTAGAAGAACTCGGTTGCTCGATCGGGCTACACGGATCATTCGGTTCGGCTACTGATGAGAACCAATTACGCGCCGAGCTCGAAAAACTGCCGCATCTCACCGCCGGTGTACGTTTCCATTATTTATGCTTTGATCCGGTTGAAACCCCCAACATTCTAATGCGCGCTGGCGCGACCCACGATGCGACTTTAGGATTTGCTGAACGTGCTGGTTTTCGCCATGGCACAGCGCATCCCTTTTGGCTGTATGACTTCGTACGTCAACGATCTTACCGAGTAGTATCTTATCCTCTACACGCGATGGATGTGACCTTTGCTAACCCCTCTTACCAATTTACTCCAGCTCCTGATATTCCTTATCGAATAGTTGATTTAGCGCGGGCAGCACGGTTGTGCGGCGGTACCCTTAACCTACTTTGGCACAATGAATACATAGTACTAGGAGAAGAAATCTTAGGGGAGGATACATTCAGAAATGTACTGCGGATGGCAATAGCGGCAGGCAATGTAGTGAATACCGAAGCTGGGTAAAGCAAAACGTATAAAACGCCAAAAGCCCTTACTGCGCTCGGGTTAGGAGCAAGCAGCAAGGGCTTGGTTAGATAAGGTTGGCGACTACCGACTCTCCCGCCTGTGACAGCAGTACCATAGGCGCAACGGGGCTTAACGACTCTGTTCGGAATGGGAAGAGGTGAACACCCGCGCTCTGATCGCCATTATCAGAACGAACTGGCCCGATTGGCCAGCACGGAATACCGTGACATAGTCGAAAGTAAGAAAATGCTAGACAGCTTTTGCCCGAAAGTTCACGGGTATATTAGTAGGACTCGACTACAGCCATTTCTGGCCTTCCATCTGTCCCCTATCAACGTGGTAGTCTTCCACGACCCTTCAAGGGAGTACTCATCTTGGGGCGAGTTTCGCGCTTAGATGCTTTCAGCGCTTATCTCGACCGCGCGTAGCTACCCGGCGCTGCAATAGGCATCACAACCGGTCCAC
>JBKJUQ010000254.1:0-4399 GCA_046590685.1 Hymenobacteraceae bacterium
CAATTCGGGCTTGACTTTGCTGAGTTCAATGCCCGCCATAAACGGCTGTTCGACCTTTTCGAGACCGGCCACCTCACGCTCGCGGAGTATTTGCGCGGGGCTGTTTTTCACGCGCCGCGCACCTTCACGGAAGCCGATTTCGTGACCTTCATGCGCCAACAAAGCGTCGCGTGGCCGGCCAACATCGCCTTCTTTCGCGAGCTAAAGCAGCGCCACGGGCTGCGGGTCTTCGCCGTCAACAACGAGGGCCGCGAGCTCAACGATTACCGCCTGGCCACGTTCAACTTCGGCGATCTGTTCGATGCCACCGTCTCGTCGTGCTACGCCGGTATGCGTAAGCCTGATCCGCGCCTTTACCGACTCGCGCTCGATCTGAGTCAGACGACGCCCGACCAGGTACTCGTCGTCGACGATCGGCCCGAGTTCACCGAGCTATCAACTGCGCTCGGACTGCACGCGCTGCGTTACGAGTCGCTCGCCCAGCTACAGTCCGCATTAGCAGAGCAGTTTCAGCTGCCGTAAGGTCGGCGCACCCTTCCCGTCATTCGGGGAGATCCATCACAGAATCCCTCACCCAGCGCACGCAATGACTTGTGATTTCGGAATGATTGGCCTCGGCACGATGGGCCGCAACCTCGTGCTCAATATCGCCGACCACGGTTTTTCGGTGGCCGGGCTCGACCGCGACGCCGCCAAAGTTGCCACGCTCCATCAGGAAGCGGCCGGCACCTCGAAGGTCACCGGCAAACCGCGCTCCGTGCAGGGCACCGTGGAGATGGCCGCCTTCATCGCCTCCCTCAAAACCCCGCGCCGTGTGATGATGCTCGTACCAGCCGGGGCGGCCGTCGACTCCGTCATTGCCGATCTACTCCCCCATCTGCAACCCGCCGACCTCATCATCGACGGCGGCAACTCGCACTATACCGACACCGACCGCCGCGTGAAAGCTCTGGCGGAAAAAGGACTGCGCTTCGTGGGCGTCGGCGTCAGCGGCGGCGAGTTAGGCGCCCGTTTCGGCCCGGCCATGATGCCCGGCGGCGACCCCGCCGCGTGGGAAATCCTGAAGCCCATCTTTGAGGCCGTGGCCGCGAAAGCGCCCGATGGCCAGCCGTGCGTGGCGTACATGGGCGCCGGCCCGGCGGGCCACTACGTGAAGATGGCGCACAACGGCATCGAGTACGGCGTGATGCAGCTCATTGCCGAAACCTACGATCTGCTCCGGCGTGGCTTGGGCCTGAGCGTCGCCGAGATCGCTGCGGAGTTCGACAAGTGGAACGCGACGCCCGAGCTTCAGTCGTTCCTGGTGCAGATTACCGCCATCGTGCTGCGGCAGCCCGACGACCGCGACCCTGCGCGCCCGCTCATCGATGCAATCCGCGACCGCGCCCGCTCCAAAGGCACCGGCAAATGGACCAGCCAAAGCGCCATGGATCTGCAAGTGCCGCTTTTCACGGTAGACGCCGCCGTAAGCGCCCGCGACATTTCAGCCCGCGACGCTGAACGGACGGCTGCGGCTCCAACCCTCACCGGTCCGTCCCCCAACTTCGCCGCCGATCGGGCCGCCTTGCTCGCCGCGCTGCCCCAGGCGCTGTATTGTGCCCTAGTGATGTGCTACGCCCAAGGCCTCGATTTGCTACGCGTCGCGTCGACAGAGTACGGTTACGGCACCGATCTGGCCACGGTGGCGCGCATCTGGCGCGCGGGCTGCATCATTCGGGCGGCCCTGCTCGAAGAGATAACGGACGCCTACGAAGCAAACCCGGCGCTGCCCAACATCCTCGTGGACCCCACTATCGGCGCACACGTCGTGAGTCGTCAGGCGGGTTTGCGGCTAATCGCGCAGACCTACATCAGCCTCGGGATTCCGGCCCCGGCGTTGCTCAGCTCACTCGCGTACTTCGATTCTTACCGGACGGCGCGTCTGCCCGCCAACCTCATTCAGGCCCAACGCGACTATTTCGGCGCCCATACGTACGAGCGTTTCGACGCCGAAGGCACCTTTCACACGATGTGGAGCGAAGTTTCGACCGCTCAAGGGTCCGGCCCCAGCCAGGAAAACCGCCCCGGCTCCGAGCAGATGACGCCAATCTAACGGGTTAGTAGTTACTAGTTGCTGGTTGATCGCCTAGAAAAACCCAACAACTAACAACCATCAACGAACAACGAACATCCAATGCCCACCCCCGTCCAACCTACCGTCGTCGTCATCTTCGGCGCCAACGGCGACCTTACGTGGCGCAAGCTGCTGCCCGCGCTCTGGAACCTCAACCTCGACGGCTATCTGCCGCCCCAAACGGCCATCATCGGCATGGGCCGCGGCGCCGAGTCCGATTCGGCGTTCCAGGCGAAGATGCTCACCGGCATCGATAAATTCTCGCGTCAAGGAAAAGCGGATTCCACGCGGTGGGCCGACTTCGCGCTGAAGCTTCAGTTTCTGACGTCTGAGCTGGGCGACCCCAAAGGCTACGCCCGCCTGCGCCGTGCCATCGAGAAGCTCGCCAAAGAATGGGGCGTCGAGCAGCCGAACCTGCTGTTTTACCTCTCAGTCTCGCCCAGCCTGATCGGCACCATCGTCGATTCGTTGGATCAAGCCGGCCTGGTCAAAGAATTTCCCGGCGCGCGCATTGTCGTCGAAAAGCCCTTTGGCCACGATTTACAGACCGCCCGCGACCTCAACCTGCTGCTCCGCCGCGTCTTCGAGGAAAAACAGATTTACCGCATCGACCACTACCTCGGCAAGGAGACGGTGCAGAACATCCTCGCCTTCCGCTTCGCCAACGCCCTGTTCGAGCCGATCTGGAACCGCAACTACATCGACCACGTCCAGATCACCGTGGCCGAAGAAGTCGGCCTCGAAGGCCGCGGCGGCTACTACGAAAGCGCCGGCGCCCTACGCGATATGATCCAGAACCACCTCCTGCAACTGATGTGCATGGTGTGTATGGAAGCCCCAAATTCCTTCAATTCCGAAGAAGTCCGCGGTCGCAAGGTCGATGTCCTCCGCGCCATCCGCAAGTTCAAGCCCGAAGAAGTCAGCCACTATGCCGTGCGCGGCCAGTACGCCGCCGGTTGGATGAAAGGGCAGGCCGCCGTCGGCTACCGCGAAGAACCCCGCGTCAGTGATGCGTCCCGCACCGAGACCTACGCCGCCGTCTCGCTCTTCGTCGACAACTGGCGTTGGCAGGGCGTCCCGTTCTACATCCGCACCGGCAAGCGAATGCCCGAGAAGGTCTCCACTATTACGGTTCAGTTTCGCCCGGCGCCCCTGCACATTTTCCCTTCGCAGTCCGCCGAAAACCTCCTCCCCAACGCCCTCACGTTCAGCATCCATCCCACGAGCGCCATCCGCCTCCGGATTCAGACCAAACAGCCCGGTCTGAAAATGTACCTCAATCCGGTTGATCTCGAATTCGACTACCGCGACGCCTACTCCGGCGAGCCCCCGGAAGCCTACGAAACCCTCCTCCTCGACGCCCTCCGCGGCGACCCCACCCTCTTCATGCGGGCCGACCAGGTCGAAGCCGCCTGGGAAGTACTGACGCCGATCCTCAATGCGTGGGACACCGGCCCCGCCCCCGACTTCCCCAATTACGCCGCCGGCACCTGGGGTCCCCCCGAAGCCGACGCCCTCGTCGCCCGCGACGGCCACCACTGGTTCGGCGCCCTCCTCAAAGCGCGCGACATTCAAACCCACAAGAAAAAAGTCGCGAAGGCCAAGCCGGAAGCCGCCACCCCGCCGCCTGCCGCCCCACCCGCAACTCCCAAAGCCACCGGCCCTGAGCACGGCGAGAAAAAAGGCTAAGCCATTTTAAAGCCTATTAAACTCAGCTGCCCCAGACTGTTACTTGTCTGGGGCAGTTGAGTTTACAGCGGATTTGAAAGGTGAGCTCTGGCATGAAATGCAAAAGCAACCTCGGATTCGAAACGCCAAAAGCCCTTACTGCGCTCGGGTTAGGAGTAAGCAGCAAGGGCTTTGGTTAGATAAGGTTGGCGACTCCCGACTCTCCGGCCTGTGACAGCAGTACCATAGGCGCAACGGGGCTTAACGACTCTGTTCGGAATGGGAAGAGGTGAACACCCGCGCTCTGATCGCCATTATCAGAACGACACTACCCGACTGGTAGCGCGTGATAACTGTGACGTAAGGAAGAAGAAAGACACCAGACAATGGCGTGCAGCACATATAAAATAGGTGCAGTTGAAAGTTCACGGGTATATTAGTAGGACTCGACTACAGCCATTTCTGGCCTTCCATCTGTCCCCTATCAACGTGATAGTCTCTCACGACCCTTCAAGGGAGTACTCATCTTGGGGCGAGTTTCGCGCTTAGATGCTTTCAGCGCTTATCTCGACCGCGCGTAGCTACCCGGCGCTGCAATAGGCATCACAACCGGTCCAC
>JBKJUQ010000256.1:0-4735 GCA_046590685.1 Hymenobacteraceae bacterium
AGCCACGCCACCGGGTGGCGCGCGTGCATCAGTCCTCCCACGATCAGCCACCCCATCAGCCCCAGCACGCACACCCACAGCATCACGCCCACGCGGCCAATGTCCTCGATGCGGCGGTAGAGCAGCGCGATGAGGAGCAACACGATACCGCCCGCCACCGCCTTGGGCTGCCACCATGCGTCCATCGGCACGAGGTAGCCCACGTACTGCGCGAAACCGATAGCGCCCGACGCGAGCACCAGCGGCGCCTGCACGAGGGTCTGCCAGACGTACAGGAACGAGAGCAGCCGCCCCCACGTGCGCTCGCCGTACGCGAGCTTCAGAAACCGATAGGAGCCCCCCGCCTCGGGGTAGGCCGCGCCCAGCTCGCTCCAGATCAGGCCATCGACCAGAGCCAGCCCGGCCCCCACGAGCCACGCGAGCAGGAAGTTCGGCCCCATCATCCCCATCACCAGCGGCAGGGTGACGAACGGGCCGATCCCGACCATATCAATCATATTCAGCGCCGTCGCGGGCAGTAGGCCCAGCCGGCGAGGCAGCGGGGCGGCGGAGGGGGCAGCAGGTTGCATAGGCCGCAAGGTCGGCAGGAATTCGGGTAGCTGGTACGGCTTGCGAAATCAGTGCACTGGGGTCTGACCCCAGTGCACTTCGTTCCAGAGGCAGCGCACTCCGTTCCGACAGCAGTGCACTCCGTTGCGGCAGCAGTGAACTTCCTTCCGGAGGCAGTGAACTCCGTTCCGGAGGCAGTGCACTTCCTTCCGGAGGCAGCGCACTCCGTTGCGGCAGCAGTGGACTCCGTTGCGGAGGCAGTGAACTTCCTTCCGGCGGCAGTGAACTCCGTTCCGGAGGCAGTGCACTCCGTTCGCGCAGCCGAATACGGCGTCAGCACGCTGCCGACGCGGGCAAACCCTACGTCGACCGCGCCGTTACGCGGGTATCTTTGCCTGAAGCCCACCCCACGTCCGGGGTCCGGCGGTAAGAGCTGTTTGGTTTATGAAATCTTCCCTGGGCACGCTGGTGCAGCGCCACGCCGACGACCTCTACACGCAATGGTTGGCGGGGCAATTTGCCGATTCCACCCGGCGCGATGATCTGATGAGCTCCGAGGAGCTGCGCACGCAGTCAAAAGCGCTGCTCGACGCGCTGGTGCCAGCCCTGAAAAGCGGCAACGACCCGGAAGCGCCCGGCTACCGAGTGGTCCGCGACCAGTTGAGCGATCTGTCGCTTTCGCGCGCCCGGCAAGGGTTCACGCCCCGCGAGACGGCGCAATTCGTCCTGAGCCTGAAGTCGACCCTGAGTGGGCTGCTCGAACGCGAGCTGGCCGACGAGCCGAAGCTGCTCTACCAGGAGCTGCTGGTGGTCAACCGGGTGCTCGACGGGCTGAGCTTGTTCACGGTGGAAGCCTTTATGCGGGGCCGCGAAGAAGTAATCCAGCGCCAGAACGACGAGATCAACGAGATCTCAACGCCCGTCATCCGCATCTGGGATGGGGTGGTGGCACTGCCCATTATCGGTACGCTGGACTCGACCCGGACGCAGATCGTGATGGAGAATCTGCTCCAGCAAATCGTGAGCACCGGCAGCACCATCGCCATCCTCGACATTTCGGGGGTGCCGATGGTCGATTCGCTCGTCGCCCAGCACCTCATCAAGACCGTGAGCGCCACCCGTTTGATGGGCGCTGAGTGCATCATCAGCGGGATTCGCGCCGAGATCGCCCAAACCATCGTGCACCTGGGCATCGACCTGTCGTCGGTGCAAACCAAAGCCACGCTGGCCGGCGCCCTCAAGCTCGCGTTCCAGATGCTGCGCCTCGAAGTGCGCCGCGTGCCAACGGCGGGCTCCGCCGCGCCGCTCTCTTTGGGCATTTAAGCCCTCCCGCACCGGTTTCTTTTCTATTCTTTTCTTTTCGCTGCCTTCCCTCTCTGCCTGTGGACCGGATTCCTATTCTGCGGATGGGCGACGTGTTACTCGTCACTATCCAGATCGATCTGTACGACCGGCTGGCCCTCGCCCTCGAAAGCGACCTGATCCGCCTGGTGAGCGAGACGGGGGCGCGCGGCGTGCTGATCGAGATCTCGGCGGTGAGCATCGTGGATTCGTTCATGGGGCGGATTCTGGGCAACATCGCCGCGATGACGCGCCTGATGTCGGCCGAAACGGTGGTCGTCGGTATGCAGCCGGCCGTCGCGATTACGCTCGTCGAGCTGGGCCTCACCTTGCCCGGCGTCCAGACGGCGCTCAACGTTGAGCGCGGCCTGCTCCTGCTCCGGCAGCAGATTAACTTGACCGACTCAGGAACGCTGGGCGCCACCGCCGATGACGATCAAGAGTAGCGACCGCCTTTCCGTGTGGGAAGAGCCCGACGTGGTGGTCTTCCGCGGGCGCCTGCGGGAGCTGGCTTTCCGGGTCGGAATGTCGACGCTGGAGCAAACCAAATTCATCACGGCCGCCAGCGAGCTGGTGCGCAATATGCTCGTCCACGGTGGCGGTGGTGAGGTCACGCTCGCGGTCGTGACCAACGGCCTTCGCACGGGTATTCGCCTCACCTTCCGCGACGAAGGCCCCGGGATTCCCGACATCGCCCGCGCCATGCAGGATGGGTTTTCGACGGGCGGCAGCATGGGCATCGGCTTACCGGGAGCCCGACGCTTAGCCAATGAGTTCGCGCTGGAGAGTACGCCCGGCCAGGGCACCACCGTCACCATCACCAGCTGGAAGAATGGCCGATAATCACCGGATCCACGCCAGCTTCCAGCTACCCGACCGCAGCTACCTCGGCGTGGTGCGGCGCGACATCACGCGCCTGGTTGAAAGCTGGGGGTTCGACGCCGCTGATACTGGTCGCATCGACATCGTAGTGGCGGAGCTCACCTCTAACCTGCTCAAGCACACGCTTCACGGCGGCGAATTGCTGGTGCGGGCCCTGCCCGGCGACAGTGAGACGCCCCCCCCCCTCACGGCTACCGCCGTGGAGATTATCGCGCTCGATACCGGCCCCGGCATGCGCGACCCGGTCCGGATGCTCGAAGACGGCACCTCCACGGCCGGCAGCGCCGGACAGGGCCTGGGGGCCATCCGGCGGGCGTCAGAAGTGTTCGACCTCTACTCTCACCCCGACCACGGCACCGCGCTGCTGGTACGCCTTACGCGCCGCCGCAAGCCGCTGCCCCCCCCAGCCGAAAACTGGCGGTGTGGCGCCGTGGTGGTGCCGAAACCCGGGGAGAAAAGCTGCGGCGATGGCTGGGCGATGCGGGCCCTGCCCGAAGGCGGTATCCAGCTGCTCGTGACCGATGGCCTTGGCCACGGCCCGGATGCGGAGCTGGCCACGCTCACGGCCATTACCGAGTTTGAGCAAAGCACTGCCCTCTCCCCATCCGAGCTCTTACAGCGCCTGCATGTCCGCCTGCGCGGAACCCGGGGGGTAGTAGCGGCCATCGCCGAGCTGCCCCCCAACCAGCAGCTCACCTACTGCAGCGTGGGCAACATCGCGGGGCGGCTGGCCAACATGCTGGGGGCCAAAAATCTGGTTTCCGGTAACGGGATTGTCGGGCACGCCCTATCCGGGGCCCTGCTCACGCAGCGGTACGACGCAGCCCCCTATCCATGGCTGATCCTCGCCTCCGATGGCCTCAAAACCCGGTGGGACCTGGCCCGCTACGTCGGGTTAGCCACGCACGACCCGTCGCTCATCGCCGCCGTGCTGTACCGTGACCATACCCGC
Source organism: Hymenobacteraceae bacterium (assembly GCA_046590685.1). Taxonomy (GTDB): domain Bacteria; phylum Bacteroidota; class Bacteroidia; order Cytophagales; family Hymenobacteraceae; genus JANNMJ01. Next base: position 3,725 of record JBKJUQ010000256.1, read on the forward strand.
GGCACCGACGATACGATCGTGCTCGTGGCGGCCGTACGGCCTTTATCTTAGCCTGTTCAATCTCTTTTTTCGCCCCTTCTACCACTGCCCCCTTGGCTCACTCGCAGAAACAGCTGCTGCGGATGCAGCTTCGCAACGAGCTGGACGTGGTTCTCGCGCAGCAGCGGGCCCGGGAGTGCGCGCAGATTACGGGTGTGCTGGGGGCTGCCCAAACCAAGTTTGCCACGGCCGTGAGCGAGATCTGTCGCAACGTGATCGAGCATGTTGGAATCGGCGAGATCACGCTGGGGCTGTGGCTGGGGGAGCGGTCCGTCTCCAGCCTGGAGGCCGTTGTCACGGACCACGGGCGGGGCTTTACCGATTCTGCCACGTGGCTCACGGCCCCGCCCGTTGCCACGGGCCGTGGTCACGGCCTCTACCACGCGCAGCAGCTCGTGGATGAGTTTGACTTAAAGAGTACGACGGCCGGAACCCGCGTAATCATGCGGCAGCGGTTGCCGGTCCGGGGCTCCGCTCCCTCCGAGGCCCTCGTGAGCACGTGGCGGACTCACCTGACGCGGCCAACGGAAGTTTCGCCGTACGAGGAGCTCAAAAAGCAGAATGAGCAGCTGATCGCGCTATACGAGGAGCTGCGGGAAAAGAATCAGCTCGCGGAACAGCAAATCAACGTGATCAGTCGGCTGAATCTGGAGCTGGAGCGCCTCAACGCCGCCAACGTTTTTCTGCTCCAGGAGCGCCAACTACACAATCTGGCGCTCCAGCTGCGGAACGAAGAGCTCGATGCTTTCGCGCACACGATCTCGCACGACCTCAAGTCGCCGCTCGATAACATTGATGGCCTGGCGCAGATCATTGAGCACGGCATCGCGACCGACGACTTTACGGATGTGCCGCACTCCGCGCATTTGTTACGCCAGCAAGCTGCCTGGATGAGCCGCCTGATTCACGCCATTCTTGCCTACGCTCGCGCCGGGCGTAACGAGTTGGCCCGCACGCCCGTGAACACTCGTG
>JBKJUQ010000267.1:0-15041 GCA_046590685.1 Hymenobacteraceae bacterium
GTATCGCCAACACCGAGCTTGCCTTTCAAAACGATGAGAAGGAGAAGCGGGCGGCTGAATTAAGTATTGCCAACAAAGAGCTTGCCTTTCAGAACGATGAGAAGGAGAAGCGCGCGCAGGAATTAAGTATCGCGAATAAAGAGCTTGCCTTTCAGCACGCGGAAAAAGAAAAACGAGCTGATGAGTTAAGCGTAGCCAATATAGAATTAGCTTTTCAGAACGACGAGAAGGAAAAGCGCGCGGCCGAGTTAAGTATCGCGAATACCGAGCTTGCCTTTCAGAATGATGAGAAGGAGAAACGGGCGCAGGAATTAAGTATTGCCAATACGGAGCTTGCCTTTCAGAACGATGAAAAGGAGAAGCGGGCGCAGGAATTAAGTATCGCTAACACCGAGCTTGCCTTTCAAAACGATGAGAAGGAGAAACGGGCGCAGGAATTAAGTATCGCCAACACCGAGCTTGCCTTTCAAAACGATGAGAAGGAGAAGCGGGCGGCTGAATTAAGTATCGCTAACACCGAGCTTGCCTTTCAGAACGATGAGAAGGAGAAGCGGGCGGCTGAATTAAGTATAGCCAACACCGAGCTTGCCTTTCAAAACGATGAGAAGGAGAAACGGGCGGCTGAGCTAGTGATCGCCAACAAGGAGCTCGCTTTTCAGAATGACGAAAAAGTGAAACGGGCCGCCGAGCTGCGAATCGCGAACTATGCCCGTGGCCTGATCGAAGCTAGCCGGGATCCGCTGGTCACGATTAGCCCCGAAGGCAAGATCACGGATATGAACCAGGCGACGGTGAATATTACGGGAATCGAGCGGGAAAAGCTTCTTGGGTCCGATTTCTTTGATTATTTCACCGAGCGCCAGATGGCGCGCGAAGTGTATGAGGAGGTATTCGCCAAAGGATCAGTAGCTGATTCGCCCCTCACCCTGCGCCACAAAGATGGTAAGCTGACGGACGTATTATTCAATGGCTCGGTGTATAAGAACGACCGGGGCATTGTGCTGGGGGTAGTGATTGTAGCTCGTGACGTAACCGATCAAAAGCGCATTGCTACCGAGCTCGTCGTTGCGAAAGAGGCCGCTGAAATGGCCACTGGAGTCGCGGAAGACGCGAAAGCCAAAGCTGAAAAAGCTACGCTGATCGCGGAGGATGCCGTGAAAGCGAAGCAACAGTTTTTGTCGAATATGAGCCACGAGATTCGGACACCGATGAACGCCATCATCGGGTTTACGAAAGTGGTGCTGAAAACCGAATTGTCGGAAAAGCAAAAGGAATATCTGAGCGCCATTAAAATCAGCGGCGACGCGCTGATCGTGCTCATCAACGACATCCTGGACCTGGCCAAAGTCGATGCCGGCAAGATGACATTCGAGCAGATTCCCTTCAAGATGGCGTCTTCCATCTCGGCGATGGTACACTTGTTTGAGACGAAGATTCAGGAAAAAAACCTTGAGCTGGTACAGGAATATGATGCTCGGATCCCGGATGTTCTGCTCGGCGACCCGGTGCGGCTCCATCAGGTCATCCTCAACCTGATCAGCAACGCGGTCAAGTTTACTACGACCGGTAGAATAACGGTTAGCGTCCGGATGCTGGTACAAGATGCGGAGCAGGCAATTATCGAATTCGCGGTCAGCGATACGGGCATCGGCATTGAGGCGTCGAAGCTAGGCAGCGTATTCGACGATTTTCAGCAGGCTACCAGTGGTACGTCGCGCTTATACGGTGGTACAGGCCTGGGCTTAGCCATCGTCAAAAACCTAATCGAGCCCCAAGGCGGCTCCATCAACGTCCGCAGTAAATTCGGCGAAGGATCTACGTTTAGTTTCATTCTGAGCTTTAAGAAAACGCTCGAGAAAGTAGAGGAATCTGATCAGGGAGTGGCGCTGGAAGAAGGCTTTAAGGATGTCCAGATTCTGGTGGTTGAGGATATCGCCCTGAACCAGCTTCTCATGAAGACTCTGCTTGAAGATTTCGGCTTCAGGATGGACGTAGCCGGTAACGGTAAGATTGCCATTGAGAAACTGCGCACTCAGCACTACGATATCATCTTGATGGACCTGCAAATGCCGGAGATGAACGGGTTTGAGGCGACGGATTTTATTCGAAATAAGTTGAAGTTGCGGACGCCCATCATCGCCCTGACGGCGGATGTAACGACCGTGGACGTGGAAAAATGTAAGTCGGTCGGCATGAACGATTACATTTCCAAGCCGATCGATGACAAGCTGCTGTACAGCAAGATCATAAAATACCTAAAAAATCCGGAATACAACAAAAACCGGCAGGAAGAGCCAGAGCCACTTGACCTTCAGACCAAGCCGCTAACCTGCGTAAACTTCGACTATCTGCAGCGCATTACCAAGAGTAATAGCCGCATGATCCAATTGATCGAACTTTACCTGCAAGAAATCCCCCAGCTCGTACATACCATGAAAACGGCGATTGACGATAAGGACTGGGCCGCCCTGAAGATTTCCACTCATTCGATTATCCCTACTTTTTCGACGATGGGGATTAATTCGGAGTTTGAGGATATAGCCAAATCTATCCAGGCCCGGGCCGCTAGCCTGATTGCGGGAGGTAAGGGAAGAGTAGTCAGTGACGAAACCATGACCTTCCTGCGCACCGAGCACTTAAAGATTGAGACGGTTTGCGCCTTAGCTGCCGAGGAACTGGATGAGAAGTTGCGGCAGATGGCTTTGCCTCTGAAGCCTTAGGATGCTGCGTTGCGGATTACGGGCAATATATATTTAGTCAATAAACAGAAAGCGATCATACATGCCTTTGCCGCATGTATGATCGCTTTCTGTTTGAGAACTTGCCGCCGCTCAGGTTGAGGTAGATAGCTCCTTACCCGCTTGTGAACCTCACGCCGTGAAGGATCCGATCGCGTTAACGGCGGCTTGCTTAGCGTCGCTTCCGCCCGCGCCCACTGCTTACGTGATTGAAAATATAACCGCCCGTCACCTGGACGGAGGAGTTTTCGAGGGCCTGCTTGCCCACCAGCGTGCCACCTTGGCCGATGGAGGAGGTGCTGCGCACGTACCGAATGCCGAAAATAGCCCCAATGGGGGCCTCAATCCCCAGGCCCAGTCCGTAGCCAATATCGAGTCCGCTGACGCCCGTGGTGGTAATAGCGGGCACATCTGGCTTCTTTTCCATCCCGCTTAGCAGAAAGGATGGGACAACTCCTGCCTCCAGGTAAAAGATCTTCGCGTTGAACTTAGCCAAAACCGGCACGTCGAAGTAGGTGAAGCTAAACTTGGTTTCCTTGCGGGCTGCGCCCGTGCCTAAAAATCGGGTAGCCCCACGCGGCGCGTAGAGCGCTTCTACCTGAACCGAAAGCTGCTGGGTAAATCGGAAGTTAACGAGTCCCCCACCCACGGGCCCTACGCGACCCTCAAACTGCTGTGGTTGAGCGAGAAATGTGGCATCAGCCCCCACGAACGTACTGTATGACCCCCCCAGTTTCGCGCCGAACGTCAGCCCCAGTGGTAGCTGTGGCCCCCCGCGCCCGCCGCGGCGCTTTTGCGCGTGCGCCAGTTCAGGTATCAATGAAAGACCCAAAAAGGCTATAAGTAGCAATCTCTTCATCAGAAGGAAAATTGTAGACGATGGATGAGCGGAGAAGAAAGCAGCTAGCCCCGTTACGCAGGGCGTACGAGCAAAAGTAGCGGCTCGGCTGCATAATTCAGGATAGATGGGAGGATAACAAGCCTAAAAAGTATCTTTGTACTGGCTTAGAGTAGGGCGGCGGTCCTGCTGCCGTTCCGTTCCACTTCGCGATATCAACAAATGAAGACGTTTTTACTAACTATCCTCCTGGCGGTGGGAGTAGCCGTGTCGGCCAGTGCCCAAACTGACTATTCGCGCGGACGGGCCTCTACGACTGAGCGTAGTCACTATCAATGGGGTGGTGAGCGCATCGCCGCGCCCGGCGATCGGCTGACGCAATCTGTGTTTCAAAAACGGCGCAATGGTGCCTGGATTGACACCACTCGCCGGTCCTATCCTCGCTACGACGCCGCTGGCCATGTGCTCGAACGGATCACCGAAGATCGAGTAGCTACGGGTTGGCGGGTTCGTAACCGGTTCACTATTGCGTATAACAGTTCGGGACAGCGGGCCAACGACACGCTCTTCAGCTACCTCGGCAACCCTCTGTTCTCGACCCGCCGGACGTACAATGCGGCTGGACAAGTCGATTCCGTGATTTCCCGCACCCGTTTTCTGGGCCAGTGGGAAGATGCCCGCCGCGACATCAACTATTACGACGGCAGCGGTAACCTCACCCGAACCCTTCAGCAGGACCGGGTCGGCGCTTGGTTTAACTTCGGGCAAATTCTTTACACCACGGATGCCCAAGGACATATGGTGGCGGAAGAATCGCAGCGATACGACGACAATACGGGCACTTTCAACCCTGAAAGCCTGCTCGAATACACTTATACTGCCAGTGACTCGATCGCCTCGGGTACCTACTCGGAGTGGAGTACGACTACGGGTGCTTACGAAATTCTGGGTCGCGACCGCTTTACGTACTCGGCGGCGGGCCAACTGGATTCGATTTATAACGAGCCTTACGCCGCTGGCACATACGGCTTGAGCGGGGTAGCAACGTACCAATACGATGCCCGCGGCAACCGGATTGAGGAGCTGCTCCAGCAGGGGGCGAGCCTTTCTGCGCTGACTACTACGGGCCGTACAGTTTACACCTATACCATCACCGGCCTTGAGGAGGATTTGCTGGGGCTGGCCGGTCTCACGCTTGCTCCTAACCCAGCAGTTGCGGAGTACGCCGAACTGAGCTACCAGCTCACCGCCAGCACCTCAGTTCTAGTAGAAGTGGTTGATATGCTCGGGCGTCAGGTAGCTAACCCGCTGGCGTCTACGCTTCAATCCGGGGGGGCTCACCGGGTAAGCCTTAATCTGCAGGGCCTGCGCGCGGGCCTCTACCTGGTTCGGCTGACCTCCGGTGCCAGTAGCCACCAGGTGAAGCTGGTAGTTCAGTAGACTCGCTGCTCTCGTACGCCCATGATGGCTATGGCTCCTGACCTGCGGCCGCCGCTGGTGCTCCTACACGGTGCGCTAGGGGCGGCCGCTCAGTTTGCACCTTTCGTCCCACTGCTGACGGCTCATTTCCGGGTCTATACGCTCGATTTTGCCGGCCACGGTCCGCGCCCGGCAAGCCCTGATGGGTGGCGCCTGACGCATTTTGCCGACAACCTGGCCGAGCTGCTTATGACCGAGAACTTAGGCCCCGCCCGCGTATTCGGCTACTCGATGGGGGGCTACGCCGCGCTGGTGCTGGCCATTCGCCAGCCGGCCCTCATTCACTCCGTGCTGACCCTGGGGACGAAATTTGTGTGGGACGAGCCGACCGCGGCCCGCGAAGCGGCGCGGCTCGAACCGGCCGCGATGCTTGCCAAAGTGCCCGCCTTTACGGAGACGCTGGCGGACCGTCACGCCGCCGGGGCGGGTTGGGAAGTAGTGCTGCGCGGGACGGCCGAAGTATTACGCGACCTCGGCCATACGCCGCTACTGACGGCTGACGTGCTGGCTGGCATCAGGCAGCCGGTTCGGGTACTCGTCGGCGACCGCGACGCGACGGTGAGCGTGGAGGAAACGGCCGCCGCTTACCGGGCTTTGCCAGCGGGGGAGTTGGGAGTTCTGCCCGGCTCGCCGCACCCGCTGGAGCGAGTACCTCCTGCCGCGTTGGTGGCCCAGCTGCTGGACTTCTTTGCTGCCAGCTATAGCCCGCACCACCGGCCCAGCCGTGAGCTATAGTGGGGGGCGAGTAACGGATGGTCAGCACAAGTCCGACTTGTGCCAACTCAGGCCGTTACATTTGCCTTAAATGCCCGAATTCGCGCATATTCGAGCATCTGACGACCCGCTGAGTCCGCTGGGCCCGGTTTCCTTCCTTACTGCCTGCGTTTTCTCCGCTTGATGAATAATCTGTACCAAGCCCTTGGTCTTGAGCGCTCCGCGACGCCCGCCGATATTCAGCGGGCCTACAAGGAGTTTGCGACGAATTTCGAGCCCCATCGCCACGCCAACAGTCCGTTCTTCACCGACCGCTTCAAGGAGGTGATGACGGCGTACGAAATCCTCAGCGACCCGGTCCGACGGCAGGAGTACGATGCCGACAACCGCTCCGTGATGGAGTGGAAGTCGCGGACCCAGCAGATAGAAGCAGCGTGGGCGGCCGCTCGGGCAGGGGGGGAGGTCGCCGTGGGGCCCCCGAGTGCTGGCCGCGGAGCGGCTGGGCTTACCGGGTTTCTGTTGGGCGCCGCGTTGGCGCTGGGCGCTGGCTGGGGCTACCTGCACTACGTGAAGCTGCCGGCGCTGGCGGCGCAAACCGTCGCGGCGGCTCCGAAGGAAGAAGCCCCCGATCCGCGGCCTGCCGCGCTCACGAACCGCGTGAATCTGCTGCTCGATAAAGCAGATTTTCCGCGAGCCGTGCAGGTGATCGATTCGGCCCTCCAGCACCCCCCATTTGCGGATACCAGCAAGCTCAACCCGGAGCGCGGGCAAGTCCTGTTTCTGCGCGCCATCGCCAAGCAAGAGCTGAAGGACAACCCCGGGGCTCTCCGCGATTACACCACGGCCATTCGCGTGGGCGGGCGGGGCGCGGCGGTCTTCAACAACCGGGGGCTGCTCCGCCAGCAGACCGGCGATCTGCTCGGCGCGGAGCAGGATTTCTGGCTGGCGGTAGCGCTGGAGCCGGACGCGGCGCTCTTTCACCTGAATTTGGGCGGTCTGCAGCTGGAGCAAAAAAACTTCTCCCAAGCGGAGGCGCAGCTCCGGGCCGCGACGGCAGCGGAGCCGGCCAATGCCGAGGCGTGGCTGCTGCTCGGTAACGCCCGGCACGAGCTTAAGCAGGAGGCGGGGGCTTGCGAAGCGTGGAAGAAGGGCGCTGAGTTAGGGCTGGAGCCCGCGATAGAAAACACGCAGCTGTTTTGCAAGTAGGGAATAGGCGCGGGGTGATTCGTGTTGGGTAGGTGCTGCCGGCGCGGCGCGTGCTCGCGCCGGCCAAGTACCGGTCGTGTTGTCGCCATCAACTGCTTTTGTCGTGAAACTCTGCATTGCCGAAAAACCCAGTGTAGCGCGCGAGATCGCCCAGGTGCTGGGAGCTAAAAACCGCCGCGACGGCTATCTGGAAGGAAACGGCTACTGCGTGACCTGGACCTTCGGCCACTTCTGCCAGCTTCGCGACCCGGAAGACTATAACCCGGCGTGGAAACGCTGGTCGCTGCACGATTTGCCCATGCTGCCCGACACGTTCGACATCAAGCTGATGGGCGACGAGGGGGTGAAAAAGCAATTCGCCGTCATTCAGCGGTTGCTCAACGACGCCACCGAGGTCATCAACTGCGGCGATGCCGGGCAGGAGGGAGAAGTGATTCAGCGCTGGGTGCTGCGCGCCGCCCGGTACCGCGGCCCCGTGCAACGCCTCTGGATATCGAGTCTGACGGAGGCGGCGATCCGCCAGGGGTTTAACCAGCTGCGCGATGCGACGGAGTTCGACCGGCTGTATGAGGCAGGGAAAAGCCGCGCCGTGGGCGACTGGCTCCTGGGCCTGAACGCGACCCGCCTGTTCACGCTCAAGTATGCCCCGCCGGGGCAGGTGCTGAGCGTCGGGCGGGTGCAGACTCCCACGTTGGCAATGGTGGTTCAGCGCTGGCGCGAGATCCAGAGCTTCAAACCCGAGACGTATTGGGAACTCAAGACGCAGTATCGCGACGTAACCTTCGGCTCCAGCGCGCACCCGAACGGCCGCTTCGATAAAGAAGCTGACGCCCTCGCCGCCCTCGCCCAAGTGACGGGCCACCCGCTGACCATTACCGACGTGGAAACTCGAAAGGCGACCGAGGCGCCGCCGCGTCTCTACGACCTAACGAGCCTGCAGGTGGAAGCCAATCAGAAGCTCAATCTCTCGGCCGATGAAGCGCTCAAAACCGTGCAGATCCTCTACGAGAAGAAGCTCGTGACGTATCCGCGCGTCGACACAACCTACCTGCCCAACGACGTGTATGGGCAAGTGCCGGGCATCCTGCAAGGGCTGAGCGGGCGGTATGGCGAGTTTACGCGGCCGCTGCTCGCGCAGCCGATCCGCCGGACCAGCCGGGTCTTCAACGATACGAAAGTCACTGATCACCACGCTATCATTCCTACGGGGGCCACGCCGGGCGGTTTGGGTGGGGCGGAAGGTGGCCTGTATGAGCTGATCGCGCGGCGCTTTCTGGCGGCGCTCTCGCCCGACTGCATCGTGAGCAACACCACCGTCCTCGCCGACGCCAACCAACACCCGTTTCGGGTGCGCGGGCGGCAGGTGCTGGAGCCGGGCTGGCGCGCGGTGTACGGGGGCGTGGCCGACGACGACCCCGGGGCCAAGCGCAAAAAGCCCGCGCGCAAAGCCGCCGACGTACTGAACGCCCGCACCGACGAGAGCGCGGCGGAGGAAGAAAGCCTGACCGTGCTGCCGATCTTTCAGCAGGGCGAATCGGGGCCGCACGCGCCGGCCCTGGAGCGCAAGCAGACCCAGCCCCCCAAGCCGTACACCGAGGCGACGCTGCTGCGGGCCATGGAAACTGCCGGTCGCCAGATCGACGACGATGACCTCAAACAGGCCCTCAAGGAAAACGGCATCGGTCGCCCCAGTACCCGCGCGGCCATCCTCGAAACGCTTTTCCGGCGCACGTACCTCCGCCGGCAGGGCAAGCAGGTACTGCCCACCGACACGGGCATCGCGCTGATTGATCTCATCGTGAATCCAACGCTCAAATCGGCGGAGCTGACGGGCCAGTGGGAGCGCAAGCTGCGGCAGATTGAAGCCGGGGAGCTGCCCGCCGACACTTTCCTCGGCGAGCTGCGCGAGCTGGTGGGCGAGCTGGTGCGGCAAGTCACGTTTGATAATCGTCCGACGCGCGCCATCCCCCCGGTGGCGAAGAACCCGGGGGCGAACCGGTACGGTGCGCTGCCCGCGCCAGTGGTCGCGCCGGTGGTCGCACCGGTGGTCGCACCGGTGGTCGCGCGGCGCGAACCCATCGTCGCCGCCGGCGGCGCGGCGGCTTCCGCGGAAAAGCCCAAGCGCGTGGCCAAACCCAAGGCCGCAGCCGCGCCAACCGCCCCCGGCGTGCTCGGAGCCTGTCCGGCTTGTGGCCAGCCTACGGTTGTGCGCGGCCGGGAGGCGTGGGGTTGCACCCGCTTCCGCGAGGGTTGTGCGTGGCGGCTGCCGTTCCAGTCGCGCGGGAAGACGCTGACCGATACGCAGCTCAAAACGCTGCTGGCGAAGGGCCAGACAACCCTCATCAGCGGTTTCCAGCAGGAGGATGGCCAGAAATTCAGCGCGCGCCTGGTGCTCAAGGCCGGGGGCGCCGTTGGGCTGAGACGGGATGAACTGAGAACTGAGAACTGAGAACTGTGAAGCTGGCCTAATTCTCAGTTCTCAGTTCTCAGTTCAATACTCCCGTACCGCGATCGTGAGTTTCACCAGTAGCTTTTCCAGCACGGTGCGCACCCTTGACGCGGGGTTGGCTTTCAGCAGGAAGCTATGCCAGTCGGTGTGCGTGGCGGCGTCGAGCGTGGCGGCGTCCCGGCCGGCATCGAGGAGCTGAATCGCGTAGTCGATGTGACCGTAGAGGTCGGCCAAGGCGACGGCTTTCAGCAGGCGCGCGGCCGGCCACGTGGCCAGCTCCGGCGTGCCCAGGACGTCGCGGAAGTACAGGCTTTCGAGGATCGTGATCTGCGGCTTGGAGTAGCCCGCCGGACTCTTCCGCCGCCACGCGTGCCGCTCGCGGTGCTCAAAGAGCAGGAACCCGGCCTTCACGAGCAGGACTTCTACCTCGGCCGCCGTGCGCTGGCCGCGGTGCAGCGGCGCCGGCCACGCCTCCACGAGGCACGCGACGACGGAGTCGCGCAGCGCCCCGGCCGCGCCTTCCAGCGCCTCGAACTCCGCCGAGTGGATGTCGAGCTTGATGAAATCGGGGGCGGGCAGCCCGGCCACCTGAAACGCGGCATCGGTCGTCGTGCACGGAATCTCAACCCGCGCGACGGTCTGCCGCGGCGGCCAGCCGATTCGGTCCACGAACTGCTTCAGCAGGCGCTCGTCAGGGGGGTAGATCGAGCTGGTGCTCGGCTCGCGGGCGACGTGCAGGGTCTGGGTCGATTCGTCGCGCCACAGGCCCTGCCGAAACGTGACGTCGGTGGGCCGCACCTCCACGGCCGCGCCGGGCTCGGGCTCGAAGCGCGCGACGAGCAGCCGTTCGGCCGGCACTCGGTCGAGCGGGGCGAATACGCGGCCCCGGGACCCGCCATCGACCACGACGAGGGGCTGACCGGCGAGGGCGCGCAGCCAGAGAGCGGAAGTGAGCAGGAGGGGGCGGGCCATTGGAGGGGAGATGTGGGGATGTGCTGGTGGGTTGATGTGACGATGGGCTGATGTGACGATGTGGAGTGCCCCTTTTGGGGCCAGGCTATCAGCACATCCCCACATCAGCACATCAACACATTATCACATCCCCCCATCCGCTACGCGTACCGCCGCGCGGCGCCGAGCAGGTAGCCGCGGACGTAGTCCTCGACGCCTGCTTCGAGCGACGTGAACGGCTGGTCGTAGCCGGTGAGGCGGCGCAGCTTCGCCATCGGCGCCTCGGTGAAGTACTGGTAGGTGTCGCGGATGTCGGCGGGGATGTCGACGTACTGAATATCGACGGGGCGACTGGCGGCGGCGAAGACGGCTTCGGCCAGCTCGCGGAAGCTGCGCGCCTGCCCCGAGCCGAGGTTGTAGAGGCCCGACCCGCGCCGGGTGAGCATCAGGTGGAAGCACACGTCCACCACATCCTTCACGTACACGAAATCGCGCCGCTGGCCGCCGTCGGCCCACTCGGGGCGGTGCGAGCGGAAAAGCTTCACCGGGCCGCCCGCCAGCAGCTGGTTGGTGGCGTGGAAAACCACCGACGCCATCCGGCCCTTGTGGTACTCGTTGGGGCCGTAGACGTTGAAGAACTTGAGCCCCGCCCAGAAAAACGGCTTGGCGGGCTGTGCGAGCGCCCAGATATCGAAGTCGTTCTTCGACTCGCCGTACGGGTTGAGCGGGCGCAGGCGGGCGGGCAGGGTGTCGTCTTCGTCGGAGTAATCGAGCTCGCCGCCGCCGTACGTGGCCGCCGACGAGGCGTACACCAGCGGCAGCTGATACTGCCCGCACGCCGCCCACACCCGCTGCGAGTACGCCAGATTCAGCTCCGTGAGCAGCCCGCGGTCGAACTCGGTGGTGTCGGTGCGGGCCCCGAGGTGAAAGACGAATTCGACGCGCTCCTGGTGCTGGTCGAGCCAGGCGAAGAACTCGGTGCGCTCCACGAACGCCGTGATGCGCTTGCCCGCCAGGTTGGGCGCCTTGTCGGGCCGCGCCTGAAAGTCATCGACGGCGATGATGTCGTTGAAGTTCGCCGCGTTCAAGCGTGCGATCAGGCAGGACGGGATGAAGCCGGCGGCTCCGGTAACGACGATCATAGGCCCGCGAAGGTACGGGCGGCCTCGGGTCCTTTGCCCGGCAATTAACTGCTGGGCAAGGAAGCCGCTGTCCCGTATGCCGCCGGGCCGATAGCTTGCCGGTGGGTGTCGATGGTCCTTCCTAGGCCCGGCGCGGTCTGACCACCCCCGTCTGGCGCCACCCTCGCCGGTTGTCTCAAATTTTCGGGCTTCCTGTTTTTTTAGGACAGCTTGCGGTGGAGCCTTGGTTGGAAAAGCTACTCTACCACGACGATTCGCCGAAGGCGCTGCCGGCCATTCGTGGCCATCAGGATGCAGCCACCCGCGGGGCCGCGTAAAGGGAGGAGCGTAGTGGTAGCGGGGGCAACGCCTTCCCACAGGAGGGCGCCCGTGAGCGAATAGAGGTGCAGGTGCGTGGTGGCAGGGTTCCAGCCGGTGGGCAGCGTGACATTTAGTGACCCGTGCGCCGGCTGGGGCCAGACATCGAACGCCGCGACCGGCTGTTCGCCGGGTGTAGCCAACAGGGTGCAGCCGGGCGAATGGGAGGTGCCTACTTGCCGGGGCGAAAGCACGATGGGCGTAGCCGTCAGCGAAAAGGGCGTTACGGTGGGAGTGAAAAGCGTGGGGCTGATGACGGGCCGTGTAAACTCAATCTCGGTGTTCGCGACGGGCACGAAGTTGCAGTTGTCGCCTTGCCGGGTCAGCTCCGAGATCCATATCCCGCCCACGTGCAAGCCCGCTCCGCCGTCGGGGCGTGGGGCTAGGGCAGTGGTGAAGCCAGGGGACAACCACTCGCGCGCCCAAATGAGCGTACCATCCGAAGAGAGGCGCAGAATGATGGGCTTGTTGTAGTACGTCGACCCCGCCAGCAGCAGGTCGCCGTCGGGCAGCTCGTGGACGTCCGTGAGCTTCATTTCCCGGTTGAGGCGCGCAAAGCCGGCCGACCACTGCAGATTGCCACCCGGCCCGAACCGGCACAGCGTGTTGAGATGGCCGGTGGTACTCTGGTTTTTCCCCACCATTAACGTCAGCACATCGCCGTAGGCGGTCAGGCGCACGGCGACTACCCGTTCATCCGGTCGGCCGTTGGCGAAGCTGACGGCCCACGGCACGGTGGTGCCGTCGAAGCGCAGGAGCATCCCATCGTAATTCGTCGCAGGCGAGTTCGCCGCGATACCGCCCACAAATTGCGTCTGCGTGCCGGGTACCACCACCGCCGACGTAACGGCGATTTGCCTATTGAAGGCAACTTGTACGGCCTGGCCCTGCCAGTGCTGGCCGCCGGGCAGCGACCCCGTAACGCGGATGAACCTACTGGTCGCGCCTCCCACGCCCAGCCCGGCGTAGGCCGTGACCGACGTGTCGGTCCGGACGACGGCGCTGAATTGGCTTAAGGACCCGGAAAGCGGGAAGGAGTACGCCCACTGCGGGGTCAGGGTAGAGTCGAGGGCCAGCAGGAACGGATCATCGAGCGAAGTGCGTGTTTTCAGACCGCCCCCGATCAGGAACTGGTCGACGGTAAGCGCCAGGGCATCGGTGCTGCATATCGGGAAATTCCGGCTCAGGCGCCACGCGGCGGTTCGGTGGGGCTGAAGGCCAGCCGTTGTCCGGAGCACGTACAGGGTGGCCGAATCGAGTCCGTACGTCAGCGCCGTGGCCATCAGGTAGCCCCCCGGCGGCGCATACGCCAGCTTGTTCCCCTGTCCTGGGGCAAACCTTGGTGTCTGGGTACTGTACAGTTGGTTATGGGCCGCCTGCGCGAATCCTGGGTTCGGAATTGTTGCGTTCAGCACAAGGCCAGCTACCAGCGCGGCACCAGTACGCCAACGAAGAAGAAAAAACATGGGAGCGGGAGAGCAAGAGTGGGTAAAAGTAAGTTGCTGAACCAGCCGCCAACGATCCGGCGGCTGCGAAGGCGCCGCACCGCTGAAAGAGCCCCGCGCTTTGTCCCAAATTTTCAAAGTGCTTGTTTATTTGGGACAATTTTCACGCTTTGTTACCTGATGGGCCGCAGATCAACTCCTTCGCTTGCACTGGCCGCCACGGTGCGGGTGTGGTTTGGCCTGACGCAGACTGAGCTGGCTCGCGCCCTCGGTACGTCGCGCACGCTGGTAGCCAAGTACGAAGCTGGCATCCGCCGCCTGCCGCGCGCCGCCGACGAGCGCCTGTATCAGCTGGCGATGCTCGGCCCCGGCGTGGGCGACCGCCCGACCCCGCCGCCGCTGGCCCTCACGCCCTTGTTGGCGCCGGCCGAGGAAGCGCCGGTGCCCGCGCCACCCGAGGCCCTCACGGCCGCTGAGCAGCAGGACGTGCGGCGGCGGCTGGCGCGGCTCGAGCGCGAGGCCTACCGCTTGCGGGTCGCGTTCGACGAGGCGCACCCGCGCCAGGTACTCCTGACGGCCCGGTGGGCGGCGGCGCTGCCGGCGTTGCAAGCGGCGGCCACGACGGTGCCCCCCGCTGACCCGCCGCCGCCTGAGGTCTGGCTGGCCGCCTACGCCGCGCGGCTGGCGGTGGCGCCGCGCCCGCACAACCCCGGCTCGCCGCTCGACGTGGCCCGGCAGGCGCTGCGCCTGCACCTGCTGACACGCGAAATCGGGCAGCTGCGGGCGTGGCTGGCGGCTGACCCGAAAAAATAATTGCGTTCCCGCGTACGGGTTTTCGCGGGTCCAGCGTTAGGCAGTATATCCGGCGGGCACCGGTCTTTTTCTCACTTTCCCCGGGCCCGGCGTGCGTGTAATGTCCTTTTCCACCTCCCTACTCATGACGCCTGCTGAGTGCGACGTCCTCCTGCTTCACGGCCAGGAAAAAGTTCGGGCCGCTACGTACCAGATCAACGTTCTGACGCACTCGCAGCAGAACGCCACCCTGACGGCCAGCCAGTACAACGACGAGCTCGCGGGCCTCAACGACGACATCGCTACCCTCACTAACCGCCTGCCCGGCATGACCGAGGGCGCGTTCAAGGACGATAAGATCAACGAGCTGCGCAAGAAAACCGACCGCCGCGACGAGCTGGTGGCCCGTCAGAAGACCGAAGGCGCCGTCGCCCTCATCAAGCGCGAGCTGGATCTGCAGCAGGCGCAGGACGCGCTGGCCCGCGCCAATGAGATGATCGCGGCCGTGCAGGCGCGCAAAGCCGCACTGTAGTGCGCCGAGGCGGCGGACGAACGACGCCACGGCCAGCTCGGATGAACAACAAGAAAGGCCCGCTGGCACTCTGCCAGCGGGCCTTTCTTGCTTGAAAGCAGGCTCACTCCACCACCAGCCGGCGTACCTGCTGGCCGGCCCGCACCAGGTAGAGGCCGGGGACGAGGCCGCGCAGGTCGAGCGATAGCTCGCCCGTGGCGGGCAGGGGCTGCTTCCGCCGCACCTTTCCTTGGGTATCCATGATTTCGACCTCGGCCGCCTGCTCGGCGAAGCCGTTCATCCGTACAAGATCGCGGGTGGGGTTTGGCCACACGATCAGGCGGGTGGGAGCTGGCTCGGCAGGTGGTGGCACGGTTGGGGGTAGCTGGGTCGGTCCCAGGAGCGCAAGCGCGATCCGC
>JBKJUQ010000051.1:0-13764 GCA_046590685.1 Hymenobacteraceae bacterium
CGAAGGAGTATCCGGACATCGAGAACGATTCGTACATCATCGACATCGGCGCCGCCCGCCTGGCCGACACGCCCGAGTGGTTCGACGTGATCGTGACGATGAACCTCTACGGCGACATCATCTCGGACATCGCCGCGCAGGTTTCCGGCTCGGTCGGCTTCGGTCCATCGGCCAACATCGGCGACAAGGCGGCGATGTTCGAGGCCATCCACGGCTCGGCGCCTACCATTGCCGGGCAGGATATCGCCAACCCGTCCGGCCTGCTGCTCAGCGCCGTGATGATGCTGCTGCACCTGGGCAAAAACCGGGTCGCCGAGCGCATCCACAACGCGTGGCTGCGGACGGTGGAAGACGGCATCGCCACGGGCGATATCTTCACGAAAGGCCAAAGCACCCAGCGCGTGGGCACCCAGGCGTTCGCCGATGCGGTGATCGCGCGGCTGGGCCAGTCGCCCGAGAAGCTGGAGTGCATCATTTACCCGCCGCGCGAAGCCGTGCCGATGATCACGCCGCGGCTGGGCTCGACGGCGACCAAGACCCTGGTCGGGGCTGATCTCTTCCTCGACTGGGACGGCGAGCCGAGTGGCGTTGACGAGATCAATGCCCTTACGGTGCCCGGCCTGAAACTGCTGGCCGCCTCGAACCGGGGCCTGAAAGTGTGGCCCGGCACCACGGCCCAGGAGGTGTTCGTCGACCACTGGCGCTTCCGCTACGTGGCCACCGAGAAAGGTGCCTCCGTCAGCCACCAGCAGCTGCTGGCGCAGATGAGCGCCTTGGTGGAAGCCGGCTACGACCTCATCAAAACCGAAAACCTCTGCAATTTCGACGGCAAGCCCGGCTACTCGCTGATGCAGGGGCAGTAGTTTGAACTGAGAACTGAGAACTGAGAAGTGTGCCTTTTACAGCTCACAGTTCTCAGTTCTCAGTTCTCAGTTCTCAGTTCATAGGCTGTACTGCCGCCAGACCCGCAGCACCTCGCCCACGCTCCAGGCTTGGGCGGGGCAGCCGCGGGCGCGGTGTGGGGCAGTGGCGTCGAAGATCTCGGAGATCGAGCCCACTACGCCTTCGTGCTGAATGTGCGGCAGCAGGCCAAGCAGGAGCTGGCGGGCGCGCTTACGGCCCGCCTCGCCGCGGGTGCGAATGAGAGCGTCGCAGAACGGACCAAGTAGCCACGCCCACGCCGTACCCTGGTGGTAAGCGGCGTCGCGGTGAAACTGGTCGCCTTGGTACGTGGGCTTGTAGTCGGGGTGGCCGGGGGCGAGAGTGCGCAGGCCGCGCGGCGTCAGCAGCTGTTCCTCGACGGTGCGCACCAGCGCTTTGGCTTTGGGGCCACTAATAAGCGGATGGGGGAGCGAGACGGCCAGCAGCTGATTTGGCCGGACGGAAGCTGATTTGAAGCGGCCGTCGATGTAATCGAACAGGCACTGCCGATCTTCATTCCAGAACTGGGTCACGAACGCGGCGCGGGTTTGCTCGGCTTGCGCGGCCCAGTGGGCGGCGGTGCCCTCGGTGTCGGCGCCGAGGCGACGGAGCAGGTCGGCGTAGATAAGCTGCGCGTTGTACCAGAGGGCATTGATCTCGACAACCTTGCCGAACCGCGCCGTCACGACCCAGTCGCCGAGCTTGGCATCCATCCACGTCAGCTGAATGCCCGGCTCACCGATGCTCAACAGGTGGTCGGCGGTATCCTCTTGGATGCCGAAGTGGGTGCCCCGCTGATAGTGGGTGAGGAGGTCGGCGAGCACCGGCAACTGCTTGCGCAAAAACGCCTCCGGCTCGGGCGCGAGCCGCGCGTAGTGATGCAGCGCCACGAACCCCCATAAGGCCGAATCGACGGCGTTGTAGCCGATGGACTGACCGGGCTGATCGGGGAAATTATTCGGAAGCAGGCCGTCGCGGCGGGCCCCCAAAAAAGTGTCGAGCACGAGGCGGGCGTCGTCGGCGCGGCCGGTGTGGAGCAGCAGCCCGGGCAGGCTGATGAGCGCGTCGCGCCCCCAGTCGGCAAACCACGGATAGCCGGCGATGATGGACTTCTTCAACCGCCCGCGCCGCACCACGAACTGATCGGCGGCGAGCGTAAGGGCGCGTTCGAGCTGCGCCGCGGGGCTGTCGGGTGCGCTGGTCGGCACCAGCTTCTGGCGTCGACGTCCTTCCTTGTCGGCCAGTGCGAAAGCGTCGCGCGCGGCTGGATTCGCCGTGCTCAGCACGATGCCCAGCCGTTGACCGGCTTCGAGCTGCACGGAGAAGCGACCCGGCGAGAACAGGTCCTCGCGGTCTTCGAGGCCGCGGGCGCGCTCCTGCGGGTAGTCGAGCGCGTAATGCCACTGCGGGTCGGGCACGAAGCAGGCCCCCGGCACCCGCGCGAACCAGTCCGTGAGGCCGTAGCAGTTGCCGCGCCACGTATCGGGCCCCGCTTCGTGGACGTGCGGGTTGATCCCGCCATTGGCCTGCGTAAGGGCGTGGATGTCGCGGTCGGCCAGCAAGGGGGTCAGGTCGAGCGTAAAGCGCTCGGCGGCTTCGAGCACCTCGTAGAGCACGAGCGTCGTGTTCTCGCCCGTCGGGCACACGACCGTCCGGCGCAGTCGAATCCCGAGCGCCGCGAATTCCCAGACCGGGAAGAAGTCGCGGCGAAACGCCATCAGGTGCCGGTATCCCTCGGTGCTGACGGCGTTGCTCGCCCACGTCTGGGTGTCGAGGTCCGCGCGTTGGCCGTCGGCGAGCCAGAGGGTTTCGGTGAGCTTGGCCACCACCACACGCCGCGCGACCGGCGGATCGAGCGCCGCGACCAGCAGACCATGGTAGCGGCGGGTGCTCGCGCCGGCCACGGTGGCCGTCGCGCCCCCGCCGAGGCCGTTGGTTTCGAGCCATTCAAGGCCCAGTACGTTGTCGGGATGGGAGGTAGAGAGCTGCATCACGGAAAAATCAGCACGGAGAATGGCTGCCTCTACGCAAAGCAACGCGTTACGGCGCAAAGCGCGGCGCTTGGGAGAGTAGCTGTCCCCGCAAGTCGCTGCGGGTTTGGGCTTTCGGCTGTACTCTTACGGCCGAAAGGTTATTTTCTTTCCTTTACCCCCTTCGCTGCGATGAAAAGAATCGCCCAAAATAGTACCCCCCCCCAGAATGTCCTGCATTCTGCCGGGAAATCGCCGGGTCAGTCACCGCTGGCTGTTTGCCGCGCTGCTGATGCTCGCTAATTTTTTCGGCCCCGACCGAAGCTGGGCGCAAAGCAGCTCGATCCCGCTGGGCACAGCCGCCTCGTTCGGGCTGCTTAGCGGCGGCGCTCTGACCGTTTCGGCCTCTGCCCCCGGCGTTCATGTGCTGGGCGTAGTGGGCGCGACGAGCGGCTTCAGCGGCGCTTTGGCGGCCGATAGCGGCGCGTACTGGCCAGGGGGTGCCCCCTCAAGCGTGACGACGACGGCGTTGGCCGATCTGGCAGAGGCGCGCGCGATTTGCACGGCGCT
The DNA here is from genome assembly GCA_046590685.1 of Hymenobacteraceae bacterium. GTDB lineage: Bacteria > Bacteroidota > Bacteroidia > Cytophagales > Hymenobacteraceae > JANNMJ01. The sequence goes on from JBKJUQ010000051.1 coordinate 3,462, forward strand.
GCCGGCGCAACAGCCGCTGGAAAACCTGACGACCCAGACCTTGACCGCCGGCACCTACGCGTTGAGCGGCAACGTCACGATGGCCACCGATGCGCGCTTACAGCTCACCGGCGACTCAACGAGCCGGTTCGTGTTCAACATCAGCGGCGGGCTGACGATAAACCCAGGGGCGATGGTCGTACTCGATGGCATCCGACCGGGGCAAGTGTTCTGGAATGTGACCGGTGCCCTCACCGCCGCTGGGCCGACCAGCCTGGCGGGCATCGTGCTGGGCGGTGGCTCGGTCACGCTGAACGGCGTGTGGGCCGGCTACGGTGCGGTGCTCACCTCTGGCAATATCAATCTGACGACCCTGAGTCTGGACGGCGAGCTGGCGCCGGCGTATTTCTACATCCCGTCCCAGCTGGCCTGGCGCAGCCCTACGAATCATATTCCCGCGCCGCCGCCGCCGTGCACGTCGTTGGTGGTGAATGGTAACTGCGAGGTGATCGTGCCGGTGCTCGGCAATAATGTCCCTACCCGCCTTGGCAACGTGGGGAGCCGGGCCAACAACATCGCATCAGAGGTGGCGTTCTGGCAAAACCCGAACGAAGAATCGCCGGACTATTTCCGCCCCGGCGGAATTGCGATTCTTGGCGTACCTGGCAACACGATGAATAATTTTGCTGCGAATCCGGGGGCGCCGGCGCGCTCGGGCGCCGCTTACTTGGGGGTTTATTCCCAGCCCGCCGTCGTGGGCGTCGTCGCTCGCCGCGAGTACGTGTGGCAAACCCTGGCCAACTCGCTGGTGGCGGGCCGGCGCTACTACGCGGAGTTTTACGCGTTACGCGCTCCGGATATGCACCGCTCAATGCAGGCTTTGGGGCTGGCCATTCGGCCCGCCACCGTCACGGATCCTTACGAGCGCATTGGTCCGGTCGGCGCCAATCTTACTCCATCAATCCTGGGCAATGGCGCCATTCCGGTAGCGGCCTCGGTCCACGACGCGGCCTTTAACAGTACCACCGTCTGGTCGCGGACGGCGGGCGTTTACCTGGCGCAGGGCGGCGAGCGCCACCTGATCGTGGGCAACTTCGCGACCGACGCGAACGCGGGCTTCGTAGTGGAGAATACCACAGCCAACCGGCCCGGAGCCTACTACTATCTCGACGACATTAACCTCTTCGCTTTTCCACTCCCGACGGCCACGGCCACGTTCTGCCCAACAAGCTTTACCCTCGGTCTCGACTGCCTGCTGCCCGCCAGTAGCGGCGCCACTTACGCTTGGAGCGGCCCGGGCCTTAACGCTACCGGCCCGACCGTGGCCGTCACGCCGACCGTCGCCACCACGTATACCCTGACCACGACCGTTTTTAACCCCACGGGGGGTGGCCAAACGGTCGATGTTCGCACGATTACGGTTACGCCCCCGACGGTGCTCAACGGCACCCTGACCGGCGGGCAGAGTTTCCCGGTGGGCAACTATGTGATTCCGGATAATGGAAGTGTGGTGTTCACGAACGGCACGTACACGTTTGCGCCCGGTAGCGTGGTGCGGACAAGTCTCAAAGAAATCACGGTAGGGAGCGGGGCAACTCTAATCGCTCAAGCGACCACGTTTGCGCCCGCCTGCGATGGTGTTATGTGGAATGGAATAAAAGTTACGAGCACGGCCGGCGGGCTGTGCCTCGGCCGGGCCGGCGACAATCTGACGTCGGCGCTGCCCGCCACTGCCGGCTACGGGCAGCAAAACCCGGTCAGCGAGATCCGTCACGCCGTCACGGCGATAACCTGGGATGCGCCGACAACCGTACCCGTTCGGCTGCTTCATACGCGCATCCTGCATTGCCTGACGGGCCTGAACACGCTTACCGGCGCGACCAGCGCGGCCGTACACGCGCAATCGGCGTTCATGAATAACCAGTTCGACTCGCAATCAAACCAGTTTCAGACCCCGGAAACCGATAACTACACGCACGTCGCGCTCAACCTTGGCGGCTGGAACTACCAGAACATCGCCATTGCCGGCAACCGCTTCCAGCGGTGTATGGTGGGCATCCTGCTCCGCAACCGCACCACCAGCAGCGTGGTGACGATCGCGGGGCAAAACGAGTTTGTCGCGCTTATGGTCGGCATCCACGCCTCCGATGCGGGCGCGGCGCTCACCGTCAACGGCAACCGCTTCAGCTACGGTTATCCGTACCCGACGGCCTCGCCCATCTCGGCCGCCCTAATGAGCCGCTTTGCCACCCGGTGGCCGGGCGTGAACACGAGCGTGGCGGGCCGGATTACGGGTGTGTATATGCCCGGCAGCCAGGGCAACGTCACCGGCCAGCTGACCGTGCAGGACAACGAGTTCCGGCAGGGCATGGTGCCCAACTCCTTCCCCACCACGTGGGCGTTTCCGCAGCGCGGGGCCATCATCAATGTGCTCAGTGGGCCGTATGTAGTGCTCAACAATACCTTCGAGGGCGTGGAAACCGCTTTGAGCGTGGGTCTGCGCTTCGCGGGCAACGCGACGAGCAAAATGGCCTCTAACCGGTTCATCAACAACAGCCGCAATCTGGTGTTCGTCAACTCCGGCGGTTCACCCCTGACCGCCACCCCCGTCTTCTGGCCGCAATGCAACACCTTCCGCCGCACCGTCAACAGCGGCGCAGCCAGCAACGCCATCCGCGTGGAAACCGGGGCGACGGTGGTTTTTGATAATTGGGAGAAACGTACTACTCCTGTTTTGCCCAACTTTCCAACGGGGCAGCAGTGGGTAGAAGTAATGAAGAACCGCTTCGACGACCAAACTGGCACGAACCAGCGGATGCGGTATCTGTCGAACGGCGGAACGACGACCATTCGTTACACGGCGTATTCTGCCCAGGATCCAATGGTCCTATACAGCATCAATTTGCGAACGGAGCTGGCATCTACGACGCGGCAGAGCAGTTTCAACGTCACCTTGCCGGGTACTCTTACGGCAGCCGTTTATAACCAGGATCAATCGTGCCAAGTAGCCGATGGCTTGGACGACGGTTTCAACCTGCCGCGCCCTGTGGCGCCCGTCGACTCTGCTAGTGTTCCGCCTCCTATCACGACTACGATCGCTGCTTTGGGCGTACTCAGCCCCAACCCGGCCACGGCAGACGTGACGCTGGCCGTACAGCTTCCCGATGCTCCTACACGCGCCGAGTTGCTCGTGCGCGATATGCTGACGGGGCGGACCGTGCTGCGTCTACCGATAAGCGCAAACGCGAAGCATATCACCTTTTCGGTGGCGGCGTTGCGCAATGGTGTCTACACGTGTTCAGTAGTTACCGACAATGCCGTGCTGGGTACGCGCCGGTTGTTGGTGAACCACGAAGGCCGCTAGCGATCATGACACGCTTCTTGCAAACTGCCGTCCGCCCGTTGGGGTGGGCGGTAGCAGCCGGTCTCCTGCTGCTCACGCAGCCAGTGGCTGCTCAACTCACGTTGGCTTGGGACACGGTGGTGGTGAGTCCTCTGAAAGAAGAGTACGTGCTCTCATCAATCCGGTTGAGCGGTAATCTTTTCGCAAGTGTCGGGTATCAGGATAGCCTGGATCTGCGCTTGTCGTCGCCGTCGGTAAATCGACCGCTGCTGTATCTGACGGATCGGCGCGGGCGTGTGTTGCGGCGGCGCGTGTGGAACACCCCGGCAGAGGCTTTCAGTCGGATGTTTAATCTGCTATCCGCTCCGAATGGCTTCGACGCGTTTTACTATAATCTACCAGCAGTACCCGGTACGCAGGCTAGCCTGACTTGGGAACGATTCGACAGCTTGGGGAATACGATGCGGGTGCGGGTATTGCCCGTGGACACTACTGAATATTTTTCGCCCAGACGCTTTACCCCACTGCCGGGCGGCTTGCTGGCAGTAGGTAACGGCGGAGTTGGGAGCGTTCCGCAAGCGGCCGTCAGCCGCTTCGATGATGAAGGTCGTGAAGTATGGCGTCGTCGGTTGGGGTACTGGGCGTATGGCCGGTTTCTGGTACCGCTGCTCGACGGTTCGTATGCGCTGGTCGCCATTGACCCCACGCAGTACGGGCGGGTAAGCCAGAACCAGTACCGCTACGACTACAAGCTTTACCGCCTCACAGCCAGTGGCGGCGTGCTCGACAGCGCGTGGGTAGGGGTGCCTGAAGCGTGGGAAGACGCCTTTCAGGTGAGGCCTACCACCGACGGCGGGCTGTTGATTTGCGGCTTTGAGTCGCCCAATCCCTACAGCAATCCGCGCCGCGGGACGCTCATCAAGCTCGACAGCGCGTTTCAGCAGCAGTGGAAATACACTATTTTCGCCACCTGCTGCAATGGCGAGCAGGGAGCTGAAATTCACGATGCGTGGGAGACGGCAGACGGCCATTTTCTGGTTGGGGGCGGGGGCGACGGCGATTTGAGCTTTGTCCGTGAGTTGATTCCCCCCTCACTTCCCACCCAAAGTCCAACCATACGTACGCGCTATTTCCTCTCGTTGCCACCACCACCGCAAGGGTTGGCCGGGCTTCAGTTTGTCTACGATCCCGACCGGACGCTGTATGTCTTCGGCAGCCATTTCGCCGATTATTTCAGTCCAACACCCGACGCCGACTTCTACCAGGCGCGTCTGACGGGCTTGCCCGCCCCAGCCGTGCTCGATTACTGCCGCCGCCCGCCTTCCCGGCCAGCGGCCACGGTCAGCGCGCTGGTCGGCGACAGCCTGCGCTTCACCGTCGCGCAGGCCGGGCAGACAGCTGGGCCGCGCTACGCCGAAATCAGCCTCGTCGAATGGGACTTCGGCGATGGCACCCCGCCGCGCCAGGGCTGGGACGTCTGGCACACCTTCGCCTCCCCGACTCCCGTGACCGTGCGCCTGCGGGTGTGCAACAACCTGGGCTGCTGCCGCGACTCCGTTTTTTACCCGTTCGGCGTGCCCGTGGGGCTGCCGGCCCCGGCGGCCTCGCCCACCCTGAGCGTATACCCCAACCCGAGCGCAAGCGGCTGGTTTACGGTGCGCGTCGAGGGTGGCCGGGCGCGGCAGCCCGCCACCTTCGTGGTGCTCGATGCAGTGGGCCGCCGCGTTGCTACCGGTAGCCTGCACGGGTCCGAAGCCGCCCTCGACCTGCGCCACCACCCCGCCGGCGTCTACGCGCTGCGCCTGCGCTGGGCCGACGGCCAAACCACCAGCACCCGGCTGCTGAAATAAGCTCGGTGGTGGCGACCCGCTCATCCGGTCGGCGACCTTAAGTCCTGAAAAGGTTTTGCGAAGCGTCCGGCAGACCGCAGCGTGCTCGTTGCGGGCTGCCGGACGCTTCTCGTCTCAGCTTTAGTCATAATCATGTCCTCTCCCCCGCCACCAGCAGCGGCTTACCATCGGGACCGGTGGTGGCCAGCAGCGTGATGTTCCCCCCGTCGGCGAACCCGAGCTTGCGGCGAATGGCGGGCACGTCATCAGGAAAATTGCGGGCGGTGATGCCCGCGCTGCCTTCGGGCACGAGCGCGTGGGCGGCGCGGCGGTCGTAGCGAGCGGTGCCGCGCACCCGCCACTGCCGGCCGGGCCAGTCGGGCAGGGGGGCCGGGCCCGTATAGAGCTGCGAGTTGGGATGCAGCTTCCGTAGGTCGTAGCGCGCGGCCGCCAAGCGCAGCGCGCCGGCTTTGAGCACCGCCGCCGCCGGCTCGAACAGGTACGCTTCCGGTAGCCCGTGGCTGACGGGCGCTGCGGCTTCTTCGGCCTCGGTAAATTCGGCCAGCGTTCGCGCTACGGTGCCGTCGGGCGCCAACAGCACGGCGCGGCGGGTCGGCGATGGGTAGGCTTCGCGCCCCACCACGTAGAGCACTTCTTTCACCTCGCCGCCCAGCTCTACCACGATGATCTCCTGCACGGTGCCCAGCTCCCGCGCCGCGGTAGTGAGGTCGAGCAACGGGGCGGTTTTGAGCAGCAGCCGCGGCGCTACCCGGAGCAGCAGCGCCAGCAGCGCGGGCACGTTGGGCGTGCAGTCGGCGAGGGCGGCTACGCGCCGGCCCGCCCCATCGCGCCGCGCGGGGTCGAGGTAGAGCCAGTCGAACGAGTTGGCGGCGGCGGTGGCGAGCCACGCTTCGGCAGTGGTGGGTTCAATCACCAGATTAGCGGTGCCGAAGTGGGCGGTGTTGTGCGCCACGAGGGCCGCCAGCTCGGCGTTTTGCTCCACGTACGTCACGTGCCCGACCGTTTGCGCGAAGTGCCACGCATCTACCCCGAAGCCGCCTGTAAGATCCGCTAAGGTGTTCGCTCCCGCTACGAGCTGGGCTTTGTAGCGGGCAGTCGCCTCCGAGGAAGCTTGCTCCACTGACAGGCCCGGGGGGAACAGCAGGTCCGGATTGGCCGCCCAGGTAGGAAGCTTGGCTTTCGCCTTGTGCCGGGCCGCGAGCTGCGCCACCAGCTCGCGGATGGGCAAGTCGGGCCAGCGGTGAGCGGCCAACAGCAGGCGCGCGGGGTCATCGGCGGCGTGGGCAGCGAGCCACGCCCGCGCGGCCGGCATCAGTATCGGAACCACGGATGGACGCGGATTAAACGGATTGCACGGATTGCGGTACGGTGGCCCTTGCCCGCTCTTTACTTTCTGAATCACGCATCGCGCAGCAGACCCTATTCATCGACTTGTTGGCCGACTTTCATAGCTGCCACCCGATCACCAGCCCAACCCCGCCGCCCCGCCGCGGCGCGAGCCCCCCAAACGCGGGCCGCCAGTCGATGGTGCGGCCGGTGGGAGTCTGCGGAAACAAGGCACCCTGGTACTCTTTCACGGCGCGCTGGAGGTGCATGTTGGCGTTGCGCGTCACGAGCACGTTGCTCAGCAGCGAAAACGCCGCTACCCCACCCAGAATGTATTCGGGCGTATCGAACTTGTAGTCAGTGGCGATGTATGTGCCGCCCGCCGCGACGAGGGTAGTCGCGAAGAGGAGGCGCTCGGCCAAAAATAATCTCTTTTGGCGCCGGTAGCGGTTCAGCGCGGCCTCAGCCTCCGGCACGAGGCCGCCGAGCGCCGTCATCTCGCGGCGCAGGCGCTGGCCGAAAAACCCCGCGTTGTGCGGTTGCGCGTCGCCGGCGATGAAATAGTCGAAGTTGGCTTGCCGGCCGTTTTTGCCCCGCGCCCACTCGCTGTCGGCTAGGTCGAGCCAGCGCGGCTGCACGGCGGCCGGCACTCGGGCGATCTGGGTCTGCTGCCCGACGGCGGGCCGGGCCAGGAGCGCCAGCAAAACCACGACTCCGCCGATGGCTCCCCGGCCGGCGCGCGCTAACGAAAAAACAGGCATCGGAATAGGGTGCGTAAGCGAGTAGAAACGGTAGTTCTGAGCAAAGGTCTATGCTTTTGGTCGACCGTCCCGAAACCAGGGGTGTAACTTTGTGGTTGAAGACCGATTCCACTACGTTTCACTAGCTAACTGCCTGATGTCCACGGTTGCCTCCGCTGCCCGCACGACCACTTACGTGCCCTATAAAGTAAAAGACCTGAGCCTCGCTGAATGGGGCCGCAAGGAAATCCGCCTCGCCGAAGCCGAGATGCCCGGCCTGATGGCGCTCCGGAAGGAGTTCGGGCCGAGCCAGCCGCTCAAGGGCGCGCGTATCGCCGGCTGCCTTCATATGACGATTCAGACCGCCGTGCTCATCGAGACGCTTCAGGCGCTCGGCGCGCAGGTGACGTGGTCGTCGTGCAACATCTTCTCGACTCAGGACCACGCCGCTGCCGCTATTGCCGCCGCCGGTACGCCGGTGTACGCTTGGAAAGAGATGGATGCCGAGTCGTTCGACTGGTGCATCGAGCAAACCCTGTTTTTCGGAGAAGAGCGCGAGCCGCTCAATATGATCCTCGACGACGGCGGCGACCTGACCAATATGGTCCTCGACCGCTTTCCTGAGCTGGCGGCGGGTATCCGCGGCATCTCGGAGGAAACCACCACGGGCGTGCTGCGCCTCATCGAGCGCGTGAAACAGGGTACGCTGCCGCTGCCCGCGATCAACGTGAACGACTCGGTGACGAAGTCGAAGTTCGACAACAAGTACGGCTGCAAGGAGTCGGCCGTGGATGCGATCCGCCGCGCGACGGATACGATGATGGCCGGTAAAGTGGCCGTCGTGGCCGGCTACGGCGACGTGGGCAAAGGCACCGCCGCCTCGCTGCGGGGCGCCGGCGCCCGCGTGATCGTGACGGAGATTGACCCGATCTGCGCGCTGCAAGCCGCGATGGACGGCTACGAAGTGAAGCGGATGGCCGACGCCATTCCGCGCGCCGACATCGTCATCACCGCCACCGGCAACTGCGACATCCTGCGCGAAGAACACTTCCGCGCCCTGCGCGACAAAGCCATCGTCTGCAACATCGGCCACTTCGACGATGAGATTGATATGGCGTGGCTCAACGGCAACTACGGCCATACCAAAGACACCGTGAAGCCGCAAGTTGACCTCTACAACATCGACGGCAAGGAGATCATCATCCTCGCTGAAGGTCGCCTCGTGAACCTGGGCTGCGCGACGGGCCACCCATCGTTCGTGATGAGCGCGTCGTTCACCAACCAGACCCTCGCGCAGCTGGAGCTGTGGCAGAACGCCGACCAGTACGAAAACCAGGTCTACACGCTGCCCAAGCACCTCGACGAGAAAGTGGCGCGTCTGCACCTGGCTAAGATCGGCGTGGAGCTCGATGAGCTGACTCCGAAGCAGGCCGATTACATCAAAGTCGATGTGGCCGGGCCATTCAAGGCTGACGCGTACCGCTACTAAAACGTAGCAGCGCAGTAAAAAGCAAAAAGGCCGAGCCCCGTAGCGGGGTTCGGCCTTTTTGCTTTCCGTCCCGGGGGAGAGGTGGGCGGCGCCGGAGCATCACCTCCAATCTGTCCAGGCATTCCAGGCCGGGCCAGCGGGCATCTGGTCGGTTTGGTCGAGCTAAACCACCGGCTCACCGACGGGTAGCACCTGTTCGTCGAAAGAGGTTAGGAAACCCCTTTCGACGACGCGTTCATTTGGGATAGGTTTCATCTATTCCCCCCTCCGCGACTATGCAGAATATGCAGAATATCTTGACCCGTTGGCTCTTTGGTGCGTTACTCAGCGCGCTGACCCTGCCAGCGATTGCGCAGACTCCGGTCTGGCAGTGGGCCGTGCAAAGCACGGGGGGGGTGGCGAGCGGCAGCAACGTCGTGCCACAGCATCGGGGGCAGAATGTGGCGACGGATGCCAGCGGCAATGTTTACGTCGTAGGCAACTTTGAAGGCACGGTGACCTTTGGCACCACGACGCTGACGAGCGCCGGCCTTAGCGATGTATACGTCGGCAAGCTCTCGCCTGCCGGGCAGTGGCTGTGGGTGGTGCGCGGGGGCGGGGCCGGCTACGATTATGGCAACGCGATTGCTGTGGATCCTACGGGGAACGTGGTGATCGGCGGGGGTATCGGCGAGCCGTATTGCTCTACCTGTCCGCCCAACGCCACGTTTGGCAGCCTTGCGGTACCCAACGGAACAAGCGGCGCGCTGATCGCCCGGCTGTCGGGCGCGGGCCAATGGCTCTGGGCGAACAGAGGGTGGTACGACGACGATATGGGCGTCCGGGGCGTCGCCACCGACGCGGTGGGCAACGTCTACGTGACTGGCAATTACCACCACCCGTTGAGCAGTACGGCGAGCGTGGGCATGTTCGTCGCGAAAGCCACGCCGCAGGGGCACCTACAGTGGCGGGTCAAGTCGGTGGTTACGGCCGAGGTTTACGCGCCCGGGATTAAGGTCGATGCCCGCGGGAACGTGTATGTGGCGGGGATCTGGCAGTACGTCTGCGGCGGCGGTCCCATTACCCTGGGCTCCACCGTGATGACGTTGCCCGCTAACGCCTTAGGGGGGATGTTCGTGACGAAGCTGTCGGCCGCCGGCGCCTGGCAGTGGGCCACGCAGGCCCCGTGCCGTGGCACCTCGGTGATGTATTTAAATCTGTATAAAGAGGCGGCGCTGGTGCTGGATAGCGGCGGCAACCCGTACGTCGCGTACACGACGGATGGGGTAGGCCAGTTCGGGGCGACGGCGTGCGGGGTGCCCGGGATGGAGAGTGCCTGCGTCGCCAAGATCAGTACTGCGGGGCAGTGGCAGTGGGCAAAGCGGGTGATGCCGGGTACCAGCACCCCGGCGGGCAGCCGGTTGGAGGGGTTGGCCATCGACGGCCGCGACAACCTCTATTTGGCCGGGCAGTCAGACCACGCGTGGACGGTCTTTAACTTCACGCTGCTGCCGTTCGCCCTGGCCACCCACTTCGTCGCGAAGCTATCGGCCAGCGGCGAGTGGGCGTGGGCGACGGGTAGCGGGCAGCCCTGCCG
>JBKJUQ010000099.1:0-8523 GCA_046590685.1 Hymenobacteraceae bacterium
GCCCTCTGGGGGATGGAGTGGGGCATCATCTCCGGCGGCGGCCACGTGCTCATCTACGGCTACGACGACCTACTCGGCTGGCAGGCGGGGGCGTACGACGAGTTCGTCGGCCAACACGACTACCACGGGCTGTGGCGCAAGATCAACGCCCGGCCGGGGGCGTTCGCCAGCTGCGCGCATCCGGGTGGCGACGACTACAACGACCTCAAGGCGGGGGCCTTCGACCCGGCGGCCGATTCGGCGCTCGTCGGCTCCGCCTTTCGGAGCGGCCCGGCCTTCTCCACGGACGTGACGTACTCGAACTCCTCCTCCACCTCCTACGAGACGTACTTCCGCGCGCTGCTGACCCGGGGCTACCACATTGGCCCCTTCTTCGACCACGACAATCACAACACCACTTTCGGCCGCACCACCGCCGGGCGGCTGGTGATCCTGGCCGACACCCTCACGCAGGCGGCGCTACTAGGCGCGTTGCGGGCCCGGCATTTTTACGCCTCCGACGACTGGAACGCCCAAGCAACGCTGACCCTCGGCGGCCAGCACCTGATGGGTGCGCTGGTGCAGGAACCGGGTACGCCCACGCTCGCCTTCACCCTGACCGATGCCGACGGCGAGACTACCCGCGCCATCACGCTGGTGCGGGGCGTGGCCGGCAGCGGCCAGCCCGCCGTGATCGTGGCGACGGCCGCCGCCGGCGCGCTGGCCCTGCAATACACCGATACGGCCCTGGCCTTCGGCGACTCGGCCTACTACTTTGCCGAAGTCACGCAGGCCGACAACGACAAAATCATCACCGCGCCCATCTGGTACCGCCGCGGCCCGGTGCGCGTGACGGGCACCGCCCCGATCCTGGCCGACGCCGTGCCCGTCACGCTGTGGCCGAACCCCGTGGCCCCCGGCCAGACCCTGACCGTCGCCGGACCCGTCGGCGCCGCCCTGCTGGTGCGCGATGCCCTGGGCCGCGTGGTCTGGGCTGCCGCCCCGGCGGCGAGCGGCACCACGGTCGTGCCCACCGGCATCCTGCCGGCGGGCGTGTACATCGTGCAGCTGCTGCTGCCGGACGGAAGCCGCCCGGTTCGGCGCCTGATCGTAGAGTAAGCCCCCCCGCACGAGCACAAGGGGCCGCTTCCAGAAAGTAGCGGCCCTTTGGGAGACTACCCGCCATCCCGCCGTAGAGACGCTATGTGTCTCTACGGCGGGATGGCCTCTGTACAGCGACTGCGAAACCACTGTAGAGCCGCGCGACTTCAATTGCGTGCGGTTGCCGGCGCCCGGGGCCAGCTCGTTGGGGAGGGGATTTCCAAGCCACAAAGGCGCGCCGAGTCGCGCCGCGCCGGACTGATCCGGGCGATCGTTAGGGGAGTGACGGCGGGGTACGCCGCCCTCAGGCCAGCAGCGGCGCCACGCGCGCGCCGAGCAGCTCGATGGCTTGCAGGTGCTTGGCGTGGGGCAGATCGGCACTATCCATCTGGAGCGTGACGCGGGAGATACCGCCGAGGGCCTCGCTGTGGCGCCGGATTTTGGCGGCGACCTCTTCGGGGCCACCCACCAGCAAGGCCCCGCGCGGCCCCAGCAGGGCGTCGAAGTGCGGGCGCGTGACGGGCGGCCACCCCCGCTCCTTCCCGATGCGGGTAAAAGTGCGGGCGTAGCCGGGGTAATAGTCGGCGATGGCTTCTTCGGTGGTCGGGGCCACGTAGCCGAGCGAGTGCAGGCCGACTCGCAGCTTTTCGGGCGAGTGGCCCGCCTGCCGGCCGGCTTCGCGGTACAGGTCGACGAGCGGCCGAAAGCGGTGCGTTTCCCCGCCAATAATGGCCACCATCAATGGCAGCCCCAGCACGCCAGCGCGCGCGAACGACTCGGGCGTCCCGCCCACGCCGAGCCAGATGGGCAGCGGATTCTGCACGGGCCGGGGGTAGATGCCCTGCCCGGTCAGGGGCGGCCGGAAGCGACCCGACCAGTGAATCTCCTCGTGGTCGCGGATGCGCAGCAGCAAGTCGAGCTTCTCGGTGAAGAGAGCGTCGTAGTCGCGCAGGTTCAAGCCAAACAACGGAAACGCCTCCGTAAACGAGCCCCGGCCGACCACCATTTCCGCTCGCCCGCCGGCGATCAGATCGAGCGTAGCGAACTGCTGAAACACCCGCACCGGGTCGGCGGCGCTGAGCACCGTGACGGCACTGGTCAGGCGGATGCGCGAAGTACGGGCCGCCGCCGCCGCCAGAATCATCGTCGGCGCGGAATCGAGGAACTCCGGCCGGTGGTGCTCGCCGATGCCGAACACGTCGAGCCCGACCTCATCGGCGCGGATGATGCGGTCGAGCAGCTGGCCGATGGCCGCCGCGTTGGTGGTGGGACCGGTACCGTCGTCGGGCGGGGCGGCGGCGAAAGAGTCAATGCCAAGTTGCATAGGAAGTCGGGAGCACTCCGGACACGCACGCACAGCGGCCGGGCGGCCGCAAAGAAACGGGCCGGGAAGCAAGGCGGTCCAGCGGCAGCCGAGCCGGCCGGTTGTCTCGGCCGCCCCCGCTACCAGCGGCTTCCTTCATCCCTTCTTCCCAGCCCCGGGTAGTGGCGCCATCGGGTAGGCAAAGCAGGGCCGCCGAAAGCGGGCCCGAGACCCGCGCTGCGTTGGGCTCACCCAAGCCGCTTCTCAGTTCTTGACGATCTCAAACTCAACCCGCCGGTTGAGCTTGCGGGTGTGTTCCTGCTTGTTGCTCGCGATGGGCTGGCTGCCGCCGAACCCCTGGCCGTGCACGCGACTCGCGGCGATGCCCTTCTTGGTGAGGTATTCCTGAACGGCGCGGACGCGACTTTCCGAAAGCTGTACGTTCTGCGCCGGGTCGCCCTGGTTGTCGGTGTGGCCGCTGAGCTGGATTTCCATCTTCTCGTTGGCGATCAGCAGATCGGTCAGCCGGTTGAGCTCATCAAACGACTCGGGCAGCAGCGTGGCCTTGCTCTGCGTGAACCGGATACTGTTGAGCGTCACCTTCATCCCCACTTCCAGCGGCACCAGGCGCACGGTAAACGCCACGGGCGCGCCGGGTACGCCGCTGGCGAGCACCTCCTGCGGCACGTAGCCCAGCGCGGTCACCGCGAAGCGGTAAGGGCCGGTCGTTTCGGCCGTCATCGTGAAGGTGCCGTTCCGGCTGGTTTGCAGCTTGCCGACCTGCGCGCCGGCGTCGTTGTAAATCAGAATGTCCGCGACGACGGGGCGCAGACTGTTGCCGTTCATGATCGTCCCCACGAAACCGTAGGAGCCTTGCGCGGGATGCGCCGGCGAGGGGGCGGCGGGCGCCCCATCCACTATCAGCGAAGAAGTCAGGAGCAGCCAGCCCCAGCACAGCAGCAGGTATCGCATCGGGTAAGCCAGGAGGAGGTACAGGTAGGTAGGCGAGGAAAAGGGGCGCGGGCCGAAAGCCGCGGGACCACCGCCAGACAAATTTAGGTCCGCCCCCACCCCACCGCGCCCGGCGGTCGCGTCAGATCTTCTGCGCCACCAGCTGAATCAGCCGGTGGGTTTCGCGGCTGAAATCGGCGACCCCGACCGGCTCGGCGTAGCGCACGATGCGGAAGCCGGCCGCCGCGTAGAGCGCCCGCACTTCGTCGGTCGCGAACCCCACTTCCTGGCCCGGCGGGGTGTTGCGCGCGCGGTTGACATCCGCGTGGAAGTTTTCAAAGACGACCAATCCGCCGGGCTTGAGGGCGCGCTGCACCTGCCCGACGTGGACGGCCTCGTCGGCGTAGCACAGCACGATCAGGTCCCAGGCGGCGGTGCCCCATTCGTACGTGGCCGCGTCGTGCTCGACGGTCGTGAGGGCGACACCCAGCTCCCCGGCCCGCCGCTGGGCAAAGGCGAGGGCCTGATCGGCGGTGTCGATTCCGGTCACGCGCCACCCCTGCTGGGCCAGGTACAGGGCGTTGCGGCCCTCGCCCATGTGGACGTCCAGCGCCGCGCCGGCGGGGCGGCCCCGCACCGCCTCGACCAGCAGCGCGTTGGGCGCCGGGTTGAAGCGCGTGCGCCGCCACGTGGGGTCCGTCAGGAAGTGGTTCCAGCGGGCACGCTCGTACGCGCGCCGCTCATCCGGGGTGGCGTGGGCGGGCAGCGGCGGGTAGCCGGCCGGTGGCGGAGGAGCATCAGCAGCGGTCATATCGAAAGCGCGGCGCGGGGAACGCCGCGCGGCAAAAATGGCGCGGGCGCGCTGCTTGGACCCGCGCTCGGGGAGCCGGTTGCCAGCGGAATGCTGGCCCGGGAGCTACGTTTGAGGGAAACTGTTTTCTCCCGGCCCCGCGCCCGCCCGATGACTTCGATCACCCTCCGCCCGATTCAGCCCCGCGACAACGCGCCGCTCGCCACCCTGATCCGCGCGATTCTGGCCTCCGTCGGGCTCAACCGGCCCGGCACCGTCTACTCCGACCCCACCACCGACCACCTCTACGAGCTGTTTCAACGCCCGCGGAGCACCTACTTCGTGGCCGAGCAGGCGGGCCGGGTGCTCGGCGGTGCCGGCATCTACCACACCGACGGCCTGCCGGCCGACACCGTGGAGCTCGCGCGGGTGTACCTCGTGCCCGAAGCGCGCGGCCAAGGGTTGGGCCGGCGGCTGATCGAAACCTGCCTCGAAGCCGCCGCCCGCGCCGATTTCCGCTACGTGTACCTCGAAACCGGCCCGGAGCTGGTAACGGCCCTGCCGCTCTACGAGCAGCTCGGCTTCCAGCACTTACCCGGCCCGCTGGGCAACAGCGGCCACTTCAGCTTAGAGATCTGGATGCGGAAGGAGCTGCCGGCGGCGGCCGGCCCGGCGTAAGCTTGCGACGAATGGGGTGCTGGCATGCGCCGCCAGATCAGGAGCGAGGGCGAGGCCGGCCGGGGGCAAACCCGCCGCCAAGCGGCTCAGCTGCGCGAGGGCGGTATCCGGCAGGCCGCGCGCGCCCGTCTCGGCGTACGCCGTCAGCCGCCACGAGACGCCCAGCCACGGAGCGAGCTGCCGTTGCGAGAGGCCCAGGTACGTGCGCATGGTGCGCAACAAGCGCGGGAGAGAGCCAGCAGTCATGATGATTAGGGTAGATCGAAAGGGGTGCAGGGGCGCCGCCCGGCGCTGACCAGCGAGGCAGAATCGGTCGCCAACGCGCCGGGGAGTTGTGCACACTTTTCGTAAAACGAAAAAAGTGTGCACAAACGTGTGCACACTCTCCGAAAAAATAAAAAAGTGTGCACAACATTCCGGCGCACCCGCGCGGCGCGAAAAAGCGGCGCGGGTTGTAGGTTGGCGCTACCATCCAGCTCCAGACCTCCCGCCGTGGAAAACGATCCCCTCCTCCCCGACCTCCCCACCACGCCCGAAGCGCGCGCCGCGTACATCAAAACCGCCCAGCAGGCGCACGATTTCAAGGCCCTCTCTACCCTGTTTCAGGCCGAGCTGGTGGCTTTGCCGGCCTTTCAGCGCGCGATGGAGCCCTACTTCGCCGGCGGGCACGCGCACTTCGCCGGCTTCTACGCCAGTGCCAAGACGGTGGCATACCTGAAAGGACCGCTCGCGCTGCAACGCCAGGAAGCGCGGTTTCTGGAGTACCGCGAGGCGGCGGCCCAACACCTGTGGGAGATCCAGCAAAAAAAACTCTTCGACCTCCAGTGCCAGTGGCGGGCCGAGCAGGTCACGCTCCCCGGCCTCCGGCACGCCCACGAGTTTGAGCAGTGGGGCGAGTACCTGGAGTATTGCCCGTGGCTGCCGCCGATTACGGCCGACGAAGTGGCGATCTACGAAGCCTACCTGCGCAGCGGCCGCTACGAGCCGGAGCGCAACTGGGCCTGGCAGGCGTACGACGACTATCGGCGCGCCGCCGGGCTGCTGCCGGACGAGTCAGCGGATGAGGATGAGGAAGGCGACGAAGAGGCGACCTCGTCGCGCCGGGCCCTGCCGGCGTGGTACGTCTTTCATAACGAGTACACCGGCGCGGGCGCGCTGCTGGCCTTGCCCGACGTGCGCGGCGCCAAGGAACGGCGCTACCTCGACCTCACCAACGCCGATAAGGAAGAAAAGCTCGCCGCCCAACGCGCCGCCGGCAACTTCGCCGCCAGCCTGCCGTGGCCGCCGTTCAAACTCAATATCCAAACCATCGGGCCGTATTTCGACCAGTTCGAGCCCGCCGCCGACCTGCCGCGCCTGCACCGCTGGCGCACTGCCGCCGCCGACCACGATGCCCATACCTGGGGCGTGTTGAACGACGCTACCTACTGGATCGAGCGCGCCCTGAGCGAGGCGGTGGAGCCGTGGCCCATCGCGGCCCACGCCGACTGGCGCGTGGCGGTGGTAGAGGCGGGAATCCGCTACTGGGCGCACCAGCTCGCCGGCGTAATCGGGGATGTGTGGCGCGAGCAGGAGCAGAACCGCGCCCTCGGTCTGCCCGTCACGCCGCCCAAGCAGTACGGTACGCGCCGGCCGTTTGCGGACCTCGACTGGGCGGAGGAAGAGACGTACTACCCGAAGTTCATTCTGCGCGGCCGCGAGCTGGCGGGCGAGCCGCGCGACTTTAATTTCTGACGCTGGTCGGCGCCAGGAGGCGCGCGGGGTTGTAGAGCCACCTATATGCGTCGCTATCTCAGAGATGCGCCCCGTACATAGCCCTCCAAATCGCGCCCAGTAGCCCCGTCGGGGATCACCGACTTGGTTAAAGTGGCGGTTTCTACCGAACAACAGTCTCTCCGGGACCGCCAAAATCGCCTCTCCCGCTATATCCCCCTGAGCGAGTCTAATTCGTAATTTGTAATTCGTAATTCGTAATTTAATGAGCCGCGGTGCCCGCGTCTCAGCTTCGTCGCCCGGAATACCTTTACTGCAAGGGCACGCACTGCCTGCTACTTCTTTACCCAATTGCCGATGTATACCCGGATCATTTCTCAGGTGCTGGCCGCCGGCCTGCTGTTGCTGCTGGGCGCTCGCCCGGCGCGGGCGCAGGAGGCCGTGATTGAGAAAGTGGAGCAGTGGTCGTTTACCGGCCTGCGCGACGTGGGCGGTCAGTTTTACTACTTCCTACGCGGGGTGCGCAACAAGCCCGGCGAGCTCGTGCTGGAGCTTTACGACCGCGACCTGAAGCGCCTGAGCGCCACGACGGTCACGCTCGGCTACTATACCACGCTGCACGGCACGGGGCTGGTGGCGGGCGCGGCGGTGTTCTTCTTCCAGAGCGGCGACAAGGCCCGGCTGCTGAAATTCGACGCCGCGGGGCAGAAAGTCGGCGAAACGTCGTTCGGCGCCGAAAGCGTGTTCGGCAGCCGGGTGTATTTGCAAGCAGTGGGCACCGGCGGCGATTTCTACGCGGCCTACCCAGTGCAAACCAACAAGAAGGGCTTTATGGTGATCCGCTACGGCCCCGATCTGGCGGCGAAGTGGCAAAAGGAGTTCTCGCCCGAGAAAGGCCGCTACCAGCTCAAAGGCTTCGAAGCCACCGACGCCACGGTGTACGCGCTGGCCGACTTCTCGAAGGAAGGCTACCGGGTGATCGCCCTCGACGGCGCGACCGGCGCCGAGCGCGGCCAGCAGGCGCTGCCCGCCCCCGAGCTGGAGCTGACCCCCGACCTCACGGCCCTCGACGCGGCTGGCAACCTGCTGGTAGCCGGCGCCTACGTGGAAAAGACGGGCGCCCGCACCGACGGCTTTTTTACGCTTAAAGTCAGCTCGGCGGGGCAGCCCGGCGGGCTAGGGAAGACGCCCTACTCGGCCGACGTAACGGGCCTGCTCCGCTCCCACTCCACGCTCACCGACGTGGTCACGCCCGACAAGCCGCGCCTCCGGATGCACACGCTGCTGGCCCGCCCGGACGGTGGCTTTACGCTCGTGGGCGAGACGTACCGCGATGCGGGCTCTATCGGCAGCAGCCCCGGCACGATGGTGCCTTACACGCGCTCGGTGTTCGACCTGGCGGTGATTCAGGTGAATGCCCAGGGCCAGATGGAAACGATCCG
Organism: Hymenobacteraceae bacterium; assembly: GCA_046590685.1. Classification (GTDB taxonomy): domain Bacteria; phylum Bacteroidota; class Bacteroidia; order Cytophagales; family Hymenobacteraceae; genus JANNMJ01. The sequence continues at coordinate 7,958 of JBKJUQ010000099.1, forward strand.
GCGCATCGGCAAGCCGTTTCGGCTCTACCAGCAGGAAGGTGGGCTGGGCCGGTTTTCGGGCCCGGAGGAGTTCCTGAGCCGCACCTCGTTCAGCTACCGCTTTCTGCCGGCGGGCCCGGGGGCTACCTCTGAGCCGGCGGTCGTGCTCTTCAACTGGCACGCCAACCAGTACTACATCAACCAGGTGCGGCTTTCCGATCGGCGCGAAAACCTCTTCACCCGCACCTACCTCGACTACCTCGCCGTGCCCGATCAGGACCGCGGCGAGCGCACCGTCTGGAAGTTTGCCTACGACCCGCCCACCGGCAAGTCCGGCGACGCCCTAGCCTACACCAACATTCTGCCCCACGCACCCGGCAAGCTGCTTTTCTACCACTACGACCCCGTCCGCGAGGCGCTGGAGCTGAAAGTACTGCCCATCCCGGCGTGGCGCGCGGCGCAGCCGTAGCGCGCTGTGTCAGACTGATTCTTCTTCTCTCGACTTGCTTTGGTTGCTGCTATGTTCCGCGCGCTTCCCCTTTTCCCCGCCGCGTGGCGGGTTCTGCTGCTGACTTTCCTGCTGACGG
>JBKJUQ010000168.1:0-3852 GCA_046590685.1 Hymenobacteraceae bacterium
GATCGCATGGGTTTTGGGGGGTGGGGGTTTTGGTTTTGGGGGGTGTTAGGGTCGTTGCGGTCCGGCGCGGGGCCGGTTGCATTAAGCGGGGGGATGCCCAACCGCACAAGGCTGGAGGGAGCGGAAGCGGGGCGGGCGACCCCGGTGGTGAGTTTGCCCAGCGCGGCGGGCGTCAGGCGCGGTAACAGGTCAAGGGCGGTCACTATAAAAGGGAAATGCCCGCTGCCAGGCCGGGGCCAAGCAGCGGGCAAAGCTCCGCATCAAAAGACATATGTACAATCGCCCAATGATGTGATCGCCGGCGCTCCTACTCCACCGCCAGGCGGTGCGTTTGGGAGCCGGCGCGCACCACGTACACACCGGCCGCCAGCCCGCGCACCGCGAGGGTGGCCGTGCCGGTGGCATCGGCCACGGCCGTCGTCACGCGGCGGCCGGCGGCGTCGAAGACCGTCACAGCCGCACCGGCCGCGGCGCCCATCACGCGCAACGTCGCGCCGTTCGCCGCCGGGTTTGGCCACAGGGCCAGCTCCGTGCCTACCTCCGACGCCACGCCCAGCGGGCGCGCCCCAAAGACGAGCGCGAAGCGGCCCGCCACGACCCCCGACTGCGCGGCCGGGAAGCGCACCGTCGACTGGGTCGTCAGCTCGTAACGCGTGCCCGTCAGACGGTCGAGCAGCGTAGCGTCCGGCAGGTGCGTGAGCGCGCCCACGCCCAGCACGTAGGTGCCCGCGGCCGGCAAATCCAGCGTCAGCTCCACCGTCGCGCCGTCCGTCAGCGCCGCTTCGGGCAGGGCCGAAATCAGTGCCTCTTGCCCGTCGATGAGCACCGAGAGCGTCGGTACGCCCACGTTGCGGCCGGGGCGGGCCGCGTCGAACGCGCCATCGAAGCTCGCAGTAGCGCCGGCCTGTTCGTACACCGTCACGGCGTCGGCTTCGGCGGCGGGGCGACCGGCCTGCGCCAGCGTGAGCGTCAGGCGGGGCGCCGTGGTGGCGGCCACGCGGCCCAGCGGCACGGCGTCGTTCTCCACCCGCAGGGCATCGGTGAAGGAGAACGTCGTGGGCGCCGTGGTGCGCACAAAGAAGCCCTGGCCGAGGCCGATCAAACCGTCGGTGAGGTTGCCCACGCCGCCGGCGTTGCGCACCCGGTAGGCGCCGGTGTTGCCACCGGTCGAGTACCATACGTACACCGACGCGTCCATATTGGCCGGCGTTTCGAGCAGATCCCAGTCGATGGGCTGCGGGTAGAGGTTGCCCAGCAGGTGCCAGCCGGCCTTGTTGGAGGCTGAGTTGGTGCCCGTGTGGCTCAGCGCCACGTTCAGCGAACCGGTGTTGAGCGCGCCGACGAAGTCGGGCGTCTTGCCCCCGCCGATCGCCACGGAGTAGCCGCGGCCGGGCGTGAGCACCGTGCCCAGCGGAGCGGGCGAGAAGTAGCCGGTCTGGAAGGGCTGGTAAGCCGCCGTCGTGCCGCCGCGCGTCTCGTCGTAGCCGAAGACGTTGGGGTAGGTAGCCACCGGGGGCGCCACGTACGGCAGGGTGTTATACGCCGGGTTCACGACTGGCACGAAGCCCGTCGTCGCCAAATCACTCACGGGCGCGGCCTGCACGGGGCTGCTCAGGTGGTGATAGCTCACGGCGGTTGACCCGCCCACGTAGCGCTGCACCGTCACGTCGCCGCTGGTGGTGCCGCCGGTGTGGACCGCGTAGGCCGTGCGGGTCGCGGTGCTCAGCAGCGTGAGCAGGTTGCCAGCAGTCGAGAGCGTGCCGCCTTCCAGGCGCAGCACGTCCGCGACGGCCACGCCCTGCGAGAGCGCCAGCGTACCGGCGCCCTGCTTGACGAGGCCACGTACCGTGGCGGGCAGGCCGCTGCCGGTGAGCTGCGACTCGGTGCTGATATAGACGTAGGTAGCATCCGAAGCGAAGGCGCGGGTACCCGTCACCTGCACGGCGCCGGTGGCGCCGGTGGCGCTGATGCCCTGCGGCGAGCAGATGCTCAGGGTCGTGCCCGCTTCGAGGGTGAACGAGCCCGCCCCGGTGATGGGCTGGCAGCCATCGGCCAACGTACCACCAGTCTGCACGAGCAGCGCCCCGGTGATAGCAATGTCGCCGCCCAAGGTGGCTTCGCCGGTGCCGGTGATGGTGACGCTATTGTAGGTGCCGGCCGGAATGGTCTGGCCCGGCGTGCTGATCGTCAGGTCTTCCACCACGTCCGTTACGCTGATGACGAACCGCTCGGCGCGGCCCTGGTTGTTCTGGTCGCTGACGAAGACGGCAATCTCGTACGTGGCCTTCGTCTCGTAGTCGGCCGGGGCGTTCAGGTGCAGCTCATTGCCCACGATGGTAAAGTACCCGCCGTCGGCCGCGCCCGGGCCGTTCACCAGCATGTACCGGAAGGTGTCGCCCGCGTCGGGGTCGTTGTGGCTGAGCGTGCCCACCAGGGCGTTCGGCCCGACGTTCTCGGCGATGACGCTATTGGAGAGCCCCAGGCTCGTGGCAGGTTCGTTGACGTTGGTCACGCTGATGGTGAAGGGCTGCTCCACCCACAGGCCGTCTTGGTCGGTGGCGCGCACACGGATGGCGTAGCTGGCCTGCGCCTCAAAGTCGGGCGAAGCCGTGATGCGCACCTGGCTGCCGCTGATGTTGACCAGCCCGTTGTCGGTATCGCCCGCGCCGCTTACCAGGGTGTAGGTGAACGTGTCAGCCGCGTCGGGGTCGGTGGTGGTGAGGTCACCCACCACCGCATCGGCGCCCGTGTTCTCGGCCACGCTTTGCGGCGCGAGGTCCAGCGCCGCGGGGGCCTGGTTCGTGATGACGGTAAAGCTGCCGGTGCTGGTGGCGGTGCCCACCGGTGCGGTGACGCTGATGGGGCCCGTAGTGGAGCCGGCCGCCACCGTGAAGGTGAGGCTGGTAGCCGTAGGCGTCCCGGTGATGGTGCCGGCCGTGCCGTTCACGCTTACTGCCGTGGCGGTGTTCAGGTCGGTGCCCGTCACCGTCACCACCGTGCCCACCGGCCCGGAGGCCGGCGTGAAGCCGGTGACCGTCAATGGGCACGCCGTCAGGCTGACGGTGTTGGAAGCCGCCGAAGTCACCCCGTTCAGGCTCGCTACCACCGAGTAGTCACCTACCGTGCTGGTCACGAGCGGGTTGGCGGTCGTGTTACCCGGCGAGAAGGTGAACGTGGCATCGTTCACGGCCGTCGGCGCGTTGTTCACGCTGCCGGTGCCGGTGAGGCGGATGAGGCGGGTGGCCGGGGTGCCGTTGTAGCTCGTGAAGTTGCCGCCAATCACCAGGTTGCCGTCGGCCTGCACCACTACGCGGCGCGTGCCGAGGACGAAGCCGGTGCCAGTAGCGAGGCTGGCGTCGTGGGTACCGTTGGTGTCGAGGCGGATGAGGCGATTCTGACCTGTGGTGCCGTTGTAGGCCGTGAACAGGCCCACTACCACCAGCTTGCCGTCGGGCTGCAGCGCCATGCCGTTCACTATTCCACCACTAAAGCCAGCGCCGGTTACGAAAGCGGCATCGGGGCTGGCGTTGGGGTTGAGCCGGAGGATGTAGTTCGCCGGGCTGCCCCGATAGCTCGTGAAGGCGCCACCCACCAGCACCTTGCCATCGGGCTGTACCACCAGGCTATTCACGCCGCCATTTAAGGTTGTGCCGCTGAAGAAGCCGAAATCGCGGCCGCCGGTGGCGGTGAGGCGAATGAGTGCGGTCACCGCGTCTTGGCCGTACTGCGTAAAGACGCCGCCCACCAGCACCTTGCCATCGGGCTGCACCGCCAAGGCATTCACCGTGCTGTTGAAGCCGGTAGCGATGTTGAACGTGGCGTCGCGGCTGCCGTCCGGGTTGAGGCGGACGA
>JBKJUQ010000424.1:0-3667 GCA_046590685.1 Hymenobacteraceae bacterium
CGGGCAGGGGCGGCGCCCCGGCGAGCAGCGCCCCGGGCGTGAGGCGCGGCGCCCCGCCGGCCTCGATCACCGGCACGAACGCCGGCGGGCCAAAACCCTCGGGCGGGGGCAGGAGCCGCGCCAGCCGCGTGAGGCGCAGGTGCACCAGCGGCGGCAGCCGTCGGCGCCCGGCCTCGGCGTGGCACACCAGCGCCGGCGAGACGAGCAGGTAGCGCGCCAGCTCCGCCTGCGTGAGGCCAAAATGGGCCCGCACGGCCGCCGCGAGGGTAGTAGAAGGCAGGGGGCGTGACATAAGCCGGCTAGCCGCAAGGCGAAGCTGTAGGGTGTTGGACAAAAAATCCCGAACACCCTACAAGGTTGTAGAGTGTTCGGTAAAAAATCCTGACTACCCTACAACGTTGTAGGGTGTTGATTTATTTTCTCCGAACACCCTACACCTTCGCGATGACGGATTCGCAAGCCACCCGACGCGGCTCGGGCGAACGCAGTGGGCGCACGGGCTCTAATCCAGTTGTTTAGGCGGCGAAGCGGAAAATATTTCGCCGTCTCCCGCCCGTGGGGCGGATAAGTTGGTGATATGGAACATTAGAACGTATTAAAGCGGCGGGCTGGGCGCTAACATTGTCGTGGCTATTTTGCCGGATCACTCAAACCTTCTCCTTTGAGTATGATTACCTATTTTACCCGCGTCGCTCACCCGCGCTGTTTTTGGGCTGATGCTCGGCAGTAGCCTTGCCTTCGCTACGGCGCCTGACGCGATGGCCCAGACTTTAATACAGCCGGCGCAGGATATTCTGGCGACCATCCCGGCGACTCCCGTTATTTGGGAGACGGTTGTGGGTACAGTCGATAGATACCACGTGACGGGCACGATCCGGGTAAAAGCGGGCGCGGTGCTGATCATTCGCAATACCGACGTCGTTTTCGATGACACCAAGCAGCTGACCGTGGCCCTCACGGCCAACAACCCCTCGCGGATCGTGGTCGAATCAGGCGGCCGGCTGGAGATCACCAGCGCCCTGCTGGCACCATTCGATCCGACACGCATGTGGGATGGAATCGTTGTGATGGGCACCACCACGACAACCAATGGTTTCGCGCGCGTTCAGAATGTCACGGTACGAGGGGCACGGATCGCCTTTCTGATGGGTACGCCGACGTATACGGCCGCTAAACAGGTGGATGCATCTGGCGGCGGCACGAATGGGGGCGGGCGGATCTATATGATTAATTCTACCGCATTAAACTGCCACACCGGCGCATACATCTCCCGATATAACCCTGCGGGAGCCACGAATGCCAACCAATTTGATGGCTGCACGTTCCGCGCGACCGCTCCCCTGGCCGACCCTGCTTACACCACTACTTACCAAGGGACGGCCGTCCGGTTGCCGACTCAGTACGGGGTTCGCTCGTTCAACACCGGAGTTCCCTCGCTCGATCGCTGCGTATTCGAGCTGGTGGACAACACAGCCGCCTTCGGCAATCAAGTGGTGCCGCCGCAGCTGCGCGGCTTCGGGTGCTGGGCCTCCAACAGTGGGTTTGCCGTGAATTTCTCCACGTTTCGGAACCTGTATCACGCGATTTCCATCACGAACGAAGACATCGCGTACGGCAGCACTATCGACACCTGTATGTTTACGGGTAACATTGGCGGGGTCTACCTGTCGGGCACTCTCTCCTCTACGGTCAGAAGAAATACGTTCGAGATCGGCCGCGATGCGACCTACGAATTCCCGTTTGGGCTCGGCCTCTACAATAGTTCCCTGTACTTCGTGACCGAAAATCGCTTTTCGTCGGGGCCAGACTGCCCCACGGGCGGTTGCCCCAAGGCGCGGGGCCTGAACGTCACGCTCTCCGATGGGCCATCTCCGGGCAGCCCGATCCAGAACGAGATCTACCGCAATGCCTTCCGCAATCTGAGTACGGGGTTGTACGTGCAACGCGGCAACGCGGGGCTGCTACTCCAGTGCAACTCGTTTCGTGGCCCCGACCGCCTGACGGTCGGCTCGTTCACCCGCGCCGATATCGAGGTGCTGGTGGGGCTCAACGTAACTACCGCCAACCAGCTGGATATGCTGCGCAACCGGGAAGGAACCGTCATTACCGGACAAGGTAAATGTGTCCAGAATGACCCGCGCCAAGCCGCCAACAACATCTTCAGCCACTCGGGGAGCACGAATACCTCGGCGAAAGACATTCTGGTGGCGCTGACCCCGAACATGCCCGCCCTGCTCTACAACTACACGCCGACCAACGCGACGCCCAACACCCTCGGGGCCTTTACCCAGCCGCGCACGGTAACAGCCCCGAGTTCGGGACTGGCTGGCGTGACGCCTAACTCTTGTGGTAGCATAAGTACTGTCGCTTTTGATTATGTAACTGACTGCCCCCGCAAAACCAGAGGCGGCGGCGACGGGCGCGCCCCGGCGCTACTACGCGCGCTGCTCGACACGACCACCAACACCTTTGAGCGGAGCCGCCTGCTGAACGAGCTGCTGGGCTACTACCTGACCGACTCGGCTACCTTCAGCCTCGACAGCGTCATCGCGGCCTTGGGAACCTACGGCACGGCCGCGTACGCCGACATCGACGCCGGGCTGCGCAACCGGGCTGGTTACCCCGCCGGCCCGGGCTTCCGTTCGACGACCAGTGGCACCGCGACAGGTACAGATCAGCCCGCCACTACCGCCGAGGCTAATACCAGCCTCTACGACGACGTACAGGCGCTACTAGCCCCCTACGGCCGCGAGCGCACGGGACTGGCAGCGGCGTTGCGCACGAATCTGACCCTGCGGCGGTCCTTGCTGGCCCTCGCTAACGATACCACCACGTGGGGCTACGTGTCGGCGCAGGCCGTGTTGAGCCAGTACTTAGGCTACCAGTTCGACCCGTGGTACGAAAGCGGCGACACCACCCACATCGTCTTGCCGCGCTCTATATCGTCGCCCTTGGGCGTGGCCGCGGGGCGGGCGCGGGTAGCCACTCTCTACCCCAACCCCGCTACGGACGCCGTGACAGTACAGTACACCCTCCCCGGCCTTGCGGCCAGTAGTGCGGATAGTGGCGAAGTGCTCCTCACCGATGCCTTCGGCAAGCCGTGCGCCCGACTGGTGCTGACGGGAAGCGCGGGCGAACAAACCCTGTCGCTGGCCGGGCTGGCACCCGGTTTTTACGCTTACCGGGTGCTGGCCTACGGACGCCTGGTACAGACGGGTAAGGTCGTAAAGCTGCCGTAAGGAGCTATCAAATCTCAAACGGCCCGGCACTTCTGTAAAGAGTGCCGGGCCGTTTGTCTTGATATTCAATGCGATGAAGCGATTACTTCTAGTCCTTTGCTGTGGAGCACTAAGCGGCTCAGTACAAGCGCAAATTTATTTCAATCAGCGGTACGCCACGACAACAGGGGGACAAAGTGCGAATACATCTATCGTGTCCACCCCGACTGGCTATTTGGTGTGCGGTGCGGAGTACCCACTTGGCGCGATTACGCCGGTCGTGTTGACTCTCTCGTTGCTGAATAACGAGGGGCAATTAGTACGGAAGCATACGTTTAGGCAGTCCGGGTATGATTATTACCCCGCGCCAGGAGAAGGATTCTTCGCACTGCCCGATGGGGGCTACGCCTTGGCCTCGTCGACAAACTTGCCATCGGGCCAGCAAGTGG
>JBKJUQ010000512.1:0-2905 GCA_046590685.1 Hymenobacteraceae bacterium
GGGCAGGGAGGGTGCGGGGGCAAAGGTAGCCGCGGGCTCAGCCGCCCCATGACGGGCCGGGGCTTGCGCGGCGCGGCCGTCCAGCCGTATCTTTGCCCCGCAATTCAGTGCAGCCCCGCTGGTCTTCCAGTGCCGGGTACCGCAGGAGGGGCCGGCTCACGCCGCCCCTTTGTTGTTTTTAGCCGGTTTCGGTTCTGTCTGCTCTCGTCCGCCCGCTTATGTCGCTCACCACCGATTTGCTCCAACGTCTCGCCGAAGCGGCCCTGCCCGCCGCCGGCCAGGGCTTGTTCGTGCTCGACGCGCGCGTGTCGGATTCGCCGGTGCGCCCGAAGGCGCGCGTCGTGCTCGACGGCGATGAAGGCGTCGGCATCGACGAGTGCGCCCGCGTGAGCCGCGCCATCAACCGTCAGCTCGAAGAGCTGCTGGGCGAGGAAGCGAGCTACGTGCTCGAAGTCACCTCGCCGGGCGCCGATCAGCCCCTGACGCTGCCGCGCCAGTACCCGCGCCACCTCGGGCGCACCCTCGCCGTCACGCGCCAGGATGGCACCACCGTGCAGGGCGAGCTGCGCGCCGCCACGGCCGAGGCCCTCACCCTCGCTCCCGAAGCCCCCAAGCGCGGCAAGTACAAGCAAACGGCCGCCGAAGCAGGCGCCGCTAACCCGGCCACTATCGAAATTCCGTTCGCCGATATCAAGTCGGCCCTCGTTGTCATCTCCTTCAAATAACTTCTCCGGATTGAGTCCGATACTGATAGTCGCGCGATTCGCCTGACTCGAACCTCGAACCTCGAACCTCGAACCTCGAACCTCCCCCCATGAATCACTCTGAGCTGATTGAGTCGTTTGCCGAATTCGCCCGATCGAAGAGCATCGACCGGCCGACGATGATGCGCATCCTGGACGAAGTGTTCCGGGCGATGATCAAGAAGAAGTACGAGTCGGACGAGAACTTCGACGTGATCGTCAACCCCGACAAGGGCGACCTGGAGATTATCCGCAACCGCGAGATCGTCGACGACGACTCGGAGGACATCTGGGACTTCGATAAGATTCCGCTCTCCGAGGCGCGCAAGATTCAGGACGACTTCGAGGTCGGCGAATCAGTGGCCGAGGAAGTGAAGATGGACGATTTCGGGCGCCGGGCCGTGCTCACGGCCCGCCAGACGCTCATCCAGCGCGTGCGCGATCTGGAGAAGGACCTGATGTACCAGAAGTACAAGGACCTGGTGGGTGAAGTCATCTCGGGCGAGATCGCCCAGGTGTGGGGCCGCGAAGTGATCGTGCTCGACCGCGAGGAAAACGAGCTCGTGCTGCCGCGCGCCGAGCAGATCCCGAAAGACCGCTACCGCAAGGGCGACATTATCCGCGCCGTGGTGCAGCGGGTCGAAATCCTGAACGGTACGCCTAAAATCATCCTCTCGCGCGCCTCGCCCACCTTTATGGAGCGGCTGTTCGAGCAGGAAGTCCCCGAAATTTTCGACGGCCTGATCACGATCAAGAACATCGTCCGCGAGCCCGGCGAGCGCGCCAAGATCGCGGTCGAGAGCTACGACGACCGCGTCGACCCCGTCGGCGCGTGCGTGGGGATGAAGGGTTCGCGCATCCACGCCATCGTGCGCGAATTGCAGAACGAGAACATCGACGTCATCAACTTCACCGACAACCTCGACCTCTACATCCAGCGCGCGCTCTCGCCGGCCAAGATCGTCTCGATGAAGATCGACGCCGACGCCAACCGCGTCTCCGTCTTCCTCAAGCCCGACCAGGTGAGCCTCGCCATCGGGCGCGGCGGCCAGAACATCAAGCTCGCATCGCGGTTGGTGGGGATGGAGATTGACGTCTTCCGCGAGTCGGAAGGCTTCGACGACGAAGACGTGGCAATCGACGAGTTCGCCGATGAGATCGACGGCTGGGTGATTTCGGAGCTCAAGCGCGTCGGCTTCGACACGGCTCGCTCCATCATCACCGCCGATCGGGCCGATCTGATCCGTCGCACCGAGCTCGAAGACGAAACCATCGACGACGTAATCCGCGTCGTGCAGCAGGAGCTGGAGAACGAGTAAGGAGAGAGTTGATGTGCTGATGAGCTGATGTGCTGATGTGTTGATGTGAAAGCGATTCATCTCCACCTTTAGCACATCAGCCCATTAGCCCATCTTTCTCATCAACACATCTTCTTCCTGAACCCTCTACCCCTACTGCGTCGTTACGCTTTTTCGCACTTAGCTATTCCGCTAACTTTATCCCCCGTACCTTTACGCCCGTATGGCAGAACAACAAGCGATGAGACTGGGCGCGGCCGCCACGAAATTTAACGTCGGTCGTGATACGCTCATCGAATTCTTGACGAAGAAGGGGCACGAAGTCCTCAACAACGTCAACACCAAGCTGACGGCTGATCAGATGGCGGTACTGATGAAGCAGTACGCGCCGGATGAGCAGGCGAAAATTGAAGCTAACAAGCTGAGTTTGGGCAAGACGCCCGGCAGCCTGGAAGATGACGCGCAGCGCTTAGGCGCCCAAAAAGCCGACATCAATCCATTCCTGCCGCGGAAAGATCAGTCCAAAATGGCCGTAGCCGTGGAGGCGAAGACGGGCCAAGGTCCCGCCGTCGCTCCTAAGGTTGAGCCGACGCCCGCTACTCCGGCTCCCCCGCCGCCGGTGGTGGCCGCTGAAGCACCCGCTACTCCCTTGGCGAACGTTCCGGGACTGACGGTGCTGGGCAAAGTCGAGTTGGACGCGCGTGGTCGCGTAGTGCCGGTACGTCCGGCCACGCCGCCCCCCGCGCCACCGGCCCCCGCCGCGGCGCCGGAGGTGAAGGCGCCCGTGGCCGCTGCGCCTTCGGAAGCCCCGAAAGTAGAGGTTCCCAAAGTGGAACCCGTAGCCAAGCCCGTCGCGCCCGTCGC
>JBKJUQ010000515.1:0-1759 GCA_046590685.1 Hymenobacteraceae bacterium
TGAGGCGCGTATCGGTCTCGCGCCAGCCGGTTGGGAGCGTGAGGCGCAGGGCCTCACCGCGTGGCAGCGGCTGGGGCCAGGCGGTTAGGGAGGCTTCGGCGGCGGCGGCTTCTTCCGCAAGTCCCAACGCCGTACACGCCAGGGCCCCGGTATAGGCGAAGGTGCGGTTGCGCAGCACGGGCGGCGCGGTGGCGGTCACGGCCAGCGGTGTCATGGTGAGGGGCAGCGGCGTGGCGGTGATGGTGGCCGTGGAGGTAAGGATGGTGGCCGTCTCGTCCACGAACTGGCAGCCGTTGAAGTTGGCGTCGAGGTCGATGAACGTGACGTCGCTGTTGAAGAGCCGCCAACCCCCGCCGGGCAGCGCCACCAGCGACGGAATCCCGCCGATAGGCCCTAGCGCAAGGCTCAGGTTCCAGCGGTGCGCCCACACCAGTGCGCCGGTGGCCGTGAGCCGGAAAATCATCGGCTGAAACTTGCCGCCGGGGCCATTGCGCGCGTAGCCGGCTACCAACAGCTCGCCGGTGGATAGCTCCACGATATCGCTTATGCCCAGATACCGAAGCGGTAGCGCGAACTGCCGGCTCCAGCGCAGAGTGCCGGCCGTATCGTAGCGGCATAGGATAATCTGACTGGGCTGGTTCGTGGCCGGGATAGAGTACAGCGGCACCAGCAGGTCGCCGTTGGCGGCGGCGTTGGCCTCCCCGATGTTCGTCTGCGTGCCACCGGCACTCAGCAGGTAGCTCCAGTACACTTTGGTGGTGTCGAGCTTGATGAGCGGGCCGCCCACGTCGCCGGTGAGGTAGTGGATGCCGGTAGCATCCGGCGCGAATGCGTTGATGATGCGCCAGTTGCGGACGGTTGTGGTAAGCTGCCGGCCGCGCCAGCCCGTGCCGGTAGCCGTGTTGCCCCACACCCGCGTAAAGCCGGTATTGCTGCTGGGAACTGACACAATCGGGTAGCCCACGATGCGGCCGGGGCCGTGCGTGGTGAGGATGCTCATCCCAAGCCCTCCGCCGGCAGCGGTCATAATCTGCGCGCCCCACTGCACGGCAAACGTGGAGTCGAAGCGGTAAAGGCAATCGGCGGTTGGCGCCTCGACGCGGCCGATCAGGCTGCCGTTCGTCGCCGGTACGAAGGGGCCGTAGTTGGTGCGGATACGGTTGGCCAGCCGGTAATGCCGCGCGCGGGTGATGGTGAGCGCCGGGCTGAAGCGCAGCAGCGAGATGCAGTTCGAGTCGTTACCGAACTGAAGCTGACCGGCCGCCAGCCAGCCCCCGGCGGCCGGAAAAAGGGCGGCGCTCGGCCCGCCGCTACGCGTGCCGGCCACGGTGAATTGGGTCGTATTGACAGATTGGGCCGCCGCCAGGAGCGGGACGAGCGCGAGCAGGGCCGCGCCCAGCCCGCGCCAACGGGAAAATATGCGGGGCATAATGAGAAGCAGTTACGGATGAGCGGCAAACCTACGCCGCCCGGCCGGCCGCCTACCTCACACGAACGGGTGAGGCAGGCCACCTACCCCTTCACAAATGCGCACCACTCCCACAGCACGATCAAGCCAAAGAAGGCGCTCAGGCTGGCGAGCTTGTGCAGCCCCATCGCGTCGGCGTGGGCGGCTGTCCGGCGGCACCGGTAGAAGCGCGCTAGTTGTACAGTCCGTCGGTTTACGTCCAGGCCAGGAGAGCTTGCTCTTTGCTCAGTCACTCAGTCACTCAGTCACTCAGTCACCAATCGGCGATATATTCTCCGGCCGCGGTCGTCG
>JBKJUQ010000177.1:0-6504 GCA_046590685.1 Hymenobacteraceae bacterium
GCCTTTTTCTTCGCGTACGCCTTTCCAGCGTGCGTCCGGGGGGCAGACGAAGGACGGCCCCGCGGGGTGGCCGGCGCCGATTCCGCGAGGAAGGCGAGGCAGAGCGTGAGCAGGAAAAGTAAGCGAGCGAGGAAGCGGCCGTGAAACGTTAGCAATGGACTGATCGGTTGGTGGTCAGGTTAAAAATACCTCTACTTCCAACTCAATGTCTCAAAAAAATTTCATTCTACCCCCCATTGCCTGGGTTACTTTTGGATAATACCCCGAATATGAGTCTTACGCCCCTACTCCAGCCATAACCCCTAAAGGATAGAGTAATCCCCCTTCAACGGCGCGTCAGCTCCCGGTCAACGACCTGAATAAGGATGCACAGGGGGTTACTGAAAATTTCACTATCCGACCAGCGCCCCCGAGCAGGAAAAAAAGTTTAGCAAACAAGCCTAACCGAGTGGCGGGGGGTTGCACGGGCGGCATTTGTGATGCATGGGCAAATGCGTGGAACATTATCCGGGGCCGGCGGAGCGGCGTACCTTGGCAGCAATGGATTTTGGTCGATTGCCCTCGCTGGTTGGAGTTGAATTCCGGCTTCCCCCCGACGCGCCGGCAACGGCCCGCGTCCTGGCTCGTGCACCAGTAGGTGAAGGCCCAGGTAGCGTACGTATTGGCGCCCCCACGTTTGCCCACAAAGAATGGGTTGGCACCTACTATCCTGCGGGCACGAAGGAAAATGACTATTTGCGGCAGTACGCGCGGCAGTGGCCGACGCTGGAGCTGAACAGCACGCATTACGGCTTGCCCGCTGAAGCTACTGTTGCGCGGTGGCGGGCGGCTACTCCTGCCGGCTTCCGGTTCTGCCCCAAGCTGCCGCAACGGATTACGCACGATCTGGCGCTTGGTCCCGTGGCCGACCCAGACGTAGCCGCGTTCGGCCGGTGGCTGGCGTTACTCGGCCCGGAGCGAGTGGGTATGCCCTTCGCGCAGCTACCGCCCACGTTTGGCCCCGACTCGCTGCCCGCGCTACACCGATTTCTGCTGCTGTATCGGGATGTGGTGGGTGGGCCGCTCGCGGTTGAGCTGCGGCACCCTTTGTGGTTTAGCTCGCCGCTCGCCGCGGGCGAGGTGTTCAACCTATTGGAAGCGCTGGCCGTCACTGCCGTCATCAGCGATGTAGCCGGGCGACGCGACGTCCTGCACCAGCGCCTTACGACCGCCACGGCTTTTGTACGCCTAAACGCGCACGGCCTCGACCCCACCGATTACGCCCGCGCCGACGCGTGGGCCGAACGCCTGGCCGACTGGCTGCGCGCGGGGCTGCACACCGCATACATTTTCATCCACCAGCGCGACCCGCGCCACACCCCCGTACTGGCCCGTTACCTCGCCGAGCAAGTAGCCGCGCGAACGGGCCAGGCGGTGCCCGCTCCGCAACCGGTGGCGGGGCCAGTGCAGGGCAGCTTGTTCTAAGGCTGAACCGGTGGAGAGCGGTCTGGCTGCTCCGCCACCGCGGCGGGGTTTGTGCAATCGGCGCTCAGCGCGCATCGTTGGAGCGCTGGCTTGGAAGACTTCCTTTTTCACTCTCCTTCATTTCGCCCCGATGAAAGTGCCGCCTGGATTATCCGCGCTCGTCGCGTTGCTGCTAGTAAGTACCGCCAGCGTGGCCGTAGCGCCCGGTCCAGGTCCGTTTGCGGAGTTCTTGAAAGACTTAAAGCAGAAGCTTGGGTGGTTTAATCAACGGGTGCCGAACACGCGCGTGTTCATCGTAACCGACAAGACTCTCTACACTCCGGGTGAGAGCGTGTGGCTGACGGCTTTTGTGCGGGAAGGGGCTGCGCTGGCGCCCGTGACCAGCCAGCAGGGTGAGGCGGTGACGGTAGAATTACTCGACCCTAAGGGCGCGCCGGCCGCTACGATCCGCCTTGAGCTTGATAAGCACGGCTTAGCCAAAGGCGACTTCCAGCTGACTGATGCGATGCCAGGGGGGCTTTATAAGATTCGTGCTTTCACCGACCGGATGCGGGCGCGGAAGGACGATTCGGCGGTGGCACCCTTCAGCAAGCTGCTCACCGTGCAGGCCCTGACGCTACCGCGCGTCAAGCTTACCCTCGACTTTCCGCGCAAGGGCTACGGCCCGGGTGATGAAGTACTGGTACTGCTCAAGGCGTTCGGTAACGACAACCAGCCGCTGACCGGGCGCGTGGCGACCTTCTCGGCGCAAGTAGCGGGGGTAGCGGTAGCCAACGGCAAAGCCACCGTCGGATTGGACGGGACCACGGCGCTGCGCTTCACCCTGCCAAAAGATCTTACCTCGCCCGACGGCGTGCTGACCGTGACACTGCCCCACGAAGGATTGACGGAAAGCGTCGCTCGTGCGGTGCCGATCGTGCTGAACAACATTCGACTCGACCTGCTACCCGAAGGCGGCGATCTCGTTGACGGTCTCGCCGGTCGGGTGGCCGTACGCGCCAGTGATGAGCACGGGGAGCCTACTGACGTGGCGGGTGGCGTGTACGACGACCGCAACAAGCGCCTAATTACCTTCCGCTCCAGCCACGACGGGCTGGCGATTTTTGACCTGACCCCTGCGGCTGGCCGTTCCTACCACGTGCGCCTGACAGAGCCCGTAGCGGGCGAAAAACGCTACCCCGTTCCGGCGGCCCTGCCCGGCGGTTTGGGGTTGCACGTGGAACGTCAACAGAATCAGGGCCTTCCAATTTCTGTCTTGAGTACCGTGCAGGAGCGCGTTTTGGTCGTGGGCGTGCAGCGCGGCGAGATCGTGATTGAGCGCACGCTCAGTGTGCGACCGGGGAGGTCGACAGAATTTGAACTGCCGTTGGAAAAGCTAGCCCCGGGGGTCTTGCAGCTCACCTTGTTCGACTCGAAAAAAATCGCCCGCGCCGAGCGTCTCGCGTTCATCAACGCGGACAAGAAGCTCCGTTTAACCATCACGCCGACGAAAGAAAAATATGCCCCGCGCGAGAAAGTGACGTTGCGCGTGCAGGCCCTCGACGAGCGCGGTCTGCCCGTGCCAAATGCCGCGCTGGCCGTACGGGTGATCGACGATCAGAACCTCGCCTTCGCCGATGACAAGCAAAGCACCCTCGCTTCGTGGCTGCTGGCGGAAGCCGATCTGCACGGTACCGTTCACGAGCCGCGCTGGTATTTTGAGCCTGAACACGCGAAAGAAGCACCGGCCGCACTTGATCTCGTGCTCCTTACCCACGGGTGGCGGCGCTTTACCTGGGAAACCTTATTGGCTGAAACCAAGCCGGTACCACCGGTAGTGTACTATGATCGGATGCAGCCGATGGCCGGCGAAGGCCGCGCACCACGTCGCGCGCTGGGCGAGGCGCAAAAGGTGGTTGGGAATCAAGTAGCGGTACAAGCGGCCGCAGCAGTGCGAATGGAAGAAATGGACGCCATGGCCGCCCCCCCCGACGCGGCGGAGGTGCTGGCGCCCGACGGGGCCGCGAACAAGGCAGCGGCTCCGCCCGCCGATGCGCGGCAACAGCCCGATGGCGACGCGCCCGTGCTGCTACGGCCGTGGCCGGTTATACCGCCGCGCCCCATGCCGGCGCCCGGCGCTTACTACCGCGCCCGCGCCTTCGCCGCGCCCATCTACAGCAAGCCAGCGCCGCCGGACCAGGAGCGCACCGACTTTCGCTCCACGCTCTACTGGGCACCGGCCGTAGTGACTGATCGCGCCGGGCGCGCCGAGATCAGCTTCTACAATGCCGATGCGATCACCTCTTACCGCGCGACCGCCGAAGGGCTGTCAGCGGAAGGCCTGCCGGGGATAGCCGAAACGCGCTTTTTCACTCAGCCACCCTTGGCGCTGGCTGTTAAGCTACCGCCGCACGTGGTGCTGGGCGATGAGGTGGGAGTCCCCATCGTCATCGCAAACCATACCGATCAAGCCCTCACGGGGCCGCTCACCGTGACCGTGCCCGCGGGCTGGCAGCCGAAGGGCATACCGTTCCCATCGACCGTCACGATTCCGCCGCGCGGCGCGCAGACGCTGACGGCGCACTTCCTTGTGGGGGGAGCTGAAGGTGCGGGCACGGTATCCGTTGCTTTTGGCAACGCGGCCAGTCCGCTGCACGACGCTTTCCGCCAGTCGGTGCCGGTGCTCCTGCCTGGGTACCCCGTCAGCCGCGCGTTCTCGGGGAATGAGGCGAAGCGCACGTACACGCTCGACGCGGTCGGCGCGCTGCCAAACACGCTCCGAATGAGCCTGACGGCGTTTCCGAGCGTAGAGTCAGACCTACTGAAGGGAATCGCTGCCATTCTGCGCGAGCCGAGTGGCTGCTTTGAGCAGACCTCCACCACAAGTTACCCCAACGTACTCGCCCTCGACTACCTGCACCAGCAGCGCAATCCCGACGCCGAGACGCAGGCCAGCATTGCGCGCGCGGAAGCGTTGCTTGATCGGGGCTACGCCAAGCTCACCAGCTTTGAGACGAAGGAAAAAGGCTACGAATGGTTCGGCGGTTCGCCAGCCCACGAAGCCCTTACGGCCTACGGGCTGCTGCAATTTGCCGATATGCGCCGGGTGCGACCCGGAGCAGTATCGAACGCGATGGTCGACCGGACGCACTCTTGGCTAATGGGGCGGCGCGATGGCAAAGGCGGTTTTCAGAAATCGGCGCAGGCTCTTGACCAGTTCGGCCGCGCCGACGACGAGGTGACGAATGCCTACATCGTGTACTCTTTAGTGGAAGCGGGCTACCGTGATGTACAAGCGGAAGTAGATGCCGCCACCGCCAAAGCGGCGCAGTCGGGTGACCCGTACCAGCTGGCGCTGCTGGCCAATGCCCAGCTCACGCTTAAGCAGGAAGGCCGCGCCCGTCCGCTGCTCGCCGCCCTCTACGCCAAGCAAGGCGCCGATGGCGCATGGACCGGCGCCAAGCACTCCGTGACGTATTCTACCGGCGAGGCGCTGCGCGTCGAAACGACTTCCCTGGCCCTACTCGCGGCGCTGAAGGATGAGCGCCGGCCGGGGCAAGCACTACAGTCTGGGGTCCGCTTCCTGCTTTCGGCCCGGCAGGGCGCTGGGAATTTCTCCTCCACCCAAGGGACCATTCTCGCCCTCAAGGCGCTCACGGCGTACAGCGCCTTCGCCCAGCAAACCACCGAAGACGGCTCGGTGACGGTCTGGATCGACGGTAAGGAAATCAGCGTGGCTACCTACAAGGCCGGCCAGAAAGGCGAGGTTACGATCAAAGGACTGGAGACCGCCCTCACCGCGGCGGGCCCGCACGAAGTTGAAGTACGCTACGCCGCGGGTGTGAAGTCGCCCCTGCCCTACACCCTCGCGGCCGATTGGCGGACCGAACAGGCGCCTTCCGACGAACAATGCGCGGTACGACTTACCACCAGCTTGGCAGCGGCCGGCGGGGGCCGCGTCGGCGAGAGCGTGCGGTTTACCGCTATTCTAACCAACCGCGACGCCGACCGAGGTCAGCCAATGACGATGGCGCTGCTGGGCCTGCCGGCCGGCCTAACACCTCAGCCGTGGCAACTCAAGCAACTGCAGGAACGCGGCGTTTTCGATTTTTACGAACTCAAAGACGGGCGCCTCGCCTGTTACTACCGCGATTTGAAGCCGGGGGAGAAGATAGAAATTAATCTCGATCTGAAGGCAGAGGTGCCGGGTAAGTTCGTGGCTCCCGCCTCCGTGGCGTACCTCTATTATACTGATGAGCGCAAGTGGTGGGTGCCCGGCGTGGTGAGCCAGGTTAAGGCAAATTAGGGGTAACGATTGATCGATTAAGCCGGCTCAGCCGGGTGGTATCAGGGCGATGAATGACGGTTGAGTAAAATTTTTCAATAAAGAGACAACCGATTTGGAAAGTACGAACTCTTTCGTATTACCTTCGCCATCTCGACTACGAAATCATTCGTACTAGCTTCTTGCCGATGCCGCCCAACTCCCCTAGCCAACCCACCGCCGCCGAGCTTGAAATTCTGCACCTACTCTGGATTTTTGGTCCTGCCACGGTTCGCGCCCTCAACGAGCGCCAAAACGCTGACCGCGAAGTGGGCTATACCACGACGCTCAAGCTGCTGCAGATTATGATCGACAAGGGCCTCGTGGCCCGCGATGATGCTGCTCGTCAGCACATCTACCGCGCGGCCGTAGCCGAATCGACCGCCCAGACGCAGTTGGTCACTTCGTTTGTCGATTCCGCCTTCCGGGGCTCTGCCTCACAACTGGTACTGCGGGCGCTCGGCACCGGCACCGCTCCTTCGGCCGACGAGCTCGCCCAGATCCGGGCGCTCCTCGATGAACTCGAAAATCCCACTCCACCCGCCCCATGAACCCGACTCCGCTTTCGTTTTTTGCTGAGATTGTTTCGCCCGCCATCGTACGAGCCCTCGGCTGGACCCTTCTGCACGCGCTCTGGCAGGGGGCGCTGGTGGCCCTGGTATTAGCTGGAGGGCTACGGCTACTACGCTCGGCCCGCGCGGTTAGCCGTTACGCCGCCAGTACCGTCGCGCTGTTGC
>JBKJUQ010000372.1:0-7175 GCA_046590685.1 Hymenobacteraceae bacterium
GGCGCCGGGCAGCCGCGAGACGATCCCGATCATAATCAGCATCGAGATCCCGTTGCCGATACCTTTATCCGTGATCTTCTCGCCGAGCCACATACAGAACATCGTCCCGGCGGTCACGATGATCATCGACGATACCGTGAAGAGAGCCGGCGAAGCGGTAATCGCTTCGGCCGGAATCGTGGCGATGTACGCCACCGACTGGGCCAGCGTGATGGCGATGGTTAGGACGCGCGTGATCTGATTGATCTTCTTGCGGCCCGACTCACCATCCTTCTGCATCTTCTGGAAGTACGGCACCGCGATCGTGAGTAGCTGCAGCACGATGGAAGCGGAGATGTAGGGCATAATGCCCAACCCGAAGATCGAAGCGTTGCTGAATGCGCCGCCGAGCAGCGTATCCAGAATGCCTAATACGCCCGTAGCGCCATCTTTTTTGAGGAGCAGCGGGTTGACGCCCGGCAGCACCACGTACGACCCAAGCCGGAAGATGGCGATATAAAACAGCGTATTGAGGATCCGCGTGCGCAGGTCCTCAATGGCGAAAATGTTTTTGATCGTGGTGATCAGCTTGTTCATCGGCAACGATGGCGGGTCAATTCGAGGGGCGGGCGTAACGTCAGCGGGAAGCTACAGACCGTCGCACGGGGCGGAACGTTCCGTAGCTTCCCGAATAAGATTCGGTGACGCGGATTACTCGGCGGAAGCGGCTTTGGTGCCGATGATAATGGCTTTGCCACCCGCCGCTTCGATGGCGGCTTGCGCCGATTTCGAGAACTTGTGGGCGTGCACCTCAATGGCCGACGTCAAGGCGCCGCTACCGAGAACCTTGATCAGGTCGCTCTTGGTGGCCAAGCGCTGGCCGGTCAGGTAGGCTTGGTCAAGTACGGTCACGCCCTGGTCGGCGTGTTCCTGGAGCAGGCCCAGGTTCACTGGCTGGTATTCCACGCGGTTCAGGGGGTTAAACCCGAACTTTGGTACGCGGCGCTGCAAGGGCATTTGGCCGCCTTCGAAGTGGGCCTTGCTCTTGTAGCCTGAGCGCGACTGGGCGCCTTTGTGACCGCGGGTTGCGGTGCCCCCGCCACCCGAGCCGGTTCCCCGACCAAGGCGCTTAGAGACGCGCACCGAACCGGCTTGCGGCCGGAGATTGCTGAGATTCATCTTCGTCGAAAACTTATTCGGTGACGGAAATCATGTGAGCCACCGCGCGGATCATCCCGGCAATCTGCGGGGTGTTCTCAACCGTGACCGAATGATTGATACGCTTGAGGCCGAGGGCCGCCATCGTGCGCTTCTGGCGCTCGGGACGGTCGATGGAACTCTTGATTTGGGTGATCGTGACGTGCGCCATTATCTGTTTTTAGTTGATAGCTTTTGGTTGTTGGTTGATGGCTCAAAACCATCAACTATCAACCATTAACTATTAACCAATTAGCCGTTAAACACTTGGTGGAGGGAGATGCCGCGCTGCTTAGCTACCACCATCGGGTCGCGCATTTTCAGCAAGGCATCCAGCGTTGCTTTCACCACGTTGTGCGGGTTCGACGAGCCTTTCGACTTGGCGAGCACGTCGCGGATGCCCGCGCTCTCGAACACGGCGCGCATAGCACCGCCGGCAATCACGCCGGTACCGGCCGCGGCCGGCTGCACCAGCACGAAACCACCCGAGTATTTGCCGATCATCGCGTGGGGCACGGTGTGCTTGTAGAGCGGAATCTTCACCAGATTCTTCTTCGCGTCGTCGGTGCCCTTCGCGATAGCGTCGGTCACTTCGTTGGCTTTGCCGAGGCCGTAGCCTACGGTGCCGTTGCCGTCGCCAACGACCACAACGGCCGAAAAGCTAAACCGGCGGCCACCCTTCGTGGCGGTAGCGACGCGGTTGATCGCCACTACTTTTTCCTTCAGATCGGTCTCGGAGTTCTTAACCGTCGACTGATTGTTGTCTCTTTTATCGCGGAGCATGGCTGTGAGTGCTTAGAATTTGAGGCCGCCTTCGCGGGCCCCTTCGGCCAGCTGCTTCACGCGTCCGTGGTAGAGGTAGCCCGAACGGTCGAACACGACCTCCGTGATGCCTTTCTCCAGCGCCTTCGCGGCGATGGCTTTCCCCACCATCGTCGATTGCTCGATCTTGGCGACTTTCTCGCCGTTGAGCGACGTAGCGGCTGCCAGCGTGGTGCCGGTCGCGTCGTCGATCAGTTGGGCGTAGATGCTCTTATTGCTGCGGAACACCGCGAGGCGCGGGCGATCGGCCGTGCCGGAGATTTTGCTCCGGATGTGCCACTTGATGCGCTGCCGCCGCTCGGCTTGGGTCTTAACTGCCATTGCGAGAGTACTGCCTTTTTGAGGCTGACTATATTATTTGGAAGCCGTTTTACCGGCCTTACGACGAACAATTTCACCCACGAACCGCACGCCTTTGCCTTTGTAAGGCTCGACTTTGCGCAAGCCACGGATTTTGGCCGCTACCTGCCCGATCAGCTGCTTGTCGTGCGAGACGAGCGTAACCACCGGCGACTTGCCTTTGTCGGTGACGGCCGTAGCGGTCACTTCCTTCGGCAACGACAGGAAGATGTTGTGCGAGAAGCCCAAGGCCAGCTCCAGGACGTTGTTGGTAGCCGTGGCCTTATAGCCTACGCCGACTAGCTCGAGGCTGACGGTGATGCCGTTGCTGACGCCCTCAATCATATTGCTGATCAGCGAGCGGTACAGGCCGTGCATCGCCTTGTGGCGCTTCTGCTCGGTGGGGCGGGACACGACGATCTGACCGTCTTCCTTCGTCACCGTAATATCGCGGTCAACCTGCTGGGTTAGCGTGCCTTTTGGGCCTTTGACCGTTACTTCGTTGTTGGCCGACACCGAGAACTCCACGTTGGAGGGCAGGGCGATGGGCAGTTTACCAATGCGCGACATAGTCTATCGTATCGTTTAGAAGGCGATGGCTTAGTACACGTAGCAGAGGACTTCGCCCCCTACGTTTTCCTTACGCGCTTCTTTATCGGTCATCACGCCCTTGCTCGTCGACATGATCGCCACGCCGAGGCCGTTGAGCACCCGCGGCAGCGCGTCGGCGGCGGCGTACTTGCGTAGGCCGGGCTTCGAGATGCGGTCGAGCTTCATGATCGCCGACTGACGAGTCAGCGGGTTGTACTTGAGCGCGATTTTGATCGTGCCCTGCACCGAGGAATCATCGAAGCGGTAGCTCTGGATGTATCCTTTACCGTAGAGAACCTTGGTGATCTCTTTCTTGAGGTTGGAGGCCGGAATCTCCACGACGCGGTGGTTTGCCTTGATGGCATTGCGCACGCGGGTCAGATAATCGGCAATCGGATCGGTATTCATTGAAACGAATGTTGCGCCCTTTTTTGGGAGCGCAAAGGTAGGAAAACTTCGGCACACTCTGAATAGAGGGCCTGAAATTTTCGTGGAAGACTACTTGGCTCGGCTGTCAGGGCGCGGCCAATGGTTTCTTGCGGACGTTAAGCGACGATACTAGATCAGGGGCAACGAGCGGCTTGTTTTGGTAATAGGGGTGCAAAGGTACGCCGCGAGAAGCTTAAAAGCTACCCTTCGCTGATAATCACCCTTCTGCATTGGCTGAGGTCAGCCGTTTTGTGGCCATTCACCTCATTGCTTAAGGCCGGCCTAGCGCGGCAATCAGCCGGCACTCTACTCCGGTAACTGTTAAGGCTGTCATCCAGCATATCACCGCTGATGACGATAGTCAAGGGCACCAGTTGGGCCTTCTGGCTCCAGTACGGTGTGCTCAAAGTCTACGCCCGAGGCGATTGGAAGAGAACTGGTCTTCGCGATTCAGTGACAGTTCCTGGTCATCGGCCGCCTGCTACGAGAGTGCTGGTTAGTACGGAACTACCGGTCGGCGAGAGACTCGCGGGCCTACCGTTTTGCGTTACTTTCAGACTTTCTCTCAATGCACCACCACGGTCAGCCGATTCTGGTGGAGCTTCCAGACGGGGAAGATTAAGTCCCAGTCGTCTCCCCACACCAGATTGCCGTTTTCGATGGCGAACGCACGAAAACGTTGCGGCTGGCGGTAAGCAGCACGGTAGTCGGCCTCGCCAAATTGATTGAGCACGGGTGCAAAATCAATCTCCTGGCTCGTGCCATCACTGAATGCGACCAGCAGACGGTAGCCATCCAAGTAAGTAGCAGACGTAACGGCAAGAGGCTTCATCCTTTGCGATTTATGCGTTCAAAGACTGGTTTACGTCCTAACACCATTACCTCGTTCCATTTCTCCACAATGCCGAGGTGATACTCACGCACCACTTGCTCAGCCTGCCGACGTTGAGCGGCTGGCAACTCCTGTTTGCCTCGAACGCGCTGGAACACGATATCGACCAGTTCGCCATTCGCGAAGTACAACTCGATTTTGTTCTCGAAGTCGCCGTACTGCGCGTGTACGTGAACCGGCAAGTGATCGTCGGTGTAGATCAGAAAGAGGATGCCGAGGTATTCGTAAATTTTAGGCATCTTGCGGCGCACAACCAGTAAGGCTAACAAAAATACGCCATCCACCTTCCAGACCACCTACTTCGAGGATGGCAACCCTTTCACCGAAGAAATCAAGCGCACGGGGATCGTGGTGGGTCAAGCTACCTTCGGCCCGCGATGATGACTAAAGCTGAGCACGTAGCTTACTGGATGGAAACTGCCGACAAAAACTGGCAGTCGATTCACAATATGGTGCGTGCTCGCGAATATGTGCCGGCGCTATTTTGGGCACATCTCTGCATCGAGAAGATGAGCAAGGCGCTTTGGGTCAGAGAAAACCCAGGGAACACGCCACCCCGTACGCACGATATCGTCAAGCTACTGACGGCAACTTCCTTTGAGCCAACTCAAAAACAGCTTACGCTTATCTCCGATCTAAGCCGCTTTCAGCTCGAAGGCCGTTACCCCGACTATACGTATCGACTGGAACGCCTCGCTACGGCTGCTTACACCACCGAAAAAGTTACCGACATCGCCGACTTACGCCAATGCTTACTCGCCAAGCTGCCATAGATCAGATTCGCGCCTTTACGGCCGAATTGCGCGCAATGGGCGTCCCGTTGCGGCAGGTCATTTTGTTTGGCTCCTACGCGCGCAATGAGCAGCGCGAATGGTCAGACATTGATCTGGCACTTATCAGCGACTCGTTCACGGGAATGCCGTCCGACGTTCATCCCTTCGTCCAACTCCTGTGGAAGTACGGCCGTCTCGGCATCGAACCCCACACCTTCCAAACCGCCTACTTCGAGGACGGCGACCCTTTCACCGAAGAAATCAAGCGGACGGGGATCGTGGTGGGGTGATTTCCTTGTTAGCAACCTATTATCAGTCGCTGGTCAAAGTAAGTTGTTCTTTTACGTTACGTTCATATTCAGGTGATTCCTTTCAATGACACGTTCAGAAAAGATCATTAGCGCAACTGCAACTGTTTTAATATTTGCTTTATGCCTCGCATTGTATTTCACATACATTGATTTTCACAGTAAAAACTCTGCTGGATCTTCAAAGCTTCATAGTGCAGATGTAAGCTTGAATGAATCTGATGAATCGCAACTGGGCAATAACACCCCAGGAAATACCCAAAGCAACAGTCAACCTACGCGCAGTTATCTTCTGAATGTCGTCTGTGGCGAACGCAAGGCAGACAAAAATTTGGAATACTTTATTCCTGTAACACTAACAAACACCTCTGGCAAAAGAGTGATTGCGGTATCCGTCGTGTGCATATTTGAAAGTGACTACCGTCAAAAAATTCGTGTTGACATCAAGCCCAGTCAAACTAAGACTATTGAAGTACACAGCTGTCCAGCAGCAGAACATCCTAACCCAAAATTGAAGGAGATGCTCGAAGTTTTCTATGATCCTATCCGCGTCGAGGATGTGATTTTCGCGGATGGTAGCGTTCGCAGTAACGAATCTACCTTTTAGATGAAAAAACCGCCCCAGCTCGCACCCGCTTTAAGCGAATGCGAACCGGGGCGGTTAGCTTGTACAGTCAGCCAGCAGGTAAACCTACCAGCTCGCTTTCGTCACGCCGGAGATTTTACCCACCCAGGGCCATCTCGCGGAAACGAAGAGGTAAACGCACCGCTATTTGCCGGTTACCTCAACCAGCGCCTCCCCGTCGCGCAGCATCGCGACAATCTGAGGCATCAGCGGCGCTAACAGGCTCCGTCAAGCGGCTGTCGAGGTATTGCCGCACGTAAGCCAGACGATTTGCGGCGGTGGTCCGTGCCGGTTCACCAGATGCACGAAGTCAATATCCTTCGTCAGCACGACTACCTTGGATCCGCCGCGAAGATGGCTGCATCCGTCGCATCGCGCAGGCCCACTTGCCGCACTGACGATGCCTGCACCGCTACGCCCGCCGTCTGATTCAGCCACAGCGCCAGGGCGGGCGAAAGCTGCGCGTCAACCCACCACATCAGCGGCGCCATCAGGCGGCCATTAGACGGGGATGATCAAACTGCTGACTCGCGTACTGAAGCACGGCGGCCACGTCAGCAGCTTCCAGGTCGGGCAGCTCGGCTACTACTTCAGCAGCTGTCAGGCCCGCCGCCAGCAGATCGAGCACGTCGCTTACCCGAATGCGCATTCCGCGAATGCACGGCCGACCGCCGCACTGTTCCGGGTTGAACGTGATGCGGGTTCGCCAATCACCAACGGCAGAGGGTAGAACAATCATATGGCGACAACTAAAGGGTACTCAAAAATACGTTCGGCCACGTCTGCTCTACCAAACAAACGGCCCGCCCGCGATACAATCGCAGACGGGCCGTCGTTTCTTACGCCGGAAGAATATGGTTCTACCAGCTCGCTTTCGTCACGCCGGGGATCTTACCCGCCAGGGCCATCTCGCGGAACACGTTGCGGCTCACGCCGAACTTGCGGATGTAGCCGCGGGGGCGGCCGGTGAGGTTGCAGCGGTTGTGCAGGCGGACGGGCGAAGCGTCTTTCGGCAGCTTGTCGAGGCCTTCGTAGTCGCCGGCGGCTTTCATCGCGGTGCGCCGAACGGCGTACTTAGCGACCATTGCCTGCCGCTTGCGCTCGCGGGCTTTTGCGGATTCTTTAGCCACGGGGGTTAGGCGGTTTTCTTGGTGGAAGTGAAGGGCATGCCGAATGCTTTGAGGAGCTCGTAGCTCTGCTCGTCGTTTTCGGCGGTCGTC
>JBKJUQ010000402.1:0-1522 GCA_046590685.1 Hymenobacteraceae bacterium
AGACTGGAACTTCCACCTGATGTACCTCACCAACTCGGCGGCCGACGATGTGCGCATCCTGCCCACGCACCGCGTCCTGCGCTCGCTGCCGCTGACCAACGAAGACTTTCTAGAGCGTCTGCGCGAGTTTTTCGTGCTGACGCCCGGCGTAGAGCCCTACGAGCTGCCCGAAATCATCGCGGGCAAGGCGGGGGCGTTTGGCCTTTACCTGCGCGGTGGCGACGCCTACAAGCTGCGCCTGCGCCCCGAAGCCGCCGCCCACCTCACCTGGCCCGTCCCGCCCGCCGTCGCCGCCCTCGACCTCACCATCCTCCACCACTTCGTCTTCGAGCGGGTGCTCGGCCTGAGCCGCGAGGAGCAGCGGCGCTCGCCGGAGCTGGCGTATGTGCGCTCCGTCCCGGATTGCCTCCACCGCGTCGATGCGGGCGAAGCGGCGGCCGCCTTTATCACCAATGAAGTCACGATGGCCGAGGTACTGCGCGTGTGCGATTCCGGCGCGCTGATGCCGCAGAAATCGACCTTCTTCTACCCCAAAGTGATCGGGGGATTTCTCTTCGCGGGAATGGCGGAGTAGGTGCGAACTGAGAAGTGAGAACTGAGAGGTCAGAGGTGCATATGCCAACCACCTCTCAGTTCTCAGTTTTCACTTCTCAGTTCTCAGTTCTCAGTTCTGACCTCTGACTTCAAACCTCTAACCTGATAATGCTCATTCTAGCTTCCGGCTCGCCGCGCCGCGCCCAATTACTCACTGCCCTCGACGTAGAGTTCAAGGTGCTGGTGAAGCCCGATATCGACGAGAGTTTCCCCGATCACCTGCGCGGCGAGGAGATTGCTGAGTTTTTAGCGCATCGCAAGGCCACCGCCTACGACGAGGAGGTAGCGGCCGGCCACGCCGTGCTGACGGCCGATACCATCGTGGTGCTCGACGACGAGGTGCTCAATAAGCCCACCGACGATGCCGACGCCCACCGCATGCTGCGGCGGCTTTCGGGGCGCACCCACACGGTGTTCACGGGGGTCTGCCTGCGCCGCGGTGCCGATGGGTGGCTGTTTCACGACCGCACCGAGGTGACGTTCGCCGACCTGTCGGACGAAGAGATCGCGCACTACGTCCGGCGCCACCAGCCGCTTGATAAAGCCGGGGCCTACGGCGCGCAGGATTGGCTCGGCCTCGCCGCGATTACCCGCCTCGAAGGATCATACTTTACGGTGATGGGCCTGCCGACGCACCGCGTGTACGAGACCCTAAGGGAAGCTGGCCTGACGTGGGAGTAGGTTTGAACTGAGAAGTGAGAGGTGATAACTGAGAACGGTCCTAATTTCTCAATTCTCACTTCTCAGTTCAAATAACTCCCTGCCGGCGGAGCGCCCAGTAACAGCGGGCCGTCGCGCGCACGTCGGCGAGCGCGTCGTGGGCGCCATCAAACCCCTCCTGAAAAATGGCGTGGTGCAGCTCCGCGAGCTTGGGCCACTTGTAGCCCCGCCCGGAGGGGGAAGGAATAGCGCAGTAGGAGGTCGTCGC
>JBKJUQ010000478.1:0-3212 GCA_046590685.1 Hymenobacteraceae bacterium
TAAGCGAAAAACGATTGGTCTGGTAGTCTTTGCGCAGTTAACGAGACGACAACCGCCCCGGCGTTCTTCCTTGCAACGACAACTCAGGAAAAACGGCTAAAAGAATAGTCAGTCGAGCAGCGGCAGCACCTCCCACGCCGACCGGTAGCCGCCGGTGGCTTCAACGTAGGCAATGAATTCGCGAAAGAACGGATTCGACGAGAGCGTGGCTGAATCGCCGACAGCAATCAGGCGCTTGCGGGCGCGGGTCATGGCGACGTTCATACGCCGAATATCGGACAAAAAGCCGATTTCGCCCGTGCCGTTTGAGCGCGTCAGTGACAGAACGATGATGTCGCGTTCCTGCCCCTGAAACCCATCGACGGTGTTGATGCTGAGGTGCCGCCGGTGGAGCAGCTCGCGCAGCAGCGGGTGCTGATCCTCGGTCTGGTCGCGCAGGTAGTTGATCTGCGCGCGGTACGGCGCGATGACGCCGATGGTGAGGGGGGGACAAATTTGCGTCGGATCGCCAGCTTGTCCCTCCCCCGGGGGGGGCAAAAATTCATCGACTCCGGATTTTGTCCCCCCTGGCGCTCCCTCGTCGAAGTCACCCGCCTCGGCTTCCACTTCCTCCGGCGCTGGGGAGGCAGGGTGGTCGTCGGGCGAGTAGCCTTGCAGCAGGTACGCAAGGTACTTGAGCAGCAGGTCGGCCTCTTCGGGGTTCGCTACCGAGCGGCTTTCCTCAATGCCCACTTCGTTGAACCCCGTGCCGGCCGTGTCAATAAACTCCACCGCGGGGCCTTCCTCGGGGAACGCGATGGGGTCGTAGGCGTGCAGGTCGGCGGCGGCCACCGAGTCGTCGGCGTGCAGCCGGCCCTCGTAGAAGTGCCCCGAGCTGAACTGCATAATCTGGCGGTGCATCCGGTACTGGGTGGTGAGCATCCGCGCGACGTCTTCCTGGCGCTCGATCACTTTCTCGAACAGCGTCCGCCGCAGCCCCTTGCGCGCCGCTTCCTCGCTCTTGACCGTGGGCGGCAGCTGGTGATGATCGCCGGCGAGCACCACGCGGTCGGCACGACCGATGGCAATCCAGCAGGCGGGTTCCAGCGCTTGAGCCGCCTCGTCGATGAACACCGTATCGTAGAGCAGGTGCCGGACGGCGCGGCTGGATGTACCCACGAGCGTGGCCGTGATCACCTGCGCACGCTCGATGAGCTGATCGGAAGCGTAGCGTTCAAGGCGGTCGGCCTGGTCGTACATCGCCTTCGCTTCTTCCTTGAGCCGCTGGCGCTGTTGGCGCTCTTCGTACCCGAAGTTGCGCTTATACTGGCCGGCCATGTCTTTGTACTGCTCCGCCGATTTACGCAGCTCGCGCGCCTCCTGGTAGTCGGGGTGCTGGAAGAGCTGCGCGTCGAGCGTGTGGTCGAGGAGCAGCTCGCTCACCCGGCTAGGGTTGCCGATGCGCACCACCCGCGCGCCCGCCAGCGCCAGCTTCTCGGTTAGCAGATCGACGGCCGTATTCGAGGGCGCCGTCACTAAAACGCGCCGTTCGGTTTGCAGCGTTTGCAAAATTGTCTGGACGAGCGTCGTGGTCTTGCCGGTACGGGGTGGGCCGTGGATAACGGCTACATCGGCCGCCGTAAGGCAATGACGAACAGCGGCTTGTTGCGATGGATTTAAACCCGCAGGCGCGGGTGGTAGCCCCGGCCGCTCAATGAACCGCGCCGGCCGATGACCAAGAATGACTTCGCGCAACTCGGCGAGTCGGGTGCCGTGCGCGCCCATCACCTTCTGCAAGGCAAACTCCATCTCGCGGTACGACATCTCGTCGTACGTCAGCTCCAGGCCAAGCTTGGAGCCGTCGTCGGCCCAGTCGGGCAGCTCATCCTTCGTGAGCTGAATGGTGAGGCGCGAGCGGCGCAGATTCGTCACGATGCCCGCCACCTGGGGCCGCTTGGCGGGGTCGGCCTGGTCATTCTTGTTCTTGCCCTGCGAGCCGCCAGTGGCGTTGGCAAACAGTGCCACGTTCTTGCCCACCTGGAACAGGTGCAGCGCGCCGGCGCCGGGAGGACGCTCGATTTCGAGGACCACGCGCCCGGCGAAGCCGACTTCCTCGGAGATGATTTTTACCGGGTACCAGCATAGCCCGCGCCGTACGCGCTCGGCAATGGTGCTCTTCGCGGAGCGGACGCGGTACTGCTCGCGGTCTTCTTCCTGCTCGATGCGCAGCAGGCGTTGGAGGTTCAGGAGTTCTTCTTCAGACGTCATTCGGGGCGCCTCTACGATGAGTGCGGCACGAAGGTCGGGCTGCCAGCGGGGTTGGCGGCTTTTTTTAGTCAACTTCCGGTGAAACGATTCCGGGGCATAAGCGCGGGGGGCTATCTTCGGGCTCCTGACTGACTTACTACGATGACAACTGCTGCTCCCCTCGCCCCGGCGGCCCCTGATTTCGCGGGGCGCCTGCGCCTCCTGGCCGCCAGCGCCCCGCAGGCGCTCCCCGCTGAAACGCTTCCGCAGCTCCGCAAGCTGCTCGAAGCCACGCTGCGCGCCGAGCACCAAGCGCTCGACAACACGCCCTGGACGAACCTGTCGGCTGCTATCGGGTTCGTCGCCTACCGCCGGGGGCTGAGCCCGGACCTGAAAACCGCGCTGCACCGCCTGCGCGTGGCGGCCAACCAGGTCTTGCACGAGAGCTACGCGGGCACCGCGGCAGAAGTCGCCGGCGGAATCACGGCGCTCGCGGTGCTACTCAAATGGCTCACGGGGGAGGAGCTGGTGGGCCTCGCCACCCAACCCCTTTTGCTGCCAGAGCCCGAGAGACAGGAGGAAACCCTGTCGCGAGCGCCGGTCGATAGCCCCACCGTTGCCGCCGGCGAAGCGCCGGGGGAGCGGCTGGCCGATCTGCGCGTCACCGTGCTGGCGTACGACAAGGAGCTGACTCGGCTGCTGGTGGAGCCGGATGCAGCTACGCGGTCGGTCCTGCCCACCAGCCTGCGGCGCTGGCCCACCCCTTGGCGCGTGGCCCTGCCGGAAGCCTACCACGACCTGTCGCGCTGGGCCGGGCTGCGGCCGACGCTCCGGCTGCTCGACGTGCGCGTGGTGGAAAGCGAGCTGCACCCGCGTCGCGTGGTGCTGGAGCCGGATTATCTGGTATCGGTCACGACCGTCGCCGAATGCCTGCAACGCGATGGCGCGGTGCCGGAGCTGGCGCTCGTCAACGCGTTTTTGCCCGA
>JBKJUQ010000491.1:0-5656 GCA_046590685.1 Hymenobacteraceae bacterium
ACCGGCATCGACCCCGCCGCCGGTAAGGTCGGGGTTGCGCTTGGTGGTTTTCCGGACAAGCTTCTCGGCGTCCTTATAGAGCTTAAGGCTCAGGAGGGTCTTGAGGTACTCGGGATAGGCCGCCGCGCTTTGCTGTACTTCGGCGGGCAGGCCTTGGAAGGTGGCGGCGGCCTTGGCCCATTCCTGCTTGCGGGCGTATTCCTTGGCGAGCGCCAGCTCAGTGCCGCCCTGGGCGAAGGTGAAGAAGGGCGCGAGGAGGAGAAAAAAGGCGAGGAGGAAACGATTCACGAGGGGAAAGGTAGCAGGATGGAGCAAGCTAACCGCGGGAGATGCGGAAAGTATCCAATAATTGATGGACAGGTGCGGATGGTTTAGCCGCGTTTCAAGCCAATGCTTGTTTCAAGAGGATCATAGGTATTGATAAAAATTTGCACTTGGCGTGCGCCGATGTAGTATCTGCGCCCAAAGGCAGTTATTACAAATATTTCGCTCAGTTCTATAAACCTGGCAGTTTCCTCATCGCAACGGCTCCGAACATAGTCGAAGTCCTTGATTGTGCCTTGGACTAACGTGGCTTGATCGAGTCGAATTGGAAGCTCTACATAAAAAGTAGAGCTGAAAAGCACGTCTGTATTTTTATGCCCTTCCTCCAGAACCTCGGTAGTTCTGAGCAGTAGGATACTGTGTGAAAGCGAGTAGTCCAACAGATGTAACTCGTCGGGGAAGTACATCTCTTTCATCGGCCTAGGTAAGGTTTGAGTCAGGCTGCTAACACTTACTAACGAACTGGCGTGGCTCCGGAGGGGCTACCGACTGGTAGCTCCCGTACACACCAGAAAACCGCTGGCCCCGGTGGGGCTATCTTTCGGGAGACCTCGTGCGGCGCTCCCGAAAGATAGCCCCACCGGGGCCAGCGAATTTGCCTTACACGGGTTTTCTACCGGATGGTAGCCCCGCCGGGGTCGCTGGTTGGACGGGGGGGCTGACGCGGCAGGGAATCGGTAGGCTGGCTGAGCTTGCAGAGCCCCCCTTTGGGAGTCCAGAGCCGCCATTTTGCTGTCCAGAGATGGGTTCCCGTTGTCCAGAGCTGCTGTTTTGGTGTGCAGAGCAGCTAGTTTTTTGTCCAGAGTAGGTGATTCTTTGTCCAGAGCAGCCATTTCGGTGTCCAGACTTGCCCTTTTTTTGTCCAGAGATGACTTCCCGATGTCCAAACTTGCCGTTTTTTGTCCAGAGCAGCCATTTTTTTGTCCGGAGTTGCCAGTATACTGTCCAGAGATGGCCTTTTATTGTCCAGACTTAGGCTATTGGGGGGGGGGTTCCACCCCGCTGTCCTCGGCGATGAGGTAGAGGGGGCGGGCGCGAACGTTGTCGGACAGGCGGGCGAGGTATTCGCCGATGATGCCGACGGCGATGAGTTGCACACCCCCGAGGAACAGCACGGTCATCATCAGCGACGCCCAGCCGGGCTGGTAGTCGCGCGAGACGAACCGCGAGTAGAGCGTATAGAGCATCAGCAGCCCCGCGATGCCGCTCACCACGAACCCCATTAGGGAGGCGAGCTTGAGGGGCAGGTTGGAAAAGGCGGTGAGCGCATCGGTGGCGAGGCGGAACATCTTACGCCAGGTGTAGCCGGTCTCGCCGGCCACGCGCGACTGCCGGTCGTAAAGGAATGGTTTCTGTTGGAAACCGACCCACGCGATCTGGCCGCGCAGGAACTTGTGGCGCTCGGGCATCTGCCGCAGCGCGGCCACGACGCGCCGGGTGATGAGGCGGAAGTCGCCGGTGTCGGGCGGAATATCAACCGACGTGAGCGCGCCGAGCAGCCGGTAAAAAGCGCTGGCGGTAAGGCGCTTGCCCGCCGACTCGCCGGCCCGCTGGCGGCGCTGGGCGTACACAACGTCGAGCTCTTCAGTGCGCAGCTGCTGAAGCATCGCCGGAATCAGCTCCGGAGGGTCCTGCAAATCGGCGTCGATGATGACGACCACGGCGCCGCGCGCTACGTCGAGGCCGGCCGAGACGGCAATCTGGTGACCGAAGTTGCGGCTCAGGCTCAGGTAGCGCAGCCGGGCGGGGTCGGCGGCGGCAAGGCCGCGCAGGGTGGCCAGGGTCTGGTCGCGGGAACCGTCGTTGATAAAAATGACTTCCCACGATTCGTGCAGCCCATCGAGCACGGCGCGCAGGCGCGCGATGAGGAGCGGCAGCACGGCTTCCTCGTTGAACACGGGGACGACGACGGAGATCGCGGGCGGCGGGTCAGGGGAGCCGACCACGGGTTAGAGGTTCTTGACGAAGTAATCCGTCATCATCCGGTACAGGTGCAGCCGCGTGACGCCGCCGTAGATGCCGTGGTTACGGTTGGGATAGTAGAACGACGTGAACTGCTTGTTGGCCTTGATGAGGGCGTCTTCGAGGGCCACGGCATTCTGGAAGTGCACGTTGTCGTCGCCGGTTCCGTGAATCATCAGGAAGTTGCCTTTAAGCTTGGCGGCGTGGCTGACGGGCGAGTTCTCGTCGTAGCCGGCGGGGTTTTCCTGGGGGGTTTTGAGGAAGCGCTCGGTGTAAACCGTATCGTAGAAGCGCCAATTGGTGACGGGCGCCACCGCCACACCGGTCTTGAAGAGGTCAGCCCCCTTGGTCATCGCCAGGCTCGTCATGTAGCCGCCGTAGCTCCAACCCCACATTCCGATGCGGGCTTTGTCGATGTACGACTGGGCGCCGGCCCAGCGCGCGACATCCATCTGGTCCTGGATTTCGAGCTTCCCGAGGTTGGCGTACGTCACCTTCTTGAAGGCTGCGCCGCGCGCGCCGGTGCCGCGGTTATCGACCGAAATGATCACATAGCCCTGCTCGGCGAGCATCTGGAACCAGAAGTAGTTGGGCCCGGCCCAGTCGTCCTGCCCCGTCTGCGAGCCCGGCCCGCCGTAGACGTACAGGATCGCGGGATACTTCTTGGCGGGGTCGAAATTGGCGGGCTTGAGCAGCCAGCCGTTGAGCTTCGTTTTATCGTCGCCGGGCAGCGGCACCTCGATGAACTCGACCGGCGAGAGATTGAAGCTGGTAAGGGTCTTTTTCAGCTCGGCGTTGTCTTCCACCACCTTGATCTGGCGGGGCGCCTTGCCCGTCGCGTCGAAGAGGGCCGTGACGGGCGGCGTACCAAACGCGCCGTGGGTGTCGAAATAGTAGCTGAAAGTGGGGCTGAAAGCGCCTTCGTGAGTACCGGCACCCTGGCTGAGGCGCATTTTATTGTTGCCCTTCAGGTCGACGCGGTAGAGCTGACGCTCGCGCGGGTGGGTTTCGGCGGAGCCGTAGTAGAGGAGGCCGCGGGTTTCGTCGAGGCCGTAGACGGTCGTCACGTCCCAGCTCCCTTTGGTCAACTGCTGGCTTTTTTTGCCGTCGAGGGAGTAGAGGTAGAGGTGCTTGTAGCCGTCGCGCTCCGACGACCACACGAAGCTCTTGCCGTCTTTGAGGTACGTGAGGTCGTTGGTCACTTCGACGTACGCCTTGTCGGTTTCGGTCAGCACTACCTCGCTCTTGCCGGTGCTGGCGTTGCAGTGCAGCAATTCCAGTTTATTCTGGAGGCGGTTGAGCCGCTGCACGGCGACCAGATTGGCGTTCTGCGTCCACTTCATGCGCGGCAGGTACTGGTCAGGCTCCTTGCCGGTATCGAGCGTAGTGGTTTTGCCGCTGACCAGATCGTGCACCTTGACGCCGACCAGCGAGTTGACTTCGCCGGCCTTGGGGTATTTGTAGAGGTAACTCGTGGGGTAGAGCTTGCCCCATTGCTGCATCGCGTACTCGGGCACCCGGCTCTCGTCGAAGGTGTAGAAGGCCAGCTTGCCACCGTCCGGGCTCCAGCTGAAGCCCACCGCGAACTCAAACTCCTCTTCGTACACCCAATCGAGGGCCCCGTTGATGCGCTGGTTCACGGTGCCATCGTCGGTCACTTTGTGTTCCTGCCCGCCAGCTACGTCGACGTAGTACAGGTTGTTCTGGCGCACGAACGCCACCCGCTCGCCATCGGGCGAAAACGCGGCGTACTGCTGCTTGCCGCCTTTGCTGACGGGCTTAAGCGTCTTCGTTTTGAGGTCGTAGAGGTAGAACTCCGCCTTCGAGCTGCGCCGGTAAATCGGCTCTTCCGCGGTGGTGATGAGCAGCTGCTGCTCATCGCTCGAAAACGTGTAGCCGTCGACCGCCAGCGGCCCGGCGGCACCCTTCAGGCTTTCGCCTTCCACGAGCGTGTTCACCGGCTGGCCGGTGGTGATGTCGAACCGGACAATGTCCTGCGTCTGGTTCTTCTCGTCGGGCACCAGCGCCGTGTAATAGCGGCCGTCCTTGAGCCAGTTAGTGCCCTCGGGCGAGGCGGCGAACAGGTCGCGCTTGGCCCAGATGTCTTCGAGGGTCAGATTTTTCTTTTGCTGCGCGAGGGTTGGCAAGGCCGGCGCGAGGGCCGACGTCAGCAAAATCAGCAGCACGGCCCGGAGCGGACGAAGCGTCATACGAAGCAGGTTGGGGGAGAGAAGAAGCGATTACCCCAAAAGTAGCCCGGCGCGGGCGGCAGGTTGCACCTACCACCCGCGCCGAGGCGAATTCCGACCTAACCGCAGGGTTTTTACTGGAGAATGAAGCCCACCGTTACCGTCGGGTTCAGCAGCGTCACCTGAGTGCTCACGACGGGCTCGGCGGCCGTAGCGGCTGAGTAAGGCTTATAATCGCCCAGACCGCCGTTGGCGGCGGGGTCGTAGGTGGTGAGGGTGTAGGGGCTGTACAGGTCAGCGGTATAGGTCGTGCGCGCGAAACCCACGTCGAGGTACCCGTGCGCGCGGCGAATGCCCACGCCGCCGGCGATAACCGTGCGCTCGCCGCTGCGCTGGACGTCTTTGTAGGGCGCGCCGTACACGCCGTAGCCACCGCGCACCCGAAACTCGCCCAACTTCAGCTCCGCGCCGACGCGGTAATTGATCGCCGAGGCATACTCGGAACGGATAGCGGCGTTGGCGGCGCTGAAGTCGGCCTGCGCCGGGTCGTTGCTGATGGCGTTCAGGCGCGCCTGGCCGTAGTTGACGTAATCAATATCGGCCGAAATCAGCCCTCCCACGGCCGAGCGCCCCGCCGCCAACTGCTCGGCAGAGGCCCCGGGCGGGGGCGTTTTGAAGATGAACGTCACGCCGCCCGTCGCCCGAAACGGCGTCGTGAGGGAATACTTAAACTCGCTCGCCGCGATACTCGCGCTCTTGGCCGTTACCGCTTCCGGACCATACGGCCGACGATAGCCGACGTTGAGCGTCGTAGCGTCGGCGGCCTCTTTGAGCTCGCCGGCAAAAGTTGGTGTCTGGATGGCGCCGCTGAGGCGCAGGTGGTCGCCCAAGTGGTAGGCAACGCCGAGCCGCAGGTTCACGCTGCCGCCTTGGGTTTCGTACCCATCGCGCAGTGACAGGGACGCTATATCAGATTCGCGCCCGCTCGTCGGCGTGTTGAGCGTTTCCGTGAGGGTGCGGGTCTGCTTGTAGCGCATCGACACGATGCCGAGCGAGCCGCCTACGAATAGCTTATCGCGGTACGAGGCGCCGTAACCGATATCAATCTGGTTGACGGCCCCGCGCTGCTCGGTCACTTCGCTCTGGCGGGCCGTGCTTTGCCGCCACAGCGGAATCGTTGT
>JBKJUQ010000572.1:0-5046 GCA_046590685.1 Hymenobacteraceae bacterium
ATTCAAGCGTCCGCGGCGGGGCCTGCACCCTATGGCGTGGCCGCGCCCAGCGCCGCCCGCTGCCGCCGAAACGACCAGCTCACCAGTCCCAGCGCGAGCAGCGCGAGTGCCGCACCAGCCAGAAACGGGGCGCCGGGGAAGTAGAATGCCCCCGCCGCGTGGCGCGAGAAGTGGGAAAATAAGCCCGTCATCAGCAGCGGGCCGATGATGCTCGCCACGCTCACCAGGCTCGTGAGGGCGCCTTGCAGCTCGCCCTGCTCGGAGGGCGGTACCGACTCGCTGACCAGCGCCTGCACGGCGGGGTCGGCGAGGCTGCCGAGGCCGTAGGGAATCATAAAGGCGTACATCATCCAGCCGTGGGTGGCGAAGGCGAAGCACGTGAAACCGACGACGTAAAACGTGAAGCCGAGCAGCACCGTCCGGCGTTGGCCAAGGCGCGGAATGACGAGGCGCGTGAGGCCGCCTTCCACGACGCCGATCACGAGGCCGACGAATGCGAGCGAGTAACCGACCTGTCGCTCGGTCCACTGAAAGCGCTCGAAGGTGAAGTACGTCCAGGTGCTCTGGGCGGCGTGCCCAGCGATGTAGAGCAGCAGCAGCGCCCCGGCAAGGCCGAGAATCTGCGGGTAGCGTCCCAGATTCTTCAGGGACCCGATGGAATTGGCGCGGCGCCAGTCGAAGGGCCGGCGGTGGGCGGCGTCGAGCGATTCGGGCAGCACGAAGTAACCGTAGACTGCATTGAGTAAAGCCAGCCCGGCAGCGGCGAAGAACGGCGCTCGCGGCCCGAACTCCGCGCCGAGCAAGCCACCGATCACGGGTCCGAGGATGAAACCGATACCGAACGCCATCCCGATGAGTCCGAAGTTCTGGGCGCGCTTTTCGGGGGTGCTAATGTCGGCGATGTACGCCGACGCCACCGTGAAGCTCGCGCCGGTGATGCCGGCGATGCAGCGCCCGACGAACAGCCACCCGAGCGTCGGGGCGACGCCTTGCAGCACGTAATCGAGCCCAAACCCGACGAGCGAGAACAACAGCACCGGTCGCCGGCCGAAGCGGTCGGAAAGCCCGCCGAGCACCGGCGCGGTCAGAAACTGGAGGCCCGCGTAGGCGAAGCCGAGGTAGCCGCCCCACGTCGCGGCTTCGGCCAGCGACCCGCCGTGCAGGCGCTGAATGAGCTTCGGCGTGACGGGGATGATCAGCCCGAAGCCGATCACGTCGAGCAGCAGCGTAAAGAAAATAAACGTCAGGGCGTGGCGGTGCGCCGGGGCGGGTTCCGGCAGGAGGGGAGCAGCAGTCATCAACCGCAAAGGTCGGCGACCGGCTGAGTAGCTATCGGCAGACTGACTGGGAAACTAGCGAAGCGTCTGGGAGAGGTTAGCCGGAAGCGGCTTTCTGGTCGCAAATGAGTACAAAATGGAGCCGTACCCCTTCTTGAAAAAGGGGTTTAATGAAATTAATGTAGCTCGTATTACCTTTGCCCCTGTCATAGCAGGGGGTATCCCGCAAAATCCTTAATTTCGTCAATGGCCATCCTTCGTTTCAAAGCCCTTGAGCTCGTCGATCAGCGCACCGTAGTGGCGCCGGAGGTCGACAGCCGCAAAATATCCGACTTCTACGGTCAGAACGTGTTCGGGCCGGACGCGATGCGGACCACCATGTCGGCCGACTACTACAAGCGCGTGCAGGCGGCCATCAAGGCCGGCACCGGCATCGACCGCGCATTGGCCGACGCCGTCGCCGGGGCGATGAAGCTCTGGGCGATGCAGCGAGGCGCGACCCACTACACCCACTGGTTTCAGCCGCTGACGGGCTCGACGGCCGAAAAGCACGACTCGTTCTTCGATCTCGGCCGCGACGGCGAAGCCCTCGAAAACTTCAAGGGCTCGGCCCTCGTGCAGCAGGAGCCCGACGCTTCCAGCTTTCCCAACGGCGGCATCCGCAACACCTTCGAGGCGCGCGGCTACACCGCCTGGGACCCCTCTTCGCCAGCGTTCATCTACGAGACGGAGGGCACCAAGACGCTCTGCATCCCCACCATCTTCGTCGCCTACACCGGCGAGGCGCTCGACAACAAGGCCCCGCTCCTGAAGTCGCTCGCGGTGCTCGAAAAGGCCGCCCTGCCCGTCTGCCAGCTCTTCGATAAGGACGTGACGCGGGTGAACACCACCCTCGGCATCGAGCAGGAGTACTTCGTCGTCGACAAGGCGCTCTACGATGCGCGCCCCGACCTCGTGATGACCGGCCGGACGCTCTTCGGCCACTCGCCGGCCAAGGGTCAGCAGCTCGAAGACCACTACTTCGCGTCGATCCCGAGCCGGGTGCACGCGTTTATGGTCGACTACGAAACCGCCGCCCTCAAGCTCGGTATTCCGCTCCGTACCCGCCACAACGAGGTGGCGCCGCACCAGTTTGAGTGCGCCCCGACGTTCGAGGACGCCAACCTGGCCGTCGACCACAATCAGCTGCTGATGGACGTGATGGAGCGCACTGCGGCCCGCCACAACCTCAAGGTGCTGCTCCACGAGAAGCCTTTCGCAGGTGTCAACGGCTCGGGCAAGCACAACAACTGGGCGATGAGCACCAACACCGGCGTGAACCTGTTCGCGCCGGGCCGCAAGCCGAAGGAGAACCTGCAATTCCTGACGTTCTTCATCCTCACGATCAAGGCTGTCCACCGCTACGCCGACTTGCTGCGCGCCTCCATCGCGAGCGCATCGAACGACCACCGCCTCGGCGCCAACGAGGCTCCCCCGGCGATTATGTCGGTCTTCGTCGGCTCGTCGCTCGACGCGGTGCTCAACGAGCTGGAGCGCACCGCCAAGCTGCCGCTCGACAAGGGCGACAACCTTTACCTCAAGCTCGGTATCGACAAGGTGCCGGCCATTCTGCTCGACAACACCGACCGTAACCGCACCTCGCCGTTCGCCTTCACGGGCAACAAGTTCGAGTTCCGGGCCGTGGGGTCGTCGGCGAACTGCGCCAACTCGATGACCGTGCTCAACACCATCGTGGCGAACCAGCTTCAGGAGTTCTACGAGGAAGTGAGCGCCGCCCTCGAAACCGGTCGCAAGAAGGAAGTGGCGATCATCGACGTGCTGCGCCGCTACGTGGTGGAATCGAAGTCGATTCGCTTTGAAGGCAACGGCTACTCGCAGGAGTGGGAGGACGAAGCTGCCCGCCGCGGCCTGTCAAACATCCGCACGACCCCGCAGGCCCTCGACGCGATGGTGCGCGAAGACGCCGACCTGCTGTTCCAGCGCCTCGGCATCTACTCGCGCGTGGAGCTGCACGCCCGCCACGAAATCCTGCTCGAAGACTACGTGAAGAAGATCCAGATCGAGAGCCGCGTGCTCGGCGACTTGGCGCTCAACCACATCGTGCCCACCGCCATCGCCTACCAAAACAAGCTCATCGCCAACGTGCAGGGCCTGCGCTCGCTGGGTCTGGACGGGGAGGAATTCACCGCTGCGACCATCGAAATGATTCGGCAGATGAGTCGACATATCTACTTGATTCAGACGCAGGTAGAGCAGATGATCGATGCCCGAAAAGTCGCTAACAATATGGATGATGTGCGCGCCCGCGCTATCTCGTACTGCGACGAAGTGAAGGCCTTCTTCGAGCCGATCCGCTACGCCGCCGACAAGCTCGAGCTGCTCGTCGACGACGAAGATTGGCCGCTGGTGAAGTACCGCGAGCTGCTGTTCCGCCACTAGACCACAGAGTCAACTGATTCTGCGGATTGCGCGGATTTCTTCGTTTCGCGAAACGCAAAACCGCCGCTCCCGGCTTTCGGGGGCGGCGGTTTTTTATGGTGGGTGAAGCAACTCCTGCGTTGCGCTCCCGCGCGCACCGCGCTTCGTATGGTGCAGTAAACCCGGTTCGGTTCCTGGAGCGGACGCCCTGACGGGGGTAGGAAATGGGCACTACCCCCAAATGAGGGGTAAGGGGTTTTTGGGTGGCCCTCGTCAAGAGCGGAAGCTTTGTAGCGCAATCCCGAACCGGCTCTAGGCCGCGCCAGTACCGGTGCGGGCGTGGCCCGGCGGCTCACCCACTTTCCCGGATGCTGCGCACGTACTACTTTTTCCTGGAACGGCTTTCCTCTTCGCGGCGCTGCCGCGCGGCTAGGGCTTCCGCCAGCCAGTCGCCGGCCGTCGGCGCGGCGCGAAAAATCAGCACCGGTGGTCTGTTCCTGGCCCTGGTCCTGGGCGCCGGGAGTGCCTTGGGGCAAGCGCCGACCGTCACCACCCTTTCGCCCACCCGCAACCTGCGCAACGCGACGGCGGCCAGTAACGTGGCCGTCACGTTCTCGCAGCCGATGCAGAACACCACTGCCACCCAGGGCGCGGTGCGGGTGTTCAGCCAGCAGCGCGGCGGGCGGATGTTCGGCAGCACGCGGGGCGTGGCGAGCGTGAGCGGCAACACCGTCACGTTCAACCCCACTAATGACTTTCGGCCGGGGGAAACACTGCTGGTGACGACCACCACCGCCGCCACGGCCACCAATAGCCTGGCGTTGGCACGCGGGCACGTTCACCAGTTCACGGCGGCCACTGGGAGCGCGGGCCAGGGCAATTTCGTGGCCCCGGCCACCAACCCCAACCCCAGCGTGGGCAGTGCTCCGTGGAGCGTGGCGGTGGGCGACGTGAACGGCGACGGCGCCCTCGACCTGCTCACGGCCAACTATTTCGGCAGCTCGGTAAGCGTGCGGCTCAACAGCGGGACGGGTAACTTCACGGCCCCGGCCACCAACCCCAACCCGGCGGTGGGCTTTAACCCGTACAGCGTGGCGGTAGGCGATGTGGACGGCGATGGCGACCTCGACCTGCTGGCCGCCAACTCGGGGGCCAACACGGTGAGCGTGCGCCTCAACGACGGCACGGGCAACTTCACGGCCCCGGCCACCAACCCCAACCCCGCCGTGGGCAACAACCCCCTAAGCGTGGCCCTGGGCGACGTGGACGGCGACGGCGACCTCGACCTGCTGACGTCCAACGTCGACAACACGGTGAGTATGCGGCTCAACAACGGCAGCGGCAACTTCAC
>JBKJUQ010000165.1:0-3638 GCA_046590685.1 Hymenobacteraceae bacterium
TATCCGCCTTGGTTTGTTCGTGGTCGTGGGCCTGGGCTGCCTGCTCGCTACGCTGTTTCTGCTGGGCCGCAAGCAGAACCTGTTCAGCCGCAGTATGGTGGTGCAAGCCGATTTTCGGAACGTCTCGGGCTTGCTGACCGGCAACAACGTGCGGCTGGGGGGCATCACGGTGGGCACGGTCAAGCAGATTCAGATTCTGAACGACACCACCGTGCGGGTGGAGATGAGCCTGAACCGTGACGTGCGGCCCTTCGTGCGCAAAAACACCGTAGCGGCCATCGGCACTGACGGCCTGGTGGGTAATACGATCATCAACCTGACGGCCAACCCGAATGCCCGCCCCGCGCCGCTCGTGGACCCCGGCGATATTCTGCCGACGCGCACCCCGGTGGGCATCGAAGCGATGCTCGGCACCCTGGATATCTCCAACAAAAACCTGGTCGGCATTACCGAGAATCTGCACCAGATTACGGCCCGGCTCAACGGCGACAATGCCTTCTGGAAGCTATTGGGTGATGAGCAACTCGCGACCAACGTGCGCACCAGTATGCAAAACGCCGCCGCTACGTCGGCGCAGCTGAGCACAGCCTCGCGCGATGTGCAACTGCTGGTGCGGGGAGTGCGCCAGGGCCGGGGACCGGCGGGCTACCTGCTCACGGATACGGCGTTTGCCGGGCGGCTCGGCCACGCGGCCCGGCAGCTGGCGGGCACGTCGGATACGCTCGCGGCCACGCTCACGACGCTGAAACGACAGGCCCAGACCGGCGGCGGGCCGCTTAACACGGTGCT
Source organism: Hymenobacteraceae bacterium (assembly GCA_046590685.1). GTDB lineage: Bacteria > Bacteroidota > Bacteroidia > Cytophagales > Hymenobacteraceae > JANNMJ01. The sequence continues at coordinate 790 of JBKJUQ010000165.1, forward strand.
GGCCGATACGGCCCTGAGTGGGCAGCTGCGGCAGACGATGCGCAACGTGGAGCACGGCACGGCGGGCTTCAGCCAGAATATGGAAGCGTTGCAGCACAATTTCCTGCTGCGCGGCTACTTCCGGCGGCAGGCGAAAAAGCAAGCCCGCGCGGCGGGGCACTAAACCGAATCAGATAACCAACCGGCGCTCAATTTCTCCTCTCCTTTCAGTTTTTTTCCGTGGAAAATCTCGTCCTCTCGCTCCAGCAAACCATTGACTTTCTACCCGATGGGGTGCTGATTGTCGATGACCAAAGCCAGATTATGCTGGCCAACCGGCAGATAGGCCGGCTTTTCGGCTACGATTCGTCTAAGCTGGTGGGGCAAAACCTGTGGCTGCTCATCCCGGCGCGCTACCGGGCCGTGCATCCTGGCCAGGTAGTGGGGTTCTTCCACCACTCCGCGGTGCGCAGCATGGGCGAGGGCCGGCCGCTCTTCGGCCTGCGGCAGGACGGCACCGAGTTCGACGTCGATATCGCCCTCTCGCCGGTGGTGCTCAACGACCGAAAAATGGTGGTGGCGGTGGTGCGCGATATGACCGAGCAGAAAAACCTCGACCGCGCGCTGCAAGTCCGCAACGAGCAGCTCGAAGCCATCAACCGGGAGCTGGAGCGCTTCGGCTTCACCATCTCGCACGATCTCAAATCGCCGCTGGCGAACCTTCACGCTATTATTCACCTGCTGACCCGCGCCCTGCCGCCCGACAAAAGAGAGGAACTGGGCGAACATCTCCAACAGCTCAACCACACGCTCTACGCCATGAGCGAGCTGATAACGGGGGTGGCGGCCTACTCCAAAGCCACCCTCGCTGATGCCACCGTTGGGGCCGTGGATGTACGCGCGGTAGTGACCGAAATCGGCTACCTGCTGCTGGTGCCGCCGCATATCCACCTCGAAGTAGCCGGCGAGCTGCCCCCGTTGCGCGGCAACAAAACCAAGGTGCTGCAAGTGTTTCTCAACCTCATCAGCAACGCCATCAAGTACAACGACAGGCCCGCCGGCCTCATCCGCATCAGCGGCCGGCAGCACGCCGATTACGTTGTTTTTCGGGTCGAAGACAACGGCCCCGGCATCGCGCCGGCGCTGCGCGAAAAAGTCTTCACCCTCTTCGAGAAAGGCACCAGCGAGCGCCCCGATTCGCAGGGTATCGGTCTGGCGATCGTCCATACGGTGGTGCAGGAGCAGGGCGGCAGCATCTCGATTCAGGACAGCGACCTCGGCGGCGCCCGGTTCGAGATCATCTGGCCCGGCGTATTGCCGCCCGCTGCTGACGCAAATCACGCGACCGGTTGACGGACGTCATTTGGCCGGCTGGGGCTGCCTGATACTTTTACTCATCCTTCTTGCACCCCGTGCCCATGCCCGCTTCGCTGCCCGTTCCCTTGCCGCCGCCCGCCCTGCCCCGCGACGCGGCCGTTTTGCTGCTGTTGCTGCCGGACGGCATTTCGACCACCACCCCGCCGGAGCCAATGGCTACGTTTGCCGGGCTGCCGGCGCTCCAGCGTCAGCTAGGTACTGCCGTGCGGGTGCTGGTGATCAACGAAGCCAGCCATCCGGCCGTGGTGCACAGTTTCCACGCCGCAGACTTGCCGTCCTTCGTGCTGATGCGAAAGGGTATAGAGCTGTGGCGCCAGCGCGGGCTGCCAGAGGGGGATTTCATCGCGCCCTTGCTGCTGAGCAAGCTGCGTGCGGGGTCGGCGGCAGCAGGACTGACTAGCGGTCAATAGTCACTGGGGGCAGCGCCTCTCCGGCGGTTCGAGCCAGTCGATCAGGAAGCTCACTGCCGCCGCGTGATTGGCGGCAGCTACCGGAATGCTGGTGGACTGACCAGTGGCGGAGACAATAACTGTTGTCGGGCCGGCGCTGCTGCCGGATGCTGGGGCGCCGAATGCGCGCTGTCAGGACGCAGGGTTTAGGCCGGAGAGCACCGCGTTGGTCCACTGCCCCACGGTAGTGAGGCTGGCCGAAGCGCCAGGAGGCCCCTCGACCTCGGGCTCGGCGGGGAGCACCAGCACCGGTACGGGGCAGCGCTGGAGCAATCGCGCCGTGACACTGTGGTGAAACAGCTCGCTCAGGTAACTGCGCGGGCGCGCCAACACTACCACCAGCTCGGCCTGGGTATCCTGTACGGCTGCGAGCAGGCCAGCCTCGTAGTCATCGGACTCATAGCCCCGCAGCTCCGGGGTGGGCAGCCCTTCGACCAAGCCGCTGGCTTGCACGGCGCGCAGGGCCAAGGCGCAGCCTTCGTCGTCTTCCACCTCCGACACGTGGGCGACAAATACGGCGCCGCCGGGCAGCGACAATAGCTGGCGCAGGGGGTGGGCTGCCGGGATCAGCGCGAAGGGCTCGCGGTCAGCGGCAATCAGAATCCGCCGCGGGACCTGTTCGGCTGGGGTAGCGGCGGGGACGACCAGCAGCGAGTGGTTTCCGGCGCGCAACAACTCGGCGCACGCGGCCACCAAGTCGGCCGCCGCCGGATGGGCGGAGTCGGGCTGGCTGATGACGAACAGGGCCGGATAATGACGCACGGCCACGTCCTGTGCCACGGCGGGAAGCAGGTCGGTGGCGACCTCCACGGTGGGGCGGCTCGACAACCCCTGCGCTTGCTGCTCAAGCGCTGCCGCCGTTCCGATTTGTCGGGCCTGTGCGGCTTTACGGAAGCTTTCGCCTACGCCTGCATATGGGTCGTATTCAAAAGCGTGGTTGACATGCAGCAGCACGAGCTTGCCTCCCAGCGCCTGCACCAGCGTGTCGGCGTACTGCACGGTGTGGCGGGCGGGCGCGTAGAAGCCCGCAAAAACAACGAGGGT
>JBKJUQ010000216.1:0-6456 GCA_046590685.1 Hymenobacteraceae bacterium
CAAACGTGGGCGCTACGGATACGCTCACGTTTGTGCCGTACGACCGACCATACCCGTTGAGCCCATCGAAGGTGGCCACACCGCGCGTGGGTGGCTGGCGGGCGTACGTTTCGTTGCGAAGCACCCCGCCGGTGGTATCCCAAATCACCGGATCAGGCCGTGGCCCGGAGCGGTCGTCGGCAAAGTCATCGAATACGGGCAGGGCCAGGGCGGTGGGGCGTTGCGCGGCGGGGAGTAGTCGCCGGGCCGGAGTCCGCGGCGCGCGGGCCGGGTCGGCCGTCAGTGGCCGAAGCTGCGGTCGAGCATCTTGGGCCAAAGCCGTGAAAGGCGCCACTGGTCCGGCGAGCAGCAACGCCGGCAACACGCAGACGAGAAAAGAGCGAACAGATTGATTCATCGAATGGCGCAGCGTGAGAATGACGACGTAGTGTGGCCTAACGCAGATGACGGCTAAAGTATTTCGTCGGCCGCTGAACCGGCACGGCCGCGCGCAAGGGCAAGCGCTATTCCTGGGGAGCAGCTTCCGCAGCGGGCGGCGGATTGCCGTCGCCGGGATCCTCTCCACTCACCCACAGATCCACCAATTGCCCGGTACGTACCGGCGAGCCGGGCACCGGACGCTGGCGCTGCACGGTACCGGCTTCTCCTCCCCCGCTCTGGTAGATCACGGAGCCGATCTGCAAGCCCTGGCCCTGCAGCAGAATCTTCACTTCGTCGTACGGCTGGCCCACGACGTTGTCGAGCGTGAACTCGTTGTTGCCCTGCCCGTCGCCGACCACCAGATTGATCAGCGAGTTCTTCGATACGCGCTCGCCGGGCTTTACCTCGCGGCCGTTGACGAGCTGCTTGAGCACGGCATTCTGCTGTAGGTCGGGCACGGTCGTGACTTCCCCGAGGCGCATTCCGAGGTTCTGGAGCGTAATGGTAGCGGTTTTGAGCGAGAGATCAAGCAGCTTCGGCATCGGCACCAGCGGCGCGGTGCGCATCGAGACAGTCAGGTAAATCTTGCGATTTTCCTTGACGCGAGCGCCCGGCGCGGGGTCCTGCTGGAGGATGGTGAGCGGCGGCTGCTCCGGGTCATACGTCGAGTCTTGCACGACGAACCGCAGCGACCGCTCATCCAGAAAATCCTCCACCTTATCCACCGTCATCCCCGTCACCTTCGGCACGGCAATAGTCTCCCCGTGGTGCGTCGTCCAGGGCAGGTAGCCGAAGAAGAAGAGCAGCAGCAGCGCCGTCGCGGCGAGCAGCACGAAGACGAGGTGCTTAAAAACGTCGAAGGCAGTGTGGGATTTCATTAATTACGAATTACTAATTACGAATTACGAATTAACACTTACGAATTGCGGCTTCCCATAATTCGTAAGTGTTAATTCGTAATTCGCAATTACTTTCTAGTGGCGCCGTATTCGAGAATCTGATCAATAAACTCGTAGGGCGAGTAGCCGGCGAGCGCGGTCTGGTGGAAGATGCAGGTCGCGGGCGTCATCCCCGGCAGCGAATTGACTTCGATGATGATGACCTCTACGGCGCCGCTAGCGCGGATGCGCACGAAAGCGTCGATGCGCGCGTAGCCTTCGACGTGCAGGGTTTCGGCTACCCGGCGCAGCTCGCTCTTGACTTCATCGGAGATCCGCTGACGCTCAGTGGAGTCCGCGGCGTAGCGCGCCGGGGTGATGTTCTGGCCTTCGCCGGCCAGAAACTTCTCTTCCAGACTCAGGACCGAGCCCGTCGCGAGTGCCTCGCTGGCCTCGAAGATCTCGTACCCGACGCCGCCGTCCGGCAGGCGGTGCGTGAGCAGCCCGCCGGTGACTTCGAGGAAGTGCCGCGCGCCGTCGGGGCCGATGAGGGTTTCGATGACGAACTCCGTCTTGCGCGGAAACTCCTCGCCGCGCGAGAGCTTCAGCGTGGCGCAGTCGGCGGCGTCGAGTTCCTCGACATCGCGGAAGATCAGCCGCGTAAAGGCCGCCAGCTCCGCGCGGGTGTCGAGCTTTTTGACGGCCGACGAGCAGCCGTCATCGGCGGGCTTGGCGATGAGGGGGTAGCCGAAATTGCGCTCAATCTCGGTGTAGAACGCATCGGCATCGGCGGCCCACGCCGCGCGGGTTACGAGCTGGTGATCCGCCACGCGGATGCCGTGCTGGCGCAGCGTCTGGTTCGTGACGAACTTGTTGATCGTCACGGCCGAGGCATCAGCGCCCGAGCCGTTGTACGGCAGGCCCACCTTTTCCAGCTCGCGCTGCAAGGCGCCGTCTTCGCCGGGGCGGCCGTGCAGGGCGATGAAGACGGCTTTTACTTCCGTCGCCAACTCTTCGAGCGAGATCAGGCGCGGAGTGCGCCCGGCATTCCCCGCAAACTTGACCGTGATCGGCGCCGCTTCGGCGGCGATCTCGTCGAGCACCGGGTGGTGGCCGTGGCCGGCTTCGGCCTTCAGAATCTGGTCGCGAATGTCATCGGCGTTGTCCTTCAGCAGCAGGTTGATGGGCAGCACGTGCAGGCGCCACGCCGAGCGGTCGCCGCTCAGGAAGACCGGCACCGGCCGGTACTTGGCGCTGCTCGCGAGCTTCTCGTAGATGTTGCGCCCGCTCTCGACCGAGATGTGCCGCTCCGACGAGTAGCCGCCGAGCACGACGGCCACCGGAATCCGGGTATCGCCGGCGGCCTGCTTGGCCAGCAGCGCGGCATCCAGGCGCTCCAGCAAGCCGCGCAGATGATGCGCGCGTTTGCCCTCGCGGCCCCGCGCCGCCAGTGACGTGCGGATGATGGTGGTGATGAGCTGACTCGGGTTGAGCCCGATCTCGGCCGCCTGGTGGAAGAAGAACGACGCGGGCAACATCCCCGACGTCGTGTTCGGGTCGTTGAGGAAGATCTCGCCCTCGGCCGTGTAGAAGCCGTCGAGGCGGGCGTAGACCGAAAACTGGAACGCCCGGAACAGCTCCTCGCACTGCGCCCGGATCCGCTGAATCTCGGCGGCCGGCACGTCCATCGGCGTCACTTTGCGCGCCATCCCCGGCAGGTACTTGGCGCGGTAGTCGAACACTTCGGCGCCCTTCACGATCTCGGTGGGCGGCAAGGCGAGCGGCTCGCCCGCGGGTGTCTCGACTACAATGCACGAAAACTCGCGGCCCCGTACGAAGCGCTCAACCAGCACCTGCGTTTCGGCATCGGTGAGGGCCAGGAGGCGGATGGTAGTTGGTGGTTGCTGGTTGGCGATCAGCTCATCCAGCGCCCCCGCCAGCAGCGCCGGGTGGTGCACTACCGGCCCCTCCTCCCCTAGCTGCAACGGCAGGCCGATGCCGGAGCGGATATCGGTCAGCGCCCGCGCGAAGTGCTTTTTCTGGTCCGCCGAATAGCCCTGCCATTCGGCCGCGCTGAGCTCCTGCTGAAACAGGGAGCGGTTGACGGCCGCCGCGAAACCGGCTTCGTCGCTCACCACGCTCACCCCGATGCTGCTGCCCTGATGCGGCGCCTTCACCACGAACGGCAACCCCAGCGCCTGCGCCAGCTGCGCGAACCGCGCGGGCCGGGCGGCCGGATCGGGCGCGTTCCATTCGTCCAGCGTCAGGGTCTGGAAATCGGGCGTCTGGAAGCCCATCTGGCGCAGCAGCCGCTTCTGGGCGATCTTATCAATGCCGATGGCCGACGGCAGCAAGCCGGCGCCGGAGTACGGAATCCCCGCCCAGTCGAGCACGCCCTGAATCGCGCCGTCCTCGCCGTAGGGACCGTGCAGGGTTAGAAACGCAAAGTCGAAGAGCCGCCGGAAGTCGCGCGGCTCGATGGGCGTGCCCACGGCGCGCGCCAGCGTATCCTGCTGCTCGGGCGTGAGCTCGCCGAGCGACTCGCGGTATACCTGCCACGGCTCGCCGTCGGTGAGCGGCGCGAACTGCGGCACCAGCGCCGGCGGCGGGTAAAAGTCGCGGATCGTCCCCTTATAGAGGTACGGCCAGTCGAGCTGGATGAAGTGACCGAGCGAGTCGACGAACACCGGCACGGCTTCGAAAAGCGCCTTGTCCAAGTTGTCGAAGACGGTGCGACCGCCGGCGAACGAGATTTCCCGCTCGCGGCTCGGGCCGCCGAAGAAGATTCCTACTCTGAGCATGCGGGCGCAAAGGTACCGGCTGAGGCGCAGGGGCGGCGAGGGAAAAGCAACGTGAGGACCGAGAAGCTAAATGCGTAGCTTTACCGTCTTCAGTACCCAACCACTTTAAGCGTTTTTGTATGAAGCCGTGCCTGCTTAGTCTGTTGATAGTAGCGATGGTAGGCTCGGCCGGACGCCTACAGGCGCAGGCGCCCTACCTAACGTCCGGCTCGCCGGTGCGCAATGCCGTGGCGGCCCCGCGCGATGGCAACGTGGCCCTCACGTTCTCGCAGCCGATGAGCGCCGCCTCGGCCTCGGGCGCGGCCATCAAAATCTACAGCCACCAGCGCGGCGGGTTGCTGACGCGCGCCACGGGCGGCGGGCGCTTTGCGGGTGGCGGCACCAACACGATTACGTTCGACCCGGCGCAGGATTTTATGCCCGGGGAAGTGGTGGATGTGACAGTGACGCCGGCAGCAACCGGGCAAAACGGTACGCCGGTAGCCGCCGGCACCCTCCACCGCTTTACGGCTGCCGCCGGCCTTGGGCCCGGCATCTTCCATACGGCGATCGAGGTGCCGGTGACAGATGTCATGTGCGCCATCGCAGCCGATATGGATGGGGATAATGACCTGGATCTGGTTGCGTATACGTACAACTACGATACGCTCACCATCCGCTTCAACGACGGCACCGCGCACTTTCCCACAGCTATACGCGTGAAAACGGGCGGGTCGAACGCCTCCATGCGAATCGCCGTCGGCGATGTGGATGGCGATGGCGATATGGACTTAATCGCGCCCTTTGTTTCCGTTAATACGGTACGCTCTTATCTTAATAATGGCGCGGGGGCGTTCACGAATGGGGCCGTTGTCAATGTCGGACTTTTACCCCGCAACCTTTCCTTGGCCGATATGGACAATGATGGCGATCTGGATTTGCTGGCGAGCTCCGACTGGGGTCCAACCCATCTTCGGCTCAATTCCGGCCGAGGATTTTTCACGGCCGGCTTCGATTATGCGTGGCACGCTTCCTATCCGTTGCAACCCGCTGATCTAGACAACGACGGCGATCTGGATCTGCTTTCTTATGATCCTGACCAGAATTCCTCCATCGATGACACAATCGTTACGCAGCTAAATAATGGGCATGGCGAGTTCTCCGCGGGGGCAAAACTGCCCGTACCGTATGGCTTGATTGCTATTACGACCGCTGACCTGGATCGCGACGGAGATCCTGATCTGGTGACTTCGCTGGCCTTGCTTCAGAGTACGACCAACGCGGTGTTGATCAGACTCAATGATGGTACGGGGCGTTTCTCGGGGGGTGCCGATTACCCGACCGACCTCTCGTCTTTTGCCATGACAGGCGATGTGGAAGGGGATGGCGATGTCGACATCCTTATAACCGAGTACAGGGGCGTCGTCCAGATTCTACTTAACGATGGGGCCGGCTCCTTCACCCCTGGGTCTGCCGCGACGATGTTTTATGCTTCTTGGCCAACCTTCATGGCCGATCTGGACGGCGATGGCGACCTGGACATGTATATGACTAACCAGCTTGCCGACGTAATCAGCATCCGCCTCAACGAATCCGTAACCGGGCTCCCGGAAGCAGCGACGGCCGCCTCCTTCACCCTCGCCCCCAACCCCGCCTCCCGCACCGTACGCCTCAGCGGCGCCCCAGCCGGCCCCCTCACCCTCACCGATGCCCTTGGCCGCCGGGTCCGCACGGCAACCATCGCGGCCGGTCAGCCCGAAATCACCCTCGACCTCGTCGGCCTCGCCCCCGGCCTCTACCTCGTGCGGTGCGGCGGCCAGGCGCGGCGGCTGGTGGTGGAGTAAACCGGCTGTCAGGTACTACCCCGGCGAGCCCCGCGCCGCCCCCACTGCACCGGCGGCGGCGCGGCAGGCCAGTGGGGCGCCCCCACTGCTCTACCGGCGCTGCGGCAAGGCAGTGGGGCGCCCCCACTGGTCATAATCAAGCAGTTAGGAGAGGAATAAAAATCGATCGGATGACCGGATTTGCCGAAAGCTTCTTACATTTCGGCCATGGAAACCCCCACCCCTACCCCGCAGCCGGCCGAGGAAGCCTCGCCCCGCCGCAACCCCCTCATTCCGGAAGATCAGGATCAGAAAGCCGCGCTGGCGGTGTTTCTGGCCACCGCCTGGGCCGCTAACCCGCAGCTCGTGCTGATCTGGATTACGCAGGCCGAATTTGCTGCCAAAGTCACCACGTTCACGGCGGCGCTCAAGGCCCGCAACCAGGCCGGTGCTCTGGTGTCGCAGAAGACAGGCTCCATCGAGGAGCTAGACGAAAAAATCCGCGTCGGCCTCAAGTACGTGAAGGGCTACATCAGCGAAACCTACGGCGAGGAG
>JBKJUQ010000233.1:0-10852 GCA_046590685.1 Hymenobacteraceae bacterium
CGAGATCACCCGATCTTCTTGGAAGCGGTGGAGGAGCCGGGTACAACGCCGAGCGACGAAGCACGCTGCCCGCTCTGCTGTATCAGACGCGCGTTTTCGCAGCGCCTCGCAGCGAAGTATCTCGGGAAACAAGCTATCTAAAAATAAAAGGTAGAGTGAGTCGCTGCCAGCGGACTCTGATTTAACGTTTGCGCAAATTCTTAATTTATCATAATTAAACAAACTACCAACAAGAAATACACAAATTTCAAACAAATACTAAAGCAGATCGGGAGGAAAGGAGCTATTTTTACCCCCGAAAACGTTACTCTTCGAATGCCCAAGGCCCATCCAGGGCAGGCACTCAAGCCAGCGGACACTGTGTCCGCCGACTAACAACTTCCTTTGAACCTGCTCGGTATGACCGAAGAACCCCAGCGCATAATTCCCATCAATATTGAGGATGAGATGCGTGGCGCATACATCGACTATTCGATGTCCGTCATCATTTCCCGCGCCTTGCCTGATGTCCGCGATGGTCTGAAACCCGTCCACCGGCGCGTGCTGTACGGTATGAGTGAGCTGGGCGTGAGCTTCAACCGCGCCCACAAGAAGAGCGCCCGAATCGTGGGAGAGGTGCTTGGCAAGTACCACCCGCACGGCGATACGTCGGTGTATGATACGATGGTACGAATGGCGCAGGAGTGGAGCCTGCGGTACCCCCTCGTGGATGGTCAGGGCAACTTCGGCTCCGTTGACGGCGATTCCCCCGCCGCGATGCGCTACACCGAGGCGCGCCTCAAGCGCATTGCCGATGAACTGCTCGGTGATCTCGACAAAAATACCGTCGACTTCCAGCCCAACTTCGACGACTCGCTGCAGGAGCCGAGTGTTCTGCCGGCGAAGCTACCAAACTTGCTCGTAAACGGCACGACGGGTATTGCCGTGGGCATGGCAACGAATATGGCGCCCCACAACCTCACAGAGGTGGTCAACGGCATTGTGGCTTATCTGGCTAACCCCGATATCACGGTCGATGAATTGATGGAGCACGTTACTGCGCCCGATTTTCCCACTGGCGGCATCATCTACGGGATGGAAGGGGTGAAGCAGGCGTTGCGCACGGGCCGCGGAAGGGTAGTGGTACGCGCCAAAGCGACCATCGAAACCTACGGACCGAACCAGCGCGAGCGCATCATCGTCACCGAGATTCCCTTTATGGTGAACAAGGCGACGATGATCCAAAAGACCGCTGAGCTGATCAACGACCGTCAGATCGAAGGTATTTCGGACCTGCGGGACGAGTCCGACCGCGATGGGATGCGCATCGTGTACGAAGTGAAGTCGACGGAATCAGCGGCGATCGTCCTCAACCACCTCTACAAGAAAACGCAGCTGCAGTCGTCGTTCGGCGTCAACAACGTCGCGCTCGTGAAAGGCCGGCCCCTTACGCTGAACCTGCGCGACCTGATCCATCACTTCGTCGATCATCGGCAGGAGGTGGTCATCCGCCGTACGCAGTACGAGCTGGCCGAAGCCCGCAAGCGCGCCCATATTCTCGAAGGCCTGCTCCGCGCACTTGACTATCTCGACGCTGTCATTGAGCTGATTCGCGCCTCGCCTGATGCCGATGCGGCCCGGGCCCGCCTGATGAGTTTCTTTGATGACAAGCCGTTCACCCGTTCAAAGCTTGCTCAACGCATTGAGGCTGAAGTCGGCACCGCGCCCTTGGGCTTGTCTGACGTGCAGGCCCGCGCTATTCTCGATATGCGTCTCCAGCGCCTTACCGGGCTGGAACGCGACAAACTGGAGCAGGAGTACGACGAGTTGGCGAAATCCATCCAGTATTTTCTCGATGTGCTGGCTTCGGCCGAGCTGCGGAATGAGATCATTCGCGATGAGCTGATCGACCTGCGCGACCGTTTCGGGGATGCTCGCCGCACCAGTATCGAATATGACGCCGCCGACCTCGAAGACGAAGATCTGATTGAGGAGCTGCCGATGGTAGTCACGATCTCGAACGTCGGCTACATCAAGCGGACGGCGCTGAGCGAGTACCGCGACCAGAAACGCGGCGGTATTGGCGCACGTGGGGTCGGTACGGCCAAGGAGGAGGATTTCAACGAACACCTGTTCGTGGCTTCCACGCACGCGTATCTGCTGTTCTTTACCGAGCAGGGGCGGTGCTTCTGGAAGAAAGTCCACCAGTTGCCCGAGGGGGGCAAAACGGCGAAAGGCGGGCACCTCAAGAATGTGCTCGACCTCGGCGACGATAAAGTGCGCGCCGTTCTGCCGGTGCGTAACCTAAACTCGCCGGATTATCTCGAAAACACCTTCCTGGTGTTTTGCACCGAGCAGGGGGTTATTAAAAAGACGACCCTCGAAGCCTACTCCCGCCCGCGAACGGCAGGAATCATTGCCATCAATATCAACGAAGGTGACCGCCTGCTCGACGTGTGCCTGACCAACGGGTCCAGCGACATCGTAATGGCGCTCCGCTCCGGCCGCGCGATCCGCTTTCCCGAGTCTACGGTGCGGCCGATGGGTCGCGGCGCTACCGGTGTACGCGGTATCTCGGTTGATGAGGAAGACGAGGATGCCCGCGTGGTCGGAATGGTTTGCGTGAGCGATTCGGAGAAGGAAACCTTGCTCGTCATCAGCGAAAAAGGCTACGGTAAGCGTTCCCCGATTGACGAATACCGGGTGACAAACCGAGGCGGTAAAGGCATCAAAACGATGCAGGTTACGGAGAAAACAGGCCCGCTTGTCGCCATCAAGAACGTCTCCCAGGATGATGACTTGATGATTATCAACCGCTCCGGCATTACCATTCGCACGAGCGTGGCGCAACTGCCCGTACTGGGGCGCGCCACGCAGGGAGTCCGCGTGATTCGGCTAGGGGAGGGGGATGAGATCTCGTCGGTTGCTCATGTTGCCTCCGAGGATATCGCGGCATCCGCGAGTGAAGAGATTGAGTTAGTGGCCACCGATGAGCAATCAACGGCTTCCACTATGGATGCCCCCATCACGGACGACACCACTACCGTCATTCCGACCGAGCCCGCCGCCGAGTAGGTGCTTAGCGGATGGTGGTCGAGTACTGGGCGTGCAACGACGGCCCGCTGTTTGTTATTTCGCGCTCGGAGTGGGGAAATGCCCGGGCATTTCCCCACTCCGTTTTGCTCACCTTTAACCTCAAAATTTTCGGATGAACCGTAAGTCCATCGTTTATGCGCTGGCGCTGGCCGCGCTGACCACCACGTCATCATTGGCTCAACAGGCTGCCGTAACTAGCGCCATTTTAAGCCAGCGCAATGGCAAGCTCGATGTTGCCCGCACCGAGATAGACAAGGCTATCACTGACGAAAAGACTAATACGAAGGCCAAGACGTGGTTTACGCGCGCGGAGATCTACGAGGCGCTGATCAACCACCCAATCTACGCAAAAACGGCACCGCCAAACGCGGCTCAGATCGCCTACGAGTCATACCAGAAGGCTATCCAGTATGATGAGAAGGGGAAAGACTTTGCCCCACAGGCAAAGGAGAAAATGAAGAACCTCTTTGGTACAGCCTTTAATGCCGGCGTCAATGCGTTCAATGCTAAGGACTACGATACGGCGCTGAAATCGTATGAGCTAGCGGCGAGTATCGCTCCCCAGGATACCAGCGTAGCGCTTTACACCGCCTATGCATTTGAAGCCAAGAAGGATGTAGCTAACGCGGAGAAAGCTTATCGTCACGCCCTGACGGTGCCACTGAAGGACAAAACCAAAAGAGACATCTACGCGACGCTGCTTCGCTTGAGCCGCGAGAAGCCGGATGCCGACCAGCTGACCATTGCGCGGGAAGCCGTTGCGGCGTACCCGAATGAGAAAGATTTTCTGCTGCAGGAAATCAGCGTAATGTTGAAGATGGGGCAGGAGAAAGAAGCCATCGACAAGGTGCAGAGCGCCATTAAGCTCGATCCGAAGAACTCAAATCTGTACGCCGTGCTCGGTACCCTTTACGACAAGACCGGCAAAGCCGATCAGGCCGTAACGGTTTATGAGCAGGCCGTAGCAGCCGATCCCACCAATTTTGACGCGCAATTCAACCTAGGTGTGTATCAATTCAACCGGGGAGCTGAGATGACGCAGAAGTTGCGCAACATGTCGCCGGTCGAGTACGCAAAGCCAGCGAGCAAGAAAATGCAAGCCGACTCGAAAGTATATTTTCAGAAAGCTGTGCCATTCTTCGAGACAGCTCTTAAGCTGAAGGAGTGCGATAAGAGCACGCTGTCGTCACTGGAGAAAGCCTATGTGGCGCTTAATAAGACTGCGGATGCAGAGCGAATCGGCAAAATGAGTGCTGGTTGCAGCGGCAAAAAATAGCTTGTAAGCTATTTGGTCAAGAGCAAGTAATGAATAGGCGCGCTACACTAAGTGTGGCGCGCCTATTTTTATTTAGTTCCAAGAAGCTTACAGAATGCTTTAGTAGGAGAGCAGGTCGTGTTCTCTTAGTGGGGCGAAAATTATATTTTACATAATATAAATTATAGGTCAAGTGGAGCTTACTAAATTTCCCGCGCTTTACGCATCGTTACTATAACCATCGCTACTTGCAACATTGTTGGCCCTTATTTGGATTAGGCGCGTCGAGAATCGGATTTTTGTGGTTGGTTAGCCTTTTAGAAATGAAGAAGCTTCAAGCTTGCTGGAAATTAATGGCAGTCGTCTGCTTGGGGCTACTCACCAATCCGGTGCAGGCACAGCTGACACTACCACAGGCTTCGCCCTTGGCGAAGGTTTCGCAGGTCGTCGGGCTGACCGAGATCAGCGTCACGTATCACGCGCCCGGCGTGAAAGGCCGAGCCATCTGGGGCCGGCTTGTGCCGTACGGCCAAGTCTGGCGCGCCGGCGCCAACCAGAGTACCCGCGTGCGCTTCGAGGATGATGTGCTCATCGGTGGTCAGCGTATTCCGGCAGGCCAATACGCGTTTTATGCCCTTCCGGTGGATTCGCTCAACGCCTACGTCATTTTCAACCGCGATACCGCCCGTTGGGGTACTGAGGGCTACGATCCGCAGGCCGACGTCTTTCGGGTTCCGGCCAGCATTACGGCGGCCCCATTTTGCGAAACCCTTCAATATGGCTTTTCCAACGTAAGGCCAACGTCTGCTTCGCTCGATCTCTCGTGGGAACGCCGCCGGATTTCGGTCCCTATTGAAGTGCAGGTGCTGCCGAAAGCCGTGGCCAATATCCGGCAGGCGATCGCGCGCGCGAAGCCCGACGATTGGCTATTGCTCACGCAAGCCGCCGAATTTCTGGTGCGCGCTGATGCGGAACATGAATTCGCGTTGCAGCTGGTTGACCGATCTCTAGCTATTCAAAAAAACTATTACAATACGTGGGTGAAAGCCCGCTTATTGGCGCAGAAGGACGAGTACAAGACCGCTATACTGCTTACCCGCGCCGCTATGCAGTTGGGCGAGCGAGCGACGAAGACCTCCCCTGCTCCTACTGCCGACCTAACGGCTTACCCCGTGCTGGCCCCAGACATGCGTTTGGCAGTGGCGCAGTGGAAGATCAAGCAATAAGCAGCTAGAACGTAGCCGCGACGCGCAGATTGAATACGCGTTGCGATAAGTAGTTAGGAACTGCGTATGTGATGGCATCCGTATCCTGCACGTAGCTGTAAGATACAAGGTTGTTTTTTGCTAGCAGATTTAAGACCTCAAACGAGATCCACAGCGAGCGTAGCCGCACTCGCCCTTCGCCCGTATCAAGCGCGATGAGCTTCGCAAAGCCGATATCGGTGCGCCAGAACAGGCGCGAAAGCTTGGAAGTCCCGCGAAAAGCCGGCTCGTTGGGAGGGGAAAACGGCAGTCCCGTACCAATAACGTTGAAGAGCTGGAGGCGGAAAGTTGGGTTTGAGGGCAGCTGATCTTGGAACATCACGCCGAGCTGAACGCGCTGATCCGTCGGCCGGCGCACGTAGCGATTGGGGTACGCTACGCCGGCTTCGCGGATGCGCTCGCGGGTGGTGAGTACGCCGAGGCTGAACCACGACTCGGTTCCCCGAATGAATTCGCCGCTCAGCCGCACATCGGCTCCGGCCGCGTAGGCCGTAGCGTTATTGCGGGCGAAGTAGCGTAAGCGCACGTTATCAACGTCGTAGGGTACGACGTGGTCGAGGTACTTGGCGTACACCTCCGTGGTGAGCAGGAAGGGCCGGCCGAACTGCCGAAACTCATACGCCGTGCCACCGATCAAGTGGTAGGAACGCTGGGCGCGCAAACTGGTATTGAGCTGTCCGCTCAGGGAACGCAGTTCGCGGTAAAACGGCGGTTGCTGATACACGCCCGCGGCCAGACGAAACGTGAGCCCGGGCCGCCGGGCCCGCCAGCTATACTGCGCCCGCGGCGAGACGACGGTTTGCCCATTCACGCTCCAACGATGTGCCCGGACGCCGTACGTGAGGGTGCGGGCCGAATCAATCTCCCACGTATGCTGCGCGTAGGCTTGGACGCGAGTAGACGGCAGCCGCAGCGTAGTGGTTAAGGTAGTGAGGTCGGTAACGTAATCGGCGGAGTCCAGAAAGCCGTATTCATCAAGCTCGTCGGTGATTTGCTCGCGCCCGACTTTCAGCCCGGTAAGGATGCGGTGCCGGCTGCCGGGCAGCCACGTCGCGCGCGCTTCAGTGGTAGCGATACGCGCCCGCAGGACGTTGCGGGCGTGGTCGAAGCGCGAGCCGACATCCCGCTGGCGAATGCTCTGGTTGAAGTCTTTGGAATCGGGATCGGTGTTTACGTCGCTGAACCGAAATCCGGCTTCAACGTCGCGGAACTCACGCTCGTCGGAGCGTACATAGTTGGCAAGTAGCTCAGTACTGAATCGATCCGAAAAGCGATGCCGAAGGTTGAGTCCCCCCTGCCAGGTATCATACTGCATCCGTTCGCGCCCATCGTACCCAATCGTCAGCCGCACGATCCGGTTCACGGTGCCGAAAGTCGTTTCACGGTTGGTCGGCTCAAACCGGAAATCGTTTCGGGCGCCACTCACCAGCAAGCCAAGGGTGGTTCGGGTGGAATCGCCGTGCGGCCCCAGGTTAGCCGTGATATAGCCTTGGGCATCAAAAAAGCGCGGCAGATAATTGCCACTGGTTTGCAGCGAGTTCAAAATGTAGCGGGTGTCGCGGTAGCGCACTCCCCCAAGGTAGGTAAGGCGCCCGTTTCGCGAAGGCCCTTCCACGTGCACCGTCCCCCCCGTAAAAGAAGCCGCTGCGGAGGCGCCAAACTTCGTCGGTCGCTTATACTCGACGGCTAGCACGGACGAGAGCTTATCGCCAAACCGCGGCTGCCATCCACCCGAGCTGAAATCGACCTTCTGCGCTAAATCCGGATTGACAAAGGAAAGTCCCTCCTGCTGGCCGCTGGAAACCAGAAAGGGCCGATAAATCTCGATGCCGTTGACGTAGATGAGATTTTCATCGTAGTTGCCACCGCGCACATTGTAGGTGCTACTTAATTCGTTATTGGCCTGCACGCCCGGTAGCGTAGCCAGCACCCGGTTGAAGTCTCCCGTTGGCGAAGGCAGCAGCTTACTGGCGGCTGGGTCAATCTTCATCAGACTGATTTGGTCGCGGATCTCCGTCGCCTCGGTACGGCCGTACACTTTAACGTCGCCTAAGCGCGTAGCCGTCAACCGGAACGAGACGCTGCGGACTTGACCCGGCGCCAGCGCGGCAACAGGCAGGCGAAGCGGCGCAAAACCGACCCGCCGAGCTTCCAGCACCAGCGCCTGATCAGGAGGAACAGATAGCGAAAACCGCCCTTCGGCATCCGTCGTGGCCGACCGCGTCGTGCCAACGAGCCCGACGAGGGCCTGTTCAATCAACGCCCCTCCGTCGGCCGCTTGCACCGTGCCCTGCACGGTAGCCGTTGTCCGGACCTGCGACCAAGCTTTAATTGGCGCAATACCCAACAGGATCAAGATAATAAACCAGCCCTGGAGGTGGTTGGGCCGGCTGCTCATACGCGGGCGGAGTTAGCTACTGGGTTAGTCGCGGCAGCAGCAATCGCCCGTAGCTGATGCAAAGCCACGACCGGGTCTCCCCCACTAAACACGCTACTGCCGGCAACGAATACGTCCGCCCCAGCCTGCGCCAAAGCCCCGATATTGCTCCCCCCTACCCCACCGTCGACTTGCAGGTGAATCGGGCGTCCGGTTCGCTCGATCAGCTCACGCGCTGCTGCCACTTTGCGGTACGTATGCTCAATAAACCGCTGCCCCCCAAACCCCGGGTTGACGGACATAATGAGCACCAATTCTACGTCTGCTACGATGTCGGCTAAGAGCCCCACGGGAGTATGCGGATTGAGGGCGATCCCCGGAGCGCAACCGGTCGCCCGAATTTGCTCCACGATACGGTGCAGGTGCGGGCAAGTCTCCAAGTGAACGGTGATACGGTGAGCGCCAGCGCGCGCAAACGCATCCACATAGCGCCCCGGCTCCTCAATCATTAGATGCACATCGAGTGGCAGATCGCCACTCGCTCGCCGGATGGCTTCGACAACGGGCAGTCCAAACGAGATATTCGGCACGAATCGACCGTCCATGACGTCGCAGTGCAGCCAATCGGCCGCACCGGGAGTACGTAGTCGAGTAATTTCCTGAGTGAGCTGCCCAAAGTCGGCAGCAAGTAGTGAGGGCGCGAGCAGTAAGGCCAAAGCAGCGGAGAAGTCAGCGAAGAATTACCAATTCGTTGGTGGTCCAGCAGGACCACGCATTGGCTTATAACGCACGAACCCGCCAAAATCGTACGGGCGGTGCGCATTAGTCTGCATTTTGGTGAATTTAGCGGAGTTAATTCTTCAAAAAACGTAACGTATGCTGTTCGCCACTGGCCGCGCGCAGCTGACACAAATACAATCCGGCCTTCAGGAGGCTTTTATCGAGCGCTATTACGACAGAATCGTTGCCGGCAGCGGCCGTAACCTGCTGCTCGTGGATGAGACGCCCCGCGGTGTCGGTAAGTCGGATGGTCAACTCCTGACCAACTAATCGCCCGGGCAGACGCAAGACAAAGGCAGCCCCCGGCACCGGGTTAGGGAATAGCTCGGGTACCGAACGACCCGCTACGATGGGCAAGCTAAGCGGATTGCCGGGGTTGGCGAGATTATAAGCACGCCGAAAATCCGGTATACCGTAGCCAAGTCGGTTGTCGGGATTACTCGCCTGCGAACCCGATTGTTCTAGAAACCGTCGTACCTGCTGTGCGGTAAGTGTCGGATTGGCCTGCCAGAAGCCCGCTGCCATCCCGGCCATGATTGGACTGGCGAACGAGGTGCCGCTCCCGCGCGCGATGACGCCGCTAGGATCAATAATGGCTGACTGCGAGCCCTGCGAAGCCACATTGGGTTTAATACGACCATCGGCGGTTGGCCCAATAGAGCTGAATCCAGCGCGGTTGCCAAGAGAGTCGACAGCTCCGACCGTCAGCACGGAATCTGCATCGGCGGGCGCCGCGATAAACTGCCACGAGTTGCCGCCGTCGTTGCCGGCACTGTTGACGACGAGGATGCCAACCGCGCACGCGATATCGGCGGCGCGCGTACTAATCGCGGTGTTACCGTTCATGTCCGCGTAGGAATACGACGCGGCGGGTGGGTCAAAGTCGTGGTACCCAAGCGAAGAATTGATTACATCGACGCCGACCGAGTCGGCGTACTCTGCGCCAATCAGCCAATACGCTTCCTCAGCTGGAGTTTCGGTGCCACCCCGGGTGTCTTCCGTGCGCACCAGATGGTAGGAGGCCATGGGAGCCGTGCCAATAAAGGAATTCGGCTCGTTAGCCGCCATCGTGGATAAAACCCACGTGCCGTGCGGATGCGTATCGTAGACGCTGGTGCCACCCTGGACGGCGTCGAAGGTGGAAAGCAGCCGATTTTGCTGAAACAAGGGTCTGAATGCCGGAATGACATCGACACCGGGAAAGCCCGCGTCGAAGATGGCAATATGCATGCCCTCACCGCGGAAACCAGCGGCATGCATCGTCGTTGCCCCGATCTGCTCCGCTTGGGCGAAAGCGATCCCGTAGGGGTTGGGGCTAAGTGGACGCTGCTGCTCCACGTTGCGGCGCGAGCGCGGGTCAGGTCGGGCGTGGCTCGCTGCGACCACGCGATTGAGCGTACGGGTATCGCGCACGAACGGCAATGCCCGAACCTGCCGCAATCGGTTGCTATCGCACTCCACGATCACGCCGTTAAACCAGCGGGTGCGATACACTACCTGCACCCCTGCGACGGCTCGAACCTGCTGCACGTAACCGGGAGTGGGCGGCAAATCGCGCGGCAAAACCGCGATAGCCTGCCGCTGGCGGCGCGTAACCGCGCGTTGAGAAAGGTATTGCAGCGGCTGACCTACCGAGTACGGCGTGCCGACTTTATCGCGGAAGGTGATGAGATGACGCCGCACGGTACCCTGGGCGTAAGCCGTAGGCGCCGCCGCTAGCCACGTGGTACCCACCAGGCCAAGCCAGAGTAAGCAGGATGAGAAAGTATTTCGCGCAAACATCAGCAGGGAAGTTATAAAGAGGAAAGATAAGTTAGCGTGGGCCATACTCGCGGAGCGTTTCCTCGCGCTCTTGGCCCCGGATAATGTAGCCGGGCCCGACCGGGCAGCCCGTCGTGAGCGAATCGTTGTACTGGCAGAAATCGAGTGCGCGCCGAACCCGGCGGACTCGGCCTACCTCCCGTGCGTATACGCTGAGGGTTTCGCGCCGGTAAAACAGATTATCTTCTCCCGCGTCCTCCACGCGGACTGTGCGAGGATAAGATAATCTGTTTTACCGGCGCGAAACCCTCAGCGTATACGCACGGGAGGTAGGCCGAG
>JBKJUQ010000366.1:0-3541 GCA_046590685.1 Hymenobacteraceae bacterium
CGCGGGCGGCGGGGCGCCAGCTGCTCACGCAGCTGGTGGCCGCCCCAGCGTTTCATCCAGCCCGACGAGTATCGGCCCGGTGCCGGCAAAGACGGCCACCAGCTGCGTGAGCAGCTGGCGCCCCGCCGCCCGCGCCGACCAGCGGGCCTGGCTCAGCACCCGATGATATTTCCCAAACGCGCGCTCGTGCTGGCGGCCGACAATGCGCAGCACGGAGGTGATGGTGCGCTTGCCCGGCGCCAGAATGGCCCCGACCACCAACAGCTGCACGTGGACAAAGACGCGGCGGCAAAACAGCCCGGCGTAGGGTAATATTACGGCTAGAAACTCGCGGGGCAGGGACGGAATCGGGATTCGAGTGTGGTTACCCAAATCTAGATGCCCCCTGCTCGGCGGGCTTCGTTAGGCCTCCCAAAAGGCCAAAGTCAAGCTTAGCGAATCCTATGGGTCCAGCCACGAGGCGCCGCGGGTAAGCGCCAGAGAGCTCGCCCGGCACGGAGCTGATTATAAAAAATTCGGATTAGTGAGCACGGCAGACACTCCGCGACCCGCAACCTCTCCCTCGGCCAGCCTACCCAGTCAGCCGAATCGTGGCACGGCCAGTGGCTGGGTTGGGCACACAAGCAGGTACGCCCGTCGGGAGCCGTGTCATACCAGTCGGGGGATAAGAGGTCGAGCTTTAAGACGTCAGGACGGGCTTGCTGGGCTC
The DNA here is from genome assembly GCA_046590685.1 of Hymenobacteraceae bacterium. Taxonomy (GTDB): domain Bacteria; phylum Bacteroidota; class Bacteroidia; order Cytophagales; family Hymenobacteraceae; genus JANNMJ01. The sequence goes on from JBKJUQ010000366.1 coordinate 710, forward strand.
AGGGTTTAACCAGTACCCAGGGCGCGGCCGGCACCTATCCAAATAATAGCAGAGCCTAGCAGCACCCCGCCAGGCTGTTGATACTGGGGAAGGCTGGTCCTCGCGTAGCCGGGACCTTACCGCAGGAAATTCGGCCGAAACCTAACCATATTAGGCGCTCATTCGGCCGGCGTGAGTGGTCCGTCCCCAGAGGCGCCCGCCCCCACGGACGGGGTAAGCCGCTGCTTTACCCACCTTTCGAGCCGGTGGTGCAGCGGTGCCAGTCCCGCCGCCAGTCCAACCATTGCCAGCAGCGTCAGCACTGGGCGGTTACCGGTCAGGCGCTCAATCGTGGGACCGGTCAGTAGGGCGACGAACTCAAACACCATCAACAGCGTGACCACCCCCAACACCCCCGCCACGCGCAGCTGCGCTACCCGGCGCCGAAAGAGCAGCAATAGCACTGAAACACTCATCACGAAGATGGCAATCGCGAGTAGCTGTAAGTTATAGCGGCGCATTTCCTGTGCCTGCACCTGCGCTGCCTGCCGCTCTTGCTGTCGGATGGTTTCGACGAACAGCAGACGTTGCACGTTCGCCAGCTTTTCCTGATTGTAGAGCGAGTCACGGGCGACGGCGGCCAGCTCCAGATAGCGGACGGCGCTGTCGGGTTGGTGCTGGCTCGTAAAATGCGCCGCCAGTGTTTTACTCGCGTCCAGCATCGGGCCATCCAGCTTGTGGCGCTTCGCTGTCGTCAGCGCCAGCCGGGCGTAGCGCAGCAGCGAATCGGTCTGCCCGGGCCCCTCAAACAATTGGGCGATATTTAGGTAATTAACGCTCAGATACCCGACGTGGCCCATCCGGCGGCAGTAAGGTAACGCCTGACGGTAGTGGTGCTGGGCGAGCGCAGGCCGGCCAACCCGCAAATACAGCGAGCCCAGGTTGATGTGCGCGATGATCAGGTTCTGCTCGTCGCGGCCGCGCCGCGCGCGCTGGTAACCCTGCCGAGTGTATTGCAGGGCTGAATCGAGGCGACCCAGGTCGGCATAGCTGCCGCCAATGTTGAGCAATAGCAGCGTAACGTCGGCCTCGCGGTGCAGCACCGTCGCAAGGGCTTTTGCACGGAACGCGTAGCGCAGCGCCGTCCGGTGGTCGTCCTGAAGATCATAGACCAGGGCGACATTAGCCAGATTGGCCGCCATCCCTTGGCGATTCAGCAACGCTTCGTTCAGCCGAAGCGAGGCCAGCAGCGCGTGCAATGCCCGCGGCCGGTCGTCGAGCGCCAAGTACGCCAGTCCTTGGCAGTTAAGGCAGGACGCCTCGCCACGTCGGAAATTGATTTGGCGGGCCAGCCGCAGACCGGTCTGGGCGTGCTGAACCGCCAGGTCAGGTCGGGAGCCGCGATACGCAAAGCTCAGTTCCATCAGCGTCAGCACCCGGCTGGTATCGGGCTGCCGGGTGCGCAGCAGTTGGGTCAGACTGTCGAGTTCGGGATTACCGGTGGCAACGAAGGTGCGCCACAGCAATAGCAGCGTCAGGGCAGCTTTACCCCAGGCGATACCCCAAGTGACCTGCCCGCGCCCCTTTGCCCCACACCGCCGATCAGACTGGCTGCAGGTAACGACTTGTAACAGACGTACGGGCGAAGGGCGAGCCGGCATAGTGCGGGGCAGCCCGGACCGGGCTGCCGCCCCCGCTTCGAAAGCCGGACTGCACGGGCCGTGACCGTCAAACTCAAAGGTAGGCGGTAGCAGAGACGGCCCCTGAGTGTCCTCGTGTAAAAATGCCTTTTCCCTTTCCGTACCGGCTGGAGCAGGGCGCAACTTCCCCCTTTCCCTCCCGGCTATCTTTGTCGAAGCAAAACCAGTCGCCCGTTAGAATGTCCCACGCCACCTTCGCTCAGCCCGCGCCTTACAAGCCCGTCAACCAGATTCGCATCGTGACGGCCGCCGCCCTCTTCGACGGCCACGACGCGGCGATCAACATCATGCGGCGCATCATCCAGAGCAGCGGCGCGGAAGTGATTCACCTCGGCCACAACCGGGCGGTGAAGGAAATCGTGGACTGCGCGATTCAGGAAGACGCCCAAGCCATCGCCATCACCAGCTACCAGGGCGGGCACGTCGAGTACTTCAAGTACATGCGCGACCTGCTGGTCGAGCGCGGCGCGGGCCACGTCAAGCTCTTCGGCGGCGGCGGCGGCGTTATTCTGCCGACCGAGATTGCCGAGCTGCAAGCTTACGGCATCACCCGCATCTACTCGCCCGACGACGGCCGCGCGATGGGTTTGCAAGGAATGATCAACGACCTGCTGGCGCAGTCCGACTTCCCCACGGGCCGCAACCTCAACGGGGAGGCCAAGCACCTGCCCGAGCGCGACCCGCAAGCCATCGCCCGCCTGATCTCGGCGGCCGAGAACGACCCCGAAGGATTTCTGAAAATCCGCGAGGCAAACCCCGCGCTGCGCACCGCGACGGCAGAAGAGATTGCGGTTACCAAAACGCCCATCCTCGGCATCACCGGCACGGGCGGGGCGGGCAAGTCGTCGTTGGTAGATGAATTGGTCCGCCGCTTCCTGATGGATTTCCCCGATAAGACACTCGCGATCATTTCCGTCGATCCGAGCAAGCGCAAAACCGGCGGCGCGCTGCTCGGCGACCGTATTCGGATGAACGCCATCGCCAACGACCGCGTGTATATGCGCTCGCTCGCCACGCGGCAAAGCAATCTGGCCCTCAGCAAGTACGTCCACGATGCGCTCGACGTGGTGCGGGCCGCGCAGTTCGATCTGATCATTCTCGAAACCTCCGGCATCGGCCAGTCCGACACCGAGATCGTGGAGCACTCCGACGC
>JBKJUQ010000042.1:0-2545 GCA_046590685.1 Hymenobacteraceae bacterium
AACTTGCCGGTGCAATCATACGAGGGACTACCCTCTCCGCTAGTGCGTAAGTCCTGTAGAGTCGACCCTGCACGTGGGTTCTCGTGGGCCCCCGGGCCTGATCCGCCAAAGATGCACCGCTCTGACGCGCGCGCCTTACTGTACCGAATTATTCTGAAACACGGGATAAATAGACCTGCAAAAGGAATCTGGTACTATTGGACGTTGGCGCCAAACGCGTATGGAAATAATTTCCGACCTTCGAGGCAGCCCCGGCCCACCCGAGCAAGTCTCTGGAGCCTGGTCCACCACTTCTTATTGTACGGAATGCGAAACTCGCTAACTCTTCTCAGGCGCGGAACCGTCCTGGCGCTCACTTTACTGCTTGCCGGCCGGGTAGACGCCCAGCTCGCTTCCTCCCACCGCTTGGCGCCGCAGGACGGCTTTCGCCTCCAGGCAGTGCCAGTAAATTCTGATGGTTCGCGCCCCACGCTGGCCAACGCGCAGCCCGCGCTGCGCCGCGCGCTGGCCCTGCGCCCGCAGGACGAGCTCCGGCCGCTGCGCACCGAAACCGATGAGCTGGGCGGCGCGCACGTGCGCTACCAGCAATATTTTCGCGGCGTGAAGGTGGAACACGGCGTCGTGACGCTCCACACCCGGGGGGGCGAGCTGCAGACGGTGAGTGGCGAGGTAGCGGCCCCCGCCGCGGGCCTGCGCGTTCAGCCCAATCTATCGGAAGCCGCTGCCCGCCAGCGCGCGCTGGCGGCCGTCGGCGCCAAACAGTATATGTGGCAGGCGCCGGCGGAAGAAGCCAATCTGCGCCAGCGTACCGGCGACGCGCGGGCTACCTACTTCCCCTCCGGGGAGCTGGTAGTGGTCAGCGACCGCCGCGCGGTGGCCACTGCCGGCCCCGCCCCGCTGGTGCTCGCCTGGAAGTTCAACGTGTACGCCCGCGCGCCCATCAGCCGCGAGTTTCTCTACGTCGATGCCCGTACGGGCGAGGTCGTCCTGCGCGACGCCATTATCAAGCACGTCAACGCGCTAGGTTCCTTCGCTACGCGCTACAGCGGCACCAAGCCCGGTACCTCTGACGCTTTTGGCGGGGGCTTCCGCCTGCGGGAGACCACTCGCGGTAAAGGCGTCACGACACTCAACTGTGAAACCCGCGCCACCTTCGCCGGAGCTGTCGATTTCGTCGATAACGACAATAACTGGACGGCGGCGGAGTACAACAACTCCGCGTTCGATAACGCCGCGTTCGATGCCCACCTCGGCGCGCAGGCCACCCAGGACTATTGGGTGAGCGTCCACGGCCGCGATTCGTACGACGACCGCGGAACCGTATTGCTGAGCTACGTTCACTTCGACCGGGCGTTTGAGAATGCCTTCTGGGACGGCACCGAGATGGTGTATGGCGACGGCGCCTCGCGCTTTTCGCCGCTGACCAGCGTGGACGTGTGCGCCCACGAAGTCGGCCACGCCGTGATGCAGAGCACGGCCAACCTGGTCTACCAAAACGAGTCGGGGGCGATGAACGAAGGCTTCTCCGACATTTGGGGCGCCTGCGTAGAGCACCATTTCGACCCCACCAAGCAGACGTGGCTCATCGGGGAGGATATTGACCGCGTTCGGCCTTCGCTGCGCTCGATGAGCAATCCCAATGCTGAGCGGCAGCCCGATACGTACTTAGGTCGTTTCTGGGCAACCGGCCCCGGCGATAACGGCGGAGTTCACACCAACTCCGGCGTACTCAATTACTGGTTCTACCTGTTGAGCGTCGGGGGTAGCGGCACCAACGACAACGGCACGGCATTCACCGTTCCGGCCATTTCGATCGAGAAGGCCGCGCGCATTGCCTACCGGACCGAGCGGCTGTATCTGACGGCCAACGCGACCTACCGCGTGGCCGTGCGCGCCACGATGCAGGCGGCAGTTGACCTTTACGGCTTGTCTTCGCCCGAAGCGGCGGCCGTCGCGCAGGCGTGGCGCGCCGTAGGTCTGGGCGATACCGCCCCGACTTTTACGTCGATGACGCCGACGAGTGGCCCCATCGGGACGGTGGTTACGCTCACCGGCACCAACCTGAGCACCACCTTCCGGGTAACCTTCAACGGTACGCCCGTGACGGCCGCGACCTTCTCGACGGCCACTCAACTCCTCGTTGAAGTACCCGCTGGCGCAACCACGGGGCAGGTAGTAATTACCACCTCTACCGGTACGGCCACGAGTGCGGGAGTCTTCACCATTATCGGTGCTGACCGGGCGCCGACCATTCTGTCTTACTCGCCCGCGGGCGGGGCTCCGCAGGGCGCAACGGTGATCATCACGGGTACCAATTTCACCGGTACGACCGCCGTGACCTTTAATGGCGCTACGGCGGCATTCACGGTCAACTCCGCGACCCAGATCACGACCACCGTTCCGGCTACGGCCACCAGCGGCTCGTTGCGCGTGGTTACGCCTAACGGTACCGCTACCGCCCCCACGACTTTCCTGGTTTTACCCAACCTCATTTCGTTTAGCCCCGCCGCGGGAGCCGTGGGCGCCGCGGTTGTCTTGACGGGGA
>JBKJUQ010000149.1:0-4169 GCA_046590685.1 Hymenobacteraceae bacterium
TGGACCTGGGCCCAGCAAGTTGGCGGGACGGGCTTCGAGAATGCCCACTCCTTAGCGATAAGTGGTAGCAGTGTGTACGTGGCCGGCAGCTTTAATAGTCCAACCTTGGTGCTTGGCGCCACGACGCTACCAAACGTGAGCACTGGTCTGGGCGATACTGATGGGTTTGTAGCGAAGCTGGTGGATGGGGGTAGCACCAGCATCTGGACGTGGGCCCAGCAGATTGGTGGGGCGGACTCAGACGGAGCCACACATTTAGCGGTCAGTGGTAGCAACGTGTACGTGATGGGCAACTTCTATAGTCCGAACCTCACGGTTGGCAGTACGACGCTCCCTAATGCGGGTGAGGTGGATGTATTCGTGGCGAAGCTGGTGGATGGGGGTAATACCAGCGTTTGGAACTGGGCCCATCAAATCGGCGGGCTGAGATTCGACTATCCTGGTGGCTTAGCAGTAAGTGGCAGCAGCGTGTACGTGGGGGGCAGCTTCGATAGTCCAACTCTCACGGTTGGCATTACGACGCTCCCTAATGCGGGCATCTCTGATGTATTCGTGGCGAAGCTCGTGGATGGAGGCAATACCAGCGTTTGGAATTGGGCCCATCAAATCGGCGGGCGGGGATCCGACTATCCTGGTGGCTTAGCGGTAAGTGGCAGCAGCGTGTACGTGGGGGGCAGCTTCGATGGTCCAACCCTCGCGCTTGGCAGTACGACGCTCCCTAATTCGGGCCGCTATGACGGGTTCGTAGCGAAGCTCGTGGATGGAGGCAATACCAGCGTTTGGACTTGGGCCCAGCAAGTGGGCGGGGGGGACAGCGACCGTGTCACTACATTAGCGGTAAGTGGTAGCAGCGTGTATGTGGCAGGCGGCTTCCGTAGTCGGACCCTTACGGTTGGCAGTACGACCTTGACCACTGCCGCCATTAATAACGCGTTTCTGGCTGCTCTTGTTGACCCGCTGCTGGCGGTGCCCGACGAAGCATCAATGGCTCCGGCCCTTGCTCCGAACCCGGCCAGCAGCCTGACCACGGTGCGTGGGGTGGTGCCGGGCGGGCCGTTGACGGTGCTCGACGGGCGCGGCCGGGTGGTGCTGCGGGCGCGGGCCGATGCGGCCGGCGCGGCCACGCTCGACGTGCGCTCGCTCGCGCCGGGGCTGTACCTGGTGCGGGAAGACGGGCGCGCCGGGCGCCGGTTGGTGGTCGAGTAGCTTTGGGGAACAGCAACCAGCCGTAGTGCCTCGCCGCCCTACGCCTGCACCGCCGCCACGGCCACTTCTTCGACAGCGGGCGGCGCCACCAAGCCGATGCTGGCGGCGTGGGCGGCGGCGGCGGCCGTGTCGGGCACGAGCAGCATCGGTACGCCCTCGGCGCGGATTTCGGCGGCTAGCATCGTTACGATGGCGTCGCGCTTCGATTCCGCTTGCCCCGCCTCTACGTCGCGGATGTAAATGGCGCGCACGCGGCCGGGGAATCGCCGCACCACTTCGCGGTAGATCGTCGGGTCGCGCTGGCCCGAATCGCCGATGAGCACGAACGTGAGTTTGGGGTAGGTCTCAAACACCTGCGTGATTTCGCGCAGCTTATGGTCGAGATGACCTTCGCGCAGGTTGGCGCGCCGGATGCCGAAATCGCGCAACAGCAGAGGGCCGGCGGGCAAGCCGTGGAAGGTCATATAGTCGTCGAGCAGGTCATACAGATTCCACGGCGACGACGACACGTAAAACAACGGGTTGTTTCGCTTGCCATTGAGCCCGAGCTGCAGCGCGCGGTAAAACTCTGCCACGCCCGGGAACGGCAGCCGCTGTCGGAACTCGCGCAGAAACGTATTCCGGAACATCCGCGGGAGCGACGTCGCGCCGGTTTCGACCACCGTATCGTCGATGTCGGAGATGATGCCGAACTCGGCATCCGGCGGCGGTACCAGCACGGTAGCCGTGGCGGCAATGGCATCGTCGCCGGTCAGTTCGACGCCCTTGGGCAGCCCCACGAGGCGCAACGGCACGGGGTGCCAGCCGTCGTTCCACGGCAGTGGCGCCGCGGGCGAGAGGTTGATCTTGAAGTAGCCTTCCTCATCGGTCGTTACCCGCGTAACGTGGCCTTCCAGGCCGATTTCGACCGTCGCGCCGGGCACTTCGTCGGTTTCGAGCCGCTGCCACATCGTGCGCAGGCCCTGCAACGTCGAGCCACGCTCCGCCGGCGACGGTAGGGGGGCGTTGTCGAGCACCCGCCCCACGAAGTACAGGCGGTTGGCGGTGCCGTAGGAGCGGTAGGGAAGGAGGAGCACGAGAAGTGAGAACTGAGAAGTGAGAACTGAGAGGGGAGAACTGAGAGGGGAGAACTGAGAGGGGAGAACTGAGAGGGGAGAACTGAGAACTGAGAAGTGTGAGGTGTCTCATAGTTCTCAGTTCTCAGTTCTCACTTAAAATTCACTGCGCCAGTGCGGCTTTTGCCTGCGAATCGATGCTGCGCTTGTATTCGTGATGCGGATAGGCGAGGGCTTGCTCGAAATACGCGCGGGCGGCTTTCTCATCGCCGGCCGTGCGGGCCAGGTAGCCCAGCTGGAGGGCTGAGTTGGGCGCGAAATAATGCGGCTCGTCTTCCGCCACCGCGAGGGTGCGCTGGTAGAAAAAACGCGCCGAATCGACCCGCTGCTGGCCGTGGTAGACCCGCGCTTGCCGGTAGCACCACTCCGCGCGCAGCACGCGCGGCGTCTGGGGGGTAAACGTGAACCCGTTGAGCAACCGCTGCGCGATACGCCAGTAGCCCCCGTCGGCGGCGAGGCGGGCGCGGTACAAGCGCTCGTTGAGGACCGGTCGCTCGTCGAAGAAGCGTTGGGCGGCGCGGTCTTCCTCAATCATGGCCGCGCCCTGCCGGTCGATCTCCCCCAGCCACCGCGTTGCGCCGGGCGCATCGTGCCGGAGCCACGCGGCCAGGTACAGCTTGAAGCTGGCGTCTTTGCGGTAGTGACGACCAGCGTAGCGCCGCAGGAAGAACTCGTTTTGCTGCGCCGAGGCGGCGTACTCGCCCCGGTAGAGCAACAGGTCGGCGGCCATGTGGTGCAGGTAGAAGAGCGGCACGTAGGCGCGTCCGGTCGGCCGGGCGCGGAAGACGCGCAAGGCGGCGTCGGGCTGCTTTTGCCGCTTGAGCGCCGCCAGCCGCAAGTAACAGTAAAGCAGATTATCGGGTTCGCGCCGCGCCAGCTCCGCCGTCAGCCCGCCTACTTCCGCGTCCTGATGGTAATAGCCTTCGCGGATCAGCGCGCGGAAGATGCGCGCCTCCGTTTGAAAGGGATTGTCGCCGTCGGCCGCGCGGCTCAGGTTAGCCAGCCCCACCGTGGTGGACCCGCGCAACCCCAGCACCCGTAAAAACCACTGGTAAGAGTCGGGCACCACCCCAACCAGAAACTGACACAAACCCAGGGACTTGCGAATCGGTAAAAACGCCGGGTAGCGCCGCGCGCCCGCCTCCAGGCGCAGCACGGCCTGCCGCAGCGCCCACGCCCCGCTGATCTCGTCTTCGAAGCACACTTGCGCGATGGCGCGGTGAAGCTGAACCTCGGCGGCGGCGTAGGTAGCCCACGGACTGGGCTGGCGCTTGGCGGCTTTGTCGAGCAGCTCCAGCCGCGCATCCATCGCGGCCAACACCGCGGGGTAACGGGCCGCATCCTGCCGGATCACGACGTCGGCGAAGTCGGCACAGTCGAGCACCAGCAAGGCGCGCGGGTCGGGTCGGGCCGCGCGCATTTCGGGCGCCAGTAGGATGCGCGCCGAATCGAGCCGCAGCTTGAGTACCTGCACGTAGGCGGCGGCCTGGGTGGCTGTAAAGCCCTCGGGCTTGGGAGCGGCCGTAGTAATAGGTTGGCTGGAAGTAGTAGGAGCCCCGCGGCCGTCACGGACGCCGGGCGGGCTACCCGCGCCTGCCGGTGCGGGACCGCCGCGCACCCCCAGGCTGGCCAGCGTGAGCCAGCCCGCCAGCCCCAACAAAAAAGGATGGCGCAACGCCATCCTTTTTCGGTTTTGAGACATCGTGACGGGCGGATTAAGCCACGACCGGTACCACGTCGACGTCGGCCAGAATCCGGCCGCAGTGCTCGCAGACGATGATTTTCTTCTTGCCGGCAATGTCGGCCTGCCGCTGGGGCGGGACGGTGTTGAAGCACCCGCCGCAGGCA
>JBKJUQ010000150.1:0-15391 GCA_046590685.1 Hymenobacteraceae bacterium
ATAAACAGGAAAGGCGGCGCCCGATGTCGGCAGTAAAAATACGCGGCGGCCGAACAAGCCGCTACACCAGCCGGTGCCCAGACTTGATCGCTTGGGGTGAGATGCGGGGAGGAGTCCCGGAGGGACTATCCTCCGGTAGCAACCGCCGGTTTAGCCCAGTCGGTGGTCCCGGAGGGACTACCTAACCCGCCCAGTACGTAAGGCCTATTTAAAACAAAAGCCCCCCGCCCAACCAGTCAAACGCGGCCAGTCGAGCGGGGTGCTACCATTACCTATTAATCCTTACGCCGCCACCGGTGGGGTAGGGGCCTCGTCGTCTTCGCCTTCATCCTTGCCCGGCCCCCGGCCGCGCGTATCCGTAGTGGCGCGCAGCTCGCGGTAAGCGCCCTTGAAATCGGTGTCTTCCACCAGGTTTTCTACCAGATCATCCAACAGCGCGAGTTGGTCGCGTAGCTGGTCGAAGAGGTCAGGCAGGGAGGCGGTCGCCGCTTGCCGCTTACCACCTACCGCGTCGCGCAGGCCCGCCAGTGGCTTGAAGGTATCAATCGCCACCTGCTGGCCGCTGATCATCGCCGGCGTCACGCCGTAGCCAGCCAGCTCCGTTACGCGCGCCTTCGCCGCGTCCTGAATGAGCTGGCAGCGGTTCACAATTTCCTGCTCGGGCCCCGCCAGCAGCTCGGTCGGCGCGAAATCCACCTGCTTGAGCAGGGCATTGTTGCCAGTCATCCGCGCCAACGGGCGCAGGCCGCGCACCAGGGGCTCGGTCACGGCGCCCATCAATTCCAGTTGCTTGTCCTTGTCGAGCGTGTAACCGCCGGTCAGCATCTCCTGCTGGGTCAGGCCCGCCTGCACGATGCCATTGGTGAGCGTCTTCACCACGTTCACCACCGATACGAGCACGGTCTTTTCATTCCATAATGCCGGCGCACCATCAAAGTGCGCCACCTCGCCGCGGCTCATCCGAAGCGTATTCAACTGTCGCTGGTCCATTGGGGGGTATTTGAAAAAAAGGGAACCGCCCGTTCCCGGGCCGCGGCCGACCATCAGCCGCCCGAATATAATGCCCTCGTAAGCCCCTGGTGCAGGAAGCGCATAAAATTATTCTTCCTGCCTACCCGCCAAGCCTCGCCGCTCAGGCCCGCGCGTCGCCCCACCAGCTTGGCCCGTTAAGCACCCGAATAGCGGCCGTAAGCGAGCCGACAGGTAACGTAAGGCGTCAGGATCATCCGGGAACTACCGGATGGGCTCCGCAACCTGACAGCTGGATTGTGCAAGCAGCCCGCTGGACCGTGTAACCAGTCAGATAGAGCGCGTAACGTGCCAGTTGGGCGATGTAACCTACCAGCTGGATCACGTAGGCAACCGGAGTGACCGCGTAACCTGACAGATGGATCATGTAAGCACCCGGAAGGCGGGTGCAATCTGCCAGAATGGCGGATCAGCGCGGCGAACCATATCTCCCAGTGCGGCCCAGTCCGGCCGCGAATGCTCCCGGTCGTCGCCGGGGCGGGAGCAATCCCGGCAAATCCGCCATTCGGCCAAACATCCCGGCTTGCGGCTTGGTTAACCGGTGCCTACTTTTGCCCAATGAAACTCGCATTGCTACTCGCGGGAATCCTGGTGCTGGTCGTCCTCGGCCTGCTCTTCCGCCTCCAGGTTCTGAACTCTATTTATTCGGGCTCGACCCAGCGCCAGATCGGCGGCTCCAACAAGGTCAACGGTCTGCTGATGCCCGTTTTCCTCGTGCTCGGGGGCGCCGCGTTTGCCTGGTCGTTCGTGGCCTATTACGACGAAACCCTCATCCCGGTGGCGTCGATTCACGGCGTCAAGCTTGATTCGATGTTCTGGCTGTCGATGGGCATCATTATGATTGCCTTCGTCGTCACCCAGATCCTGCTGTTCTGGTACGCCTACAAGTTTCAGCACCAGGACGGCAAGCGCGCCTACTTCTTCCCCCACAACAACAAGATTGAAATCATCTGGACCGTCATCCCCGCCGTGGTGATGGCCATCCTGATCTTCAACGGCTGGAAGCAGTGGGCTGCGATCACCGCCCCCGCGCCGAAAGATTCGGTCGTGGTCGAAGTGATGGGCAAGCAGTTCAACTGGATGGTGCGCTACCCCGGCGCCGATGAGCAGCTCGGCAACCTCAACTACCGCCTCATCGACGCGACCAACGAGTGGGGCTTCGATTTCAACGACAAGCGCTCGCTCGACGATCTGACGCCGTCGGACATTCACATCCCCAAAGGCCGCCCGGTGCTGATTAAGATCCGCGCCCGCGACGTGATTCACGGGATGTACATGCCGCACTTCCGCGCCCAGATGTACGCCGTGCCCGGCATGCCGACCCAGTTCTGGTTTACGCCTACCAAGACGACCGAGGAGATGCGGACCGAGTCGGGTAACGCCAACTTCAACTACGAGCTGGCGTGCTCACAGATCTGCGGGCGCGGTCACTTCGCGATGAAGATGGCCGTGGTCGTGGACGATGAGCAGGATTACGCGATCTGGCTCGCCAAGCAGAAAACTTTTACCTCGGCGCACCCCGAAGTGCTCGCAAACCTCAAACCTGTCGCCCCCGGCGCGGTTTCACAGACGGCCGCCGCGAAGGCGGCCGCCATTGCTCCCTGAGGCGCCCGGCGCCCGCTTTCCTTCCGAAGAACCCCGTTCTGACCTTTCCTTACGAAGTAGTATATGGCAGCTGATCTGACGAATACCGGTGTGCCGGCGGCAGTAGCACTTGGCCACGGCCCCGAGGCCCACGCCCACGCGGAGCACCACGACGAACACGAGCACCACGACGAGCACTGGCTGTTTAAGTACGTCTTCAGCCAGGACCACAAGATGATCGCCAAGCAGTTCCTCATCACGGGGATGATCTGGGCGGTTATCGGCGGGACCCTGTCGAGCATCTTCCGCATCCAGCTGGGCTGGCCGAAGGCCGAGCTGAGCTGGCTGGAGCCGATCCTGGGCCACTGGATCTCCGCGGGTAAGCTCGACCCCGAGTTCTACCTCGCGATGGTCACCATGCACGGCACTATCATGGTGTTCTTCGTGCTGACGGCGGGCCTGTCGGGCACGTTTTCGAACCTGCTGATTCCGCTGCAGATCGGGGCCCGCGACATGGCGTCCGGCTTCATGAACATGCTCTCCTACTGGTTTTTCTTCATCTCCAGTGTGTTGATGTTCGTCTCGCTCTTCCTGAGCACCGGCCCGGCTTCGGCGGGGTGGACGATCTACCCGCCGCTCTCGGCGCTGCCGCAGGCGATGCCCGGCTCGGGCGCGGGCATGACGCTCTGGCTTTGCTCGATGGCCGTATTCATTGTGGCCTCGCTGCTCGGCTCGCTCAACTACGTGACCACCGTCATCAACCTGCGCACTGAGGGGATGTCGATGACGAAGCTGCCGCTGACCATCTGGGCCTTCACCCTCACGGCCATCCTAGGGATCCTGTCGTTCCCGGTGTTGTTCTCGGCCGCCCTGCTGCTGATTTTCGACCGCTCGTTCGGCACGTCCTTCTTCCTCTCCGACATCTACATCGGTGGGCAGGCGCTCAGCAACACGGGTGGTTCGCCGATCCTGTTTCAGCACTTGTTCTGGTTCCTCGGTCACCCGGAGGTGTACATCGTGATTCTGCCCGGCTTCGGCATGGTGTCGGAGATCATCGCCACCAACTCGCGCAAACCGATCTTCGGCTACCGCGCCATGATTGGCTCGATGCTCGGCATCTCGCTGCTTTCGTTCATCGTGTGGGCCCACCACATGTTCATTACGGGCATGAACCCGTTCCTCGGGTCAATCTTTATGTTCCTCACCCTCATCATCGCCGTCCCGTCGGCCGTGAAGGTGTTCAACTGGATCGCGACGCTCTGGCGCGGTAACATCCGCTTTACGTCGGCGATGCTCTTCTCGATCGGCTTCGTGTCGCTCTTTATCTCGGGCGGCCTGACGGGTATCATCCTGGGTAACGCCGCGCTCGATATCCAGCTCCACGATACCTACTTCGTCGTGGCCCACTTCCACCTGGTAATGGGTGCCTCCGCGTTCTTCGGGATGTTCGCCGGCGTCTATCACTGGTTCCCGAAGCTGTTCGGTCGGATGATGGACGAGAAGCTCGGTTACATCCACTTCTGGCTCACGTTCCTGGGCGTGTACCTCGTGTTCATCCCGATGCACTACATCGGTATCGCCGGCTTCCCGCGCCGCTACTACGCCTGGACGGGCTTCGACACGTTCTCGACTTTCGCCGACCTGAACATGTTCATCTCGATCGCCGCGATTCTTTCGTTCATCGGTCAGTTCGTGTTCATCTTCAACTTCATCTACTCCATCTTCCGCGGTCGGCGAGCTTCCCAGAACCCCTGGAACTCGACTACCCTCGAATGGACGACCCCCGTGGAGCGCATCCACGGCAACTGGCCCGGGGCTATCCCGGCCGTGTACCGCTGGCCCTACGATTACTCGAAGCCCGGCGCCGCCGAAGACTTTATTCCTCAGACGGTGCCGTTTTCGCAGACTACCTCCTCGAACCTGCCGCATGAGCAGGACGGAGAGTAGGGGAATTTATGTGACAGATGTGGGGATGTGACGATGTGCGCCACACGCTCCACCCTAAGCGGGCCGCCGGATTCGGCGGCCCGCTTTTGCGTCAGGCCTTCACGTAGCCGGCCCTGTCTCAGTGCCGGGGCTGATTCGCCACTTCGATTTCGGGTTTGCTCCGGCACTCAGACAGGGCCGGCTACGTCATCTACGTTATCTGCGTGTCTAATTCGACCCTCATCCGCTTCCGTCGCCTCAGCTTCGTCACGCTCGTCAGCGTGTACCTGCTGATCCTGATCGGCGGGATCGTGCGCGGGACCGGTGCGGGGATGGGCTGCCCGGATTGGCCCAAGTGCTTCGGCCGGTGGGTGCCGCCCACCAGCGCCGCCGAGCTGCCCGCTGACTACAAGGAAACGTATCGGCAGGGGCGCATCACCAAAAACCAGAAGGTGGCGGCCCGCCTCGACCGCATGGGTTTTCACGCCACCGCCGAGAACATCTTCCGTCACCCCGCTTCTTTCATCGAAACCGATTTCAACGTCACCAAGACGTGGATCGAGTACGTGAACCGTCTCGTCGGCGCGCTGATCGGTCTTCTGATCGTCCTCACCTTCGTTCGTTCCTGGCCCCTTTGGCGGACGGATAAGACCGTACCGGTGGCCGCCGGGCTGGCGCTCCTCACGGTTGGCGTTCAGGGGTGGCTCGGGTCGCTGGTGGTGAGTACGAACCTGGTGCCCGCCCTCGTCACGTGGCATATGGCGCTCGCGCTCGGTCTGCTGGCCTTGCTGCACTACGCGCACTGGCGGGTTGACGGGAATTACGAATTACGAATTGCGAATTACGAGTTGAGGAAGGATGAGCCGGTTGCGGCGTCCGACCGGGCCCTGCCCGCCTGGGCGTGGGGCTTTACCGGGCTCGTGTTCGGCCAGATCATCCTGGGCACCCAGGTCCGGGAAGGGATCGACGTCGTGGCGAGCCAGCTCAACTACCTGAACCGGGACTTGTGGATTGCGCGCCTCGGTTCGGAGTTCGCTTATCATCGGGCCCTTTCCACGCTGCTGCTGCTGGCGGGGGTGTGGCTAAGCTATCAGGCGTGGGCGACGGGTAGCGGCCTGCTGCGCCGTCGCGTCATCCTGCTGGGCGCCCTGCTGGTACTAAACCCGTTGGTTGGGCTTGGCTTAGCGACCTTTGCGGTGCCGGCGTGGTTACAACCGGTGCATCTGGTGGTTGGCACGGGGCTGTTTGGGGCGAGCGTACTGCTGGCACTGGCGGCGGGCTGGTCAGCAGGGCTGCCCGCAAGGGCTAGTGAAGGGGAGGAGGCGCCGGCCGCGACGGCCGCCGTTCGGCCATCCGTAGTTTCGGCGCGTGATTGATTTGTGTGATTAAGGCCTACTCTCAACTACTTAAGTTTCGGCTCTCGTTCCTGGTGGCGTTTTCGAGCGCTATCGGCTACGGCCTCGGTACGTCGCATCCCGCGTGGCTCAACGTCGCGCTGGTAATGCTCGCGGGCCTGCTCGTCACGGGCTCCGCGAATACGATCAACCAGGTACTCGAAATCGACCGCGACAAGCTGATGAAGCGCACCGCGCAGCGGCCGCTGCCCGAAGGCCGCATCGGCGCCACGCACGCGCTCGTCTTCGCGGCCGTCATTGGCGTGATCGGGCTCGCGATTCTGGCGTGGCGCTTCAACACCACGGCCGCCGCGCTCTCGCTGGTCTCGCTCATCCTCTACGCGTTCATCTACACCCCGCTCAAGCCGATCACGCCCTTCTGCGTGGCCGTGGGGGCCATCCCCGGCGGGATGCCCCCGATGATCGGGTATGTCGCCGCCCAAGCCTCCGGTGTGATCGGGGCCGAGGCCTGGGTGCTGTTCGGCATCCAGTTTATGTGGCAGTTTCCGCACTTCTGGGCCATCGCGTGGGTGCTCGACGACGACTACAAAGCCGCCGGCTTCCGGATGCTGCCGCTCGACGGCGCCAAAGACCTGCGCACCGCCTTTCAGATCATGATCTACACGCTGGTGCTGTTGCCGGTGAGTTTGCTGCCGTTGCTCCTGAAAATGAGCGGAAATACCTACGCGATGATCGCCATTGTGTGCGGGGTTTTGTTTTTAGCGCAGACCTTTTACCTGATGCTCACCTGCACGAAGAAGGCGGCGATGAACATTATGTTCGGCTCCTTTCTGTATCTGCCGATCGTGCAGATCGCGCTCGTTTTCGATAAAATCTAAGACTATGGCAACTACTCCGATGACCGATTTTCTGGCGCCCGCCGAGCTTGACCGCAAAGAGCCCTCCTTTGGCGTCCACCCGCTCAAGTTTCTGCTCTGGCTGCTGATCATCTCCTCCACGATGTCGTTCGCGGCGTACACCAGCGGCTACATCGTGCGTAAAGGCGAGGGCAACTGGCTGGAATTTACGCTGCCGACTCAGCTCATTCTATCGTCCATCGTCATTGTGATTTCTTCGTTTACGATGCAGGGAGCCGTCATCGCGGCCCGGCGCGATAACGTAAAGCTCACGCAGCTGCTGCTGCTCACGACGCTGCTGCTCGGTGGCGTTTTCCTCGTCAGCCAGTGGCAGGCGTGGGGCGAGCTGGTGGCGAGCAACATTTTTTTCGCCGGTCCGACCTCCAATCCGGCCGGCTCGTTCGTGTACGTCCTGACGGGGTTTCACGCCGTGCACATCTTCTGCGCGTTCGTTTTTCTGACGACGGTGCTGCGCATGGCGCTCCAGTATAAGGTCCATTCCAAGGCGATACTGTGGATCGAGCTGTGCACAATCTTCTGGCATTTTCTCGGTGGGCTTTGGCTCTACCTGCATCTGTTCCTACTTTTGAACCGTTAAACCCGGTCCCGGCTCATCCGGAACCCGATCGGCCCTCGGGCGGACGCGAGTCCGCCGCCTCCACCAACCCCCGCGCGATGCACGCACCGACCCTCGACCCGACCCTCGAAACCCCCCGGACCGGTACCTGGGACGGCGGCAACGAACCCCTTAAAGCGAGCTACGGCAAGCTGATGATGTGGTTCTTCCTGCTGTCGGACGCCTTTTCTTTTTCCGCGTTCCTGACGGCCTACGGCCTTATCCGACACTCGCACGCCGCATATCAGGGAACTTCCGCGGCGTTCAAATTCTCGCAGGCTTACTGGCCGATTCCGGATCGGGTCTTCAACTCGTTCCCGTTCGCTGGCGAGATGGACCTGCCGCTGGCGTTCGTCGCGCTGATGACGATGATCCTCATCTTCTCATCCGTCACGATGGTGCTGGCCGTGGAGGCTGGTCATCGCCGCGATCGCGAAGACGTGCAGAAGTGGTTGATGTGGACGATCCTGTTTGGCTCAGCCTTCGTGGGCTCACAGGCGTGGGAGTGGTCGCACTTTATCCACGGCGCCCACCACGGCTCGGCGGTAGCAGCAGGCACTACGTTCTTCGGCGCCAACCTCGCGCAGAATCAGTACGGCCCGGTGCTCTTCGCCGACCTGTTCTTCTTCATTACCGGCTTTCACGGTACGCACGTCACCTCGGGCATTATCATGCTCATCATCGTCTTCATCAACACCGTCAACGGCACCTACGAGCGCCGGGGCCACTACGAGATGGTCGAGAAGATTGGCCTCTACTGGCACTTCGTAGATTTGGTGTGGGTGTTCGTGTTCACGTTCTTTTACCTCGTTTAGGGAGGTACTTGGTAGTAGGTATTTGGACTGTATAGTCTGTATAGTCTGTATCATACCACTTACCAGATACCACGTACCAGATACCAAGTACCAACTATGTCAGCTCACTCTCACGACCACGACCTTGCCCCGGGCGAAATTGCCCCGGCGAACGTTGGCCACATCTGGAAAACCTTCTGGGTTCTGGTCGCCGTCACGGGCGTCGAATTCATCTTCGTGTTCTTTATGGCGCCCGGCGCGATGCGCAACGCGATCTTCATCGTTCTCACGATTCTGAAGGCGTTCTTCATCGTTGGCGAGTTTATGCACCTCAAGCACGAGGTAAAAGGATTGATCTGGTCCATCCTGATTCCGATGGCGCTGGTCGTGTGGCTCGTCGTAGCGCTGGTCACGGAGGGCTCCTTCCTGAGCACCGCCACCGGCACGATGCTCAACCGCTAAACAGCGGATGAAGAACGGCCGAAAGGTGCTGCTGCTGGGCGTCATGCTCCTGCTGCCGGTACTGGCTTTCCTGTTTTTGCAATCTTTCGGGCATAATGCCTATAAGCTGCGCACCTACCTGCCGGAGTCAGCGACTGCCCGGCCGGTCGGTGCGCAGCCCGTTCCCGGTCGCCTCGGCGCCGATACCGTCTTTCACCGGATCGACGATGCCGTCGCGCTGACGACGGCCGCTGGCCTGCCGTTCAGCCCCGCGCGCGATTTGCGCGGCCGCGTCGTCGTCCTCGGCTTCGGGCGGGAAGCTGCCTTCACCGACCGCGCGGATCGCGCCCTGATTCGGGGGCTGGCGCGCGTGCAGGAGCGGTATCAGAGCCGGCCCGCCGTTAAACTCCTGGTAGTTGTGCCCGCCCCCGCCACGGGACTAGCGGCTTTGGCCGAGCGCAGTGGCGCGATCAGCGGCAAATGGACGTTCGCGAGCGCGCCGCCCGCTAGCCTGGCCCACCTGCGCACCGAGCTACGCGATTCGAGTACGGCAAACTCTGCCGCGGCTTCGCGGTTATGGCTGCTGGACGGTGAGCGCCACTTGCGGGGTTTCTACACCCCCACCGACCCCCGCGAAATCGATCGGTTACTGACCGAAGTGGATGTGCTGCTAAAAATCGAGCAGAACACTCCGCGGCCCTAACCACCGAAGGCGCTGCAATTGGCCCCGTCAACTCTTCCCGCTTCCCTATGCCAACCCTGACTTCCCAACCAACCCCCGTTGAGCCGGTCAACTCCGCGTTTTACAAACGGCTGATGATCGGCCTTGGCGTGGTGGTGCCGCTGTTGGTGGCCATCCTGTACTACTTCGAGGGGGCGTTACGTATCTCCGGGAGCAATGTGCGGTTTCTGCCCCCAGTCATCGCCGGGATCAACTCGCTCACGGCGCTGGCGCTATTGCTGGGCTACATCTTCATTCGGCAAAAGAACGTGGCGCTGCATCGCGCGATGATGGGCACCGCCTTTGGCCTTGGGGCCGCGTTCCTGCTGTGCTACGTAGCGTACCATTCGCAGGCTCCCACCACGATTTTTGGCGGCACCGGCTTGATTCGCACGGTGTATTATTCGCTATTGATCTCGCACATCGGGCTCGCCGTTGTCACCGTTGGCCTAGTGCTTTTTACCCTCTACTTCGCGCTCACGCAGCAGTTTGAGCGGCACCGGCGAATTGCCCGCTGGACTTTCCCGATCTGGCTCTACGTATCGGTGACGGGCGTAATCGTGTACTTCCTGATCGCGCCGTACTATCCCGCGGCCTAGCTTCAGCTTCGCGTTCAACCCAGCACCAGTGTTTTCGGCACGGTGAAGGCGCGGGCGCCCAACGCGCCCAGTTCGCGACCCCAGCCGCTGCGCCCGCGTCCGCCGAACGGCAGCTCGGCGGTGGAAGCGGTCATCCCGTTAACCGTCACGTAACCGCACCGCAGCGCGCGCGCCACCCGCTCGGCCCGCATGGGGTCCCGCGTCCAGACCACGCCGCCCAGGCCGTACGCGGTATCGTTGGCGAGTTGGATAGCGTCCGCTTCATCCCTGGCGCGTTGCACGACCGCCACCGGCCCGAACAACTCCTCGCGCCACGCCGGACAGGCAGCCGGCACATCGGTGAGGATAACGGGCGCAAAAAAAGCCGAGTCGGGCGCCACCTGCCCACCCGCAAGCACTATGCGGGCGCCGGCTTGCACCGACGCGGCCACTTGCCGCGTCAGCTGTTGGGCAAGGTCGAGCCGGGCGAGCGGGCCGTAGGTAAGGTCGGCGGGTGCACCGGCGCCTGTGGGATCGATGCTGCGTGCTGCTTGCAGATGGCGGGTGAAGTAGGCCAGAAACTCGTCGTATACCTCCTGCGCTACGATGAAGCGCTTGGCGGCAATGCAGCTCTGCCCCGCGTTTTGCAGCCGGGCCCGGGCCGCCGTGTGGGCCGCCGCGGACACATCGGCGTCGGCGAGCACCACGAAGGCATCCGACCCTCCCAGCTCCAGTACGGCCGGTTTCAGGTGTTGACCGGCCGTGGCGGCAACGCTGGCGCCGGCGCGCTCGGAGCCGGTAAGCGATACGGCCGCCACCCGTGGATCAGCCAGCAGGGCGGCCACGGCGTCGGGCTCCACGCGTAAGTCGGCGTAGAGGCCCGCGGGGAGGGCGTCGGCGAACAGGCTGGCCAACGCGGCCGCGCACTGCGGCACGTTCGGGGCGTGCTTGACGAGAACGGCGTTACCGGCGAGCAGCGTAGGGACCGCAAAGCGGACCACCTGCCAAAACGGAAAATTCCACGGCATAACGCCCAGGACGACGCCCAGCGGGTCGTGGGTGAGGAGGCGGCGTCCGGAACCGTCTGGGGCGGACGGTAGCGTTTCGTCGGCGAGCAGCGCGGGGCCGTGGGTGGCGAAGTAGCGGCAGGTAGCGGCGCACTTCTCAACCTCCAAACGGCCCTGCGCGAGGGGCTTGCCCATTTCGAGAGCCGCCAGGTGCGCCAGCTCCGGCGCCCGCCGCAGCAGCTGATCGGCGAGGGCGTTGAACAAAGCCGCCCGGTCGGGTAGGGGGGTAGCGGCCCAGGTGGCGGCGGCCCGCGTGGCCGCCGCCACCCGCTCTTCTACTTCCGCCGGCGTGTGGGAGTCGAACGAGGCGAGGAGCGCGCCGGTAGCGGGATTGATGGTTTGAAACGGCATGGAAGCGGAGTACGGGCGGCGGTGCCCCAGGTTTTCGGGCCCGCATGCCGGATAAATATGGGCTTACGCGGGTCACTCGCTTTTTCGCTTTTACCTTCGTCCTCAGAATCTCTCGCGCACTCACTCCTTTACGCCTGCTCGCCTCCGGACTTTACCGGTGGCCCTCCTCCGATGGAAGAAACGACTACTGCCGCCCGGACGGCCAAATTGCCGCTGATTGCTCTTGGCGCCGCGCTTTTGCTTGCGCTGATTACCACGTTCACGTTCTACTTCAACTGGCGCGAAACCGAGGAGCAGCTGCAAGCCGCCAAACTCGATAACACGGCGTACGAGAAGGATTCTTTTCGTGTCTCGAACCTGATTCAGAAAAGTAAGGGCGATCGCGAAGTCATTGCCAGCAATGATTACAAGGCCGTTGTGCTGCGCGGGACGCCTAAGTCACCGAACTCGCTGGCCCTGGCGTACTACAACGCGGGTACGCGCGAGCTTTTCCTCGACGTCAGCCGCTTGCCCGAGGCGCCCGCGGGGCAGCAGTACCAGCTTTGGGCGATGGACGGGACCCAGGCCACCGATGCCGGGACGATCCACCAGGAGAAAATGAACGAAGGGCTGTTGAAGATGAACCCGGTCGGCGGCGCCAAGTCGCTGGTGGTGACGCTCGAAAAAGCGGGTGGCGCGTCGGCCCCTTCGATGAGTGCTGCCTACCTGACCGCGACGTTGTAAGCAGCCGGACGGCCTACCCGATACCTGTACCCCGGCCCCGCCCTGAATCTGTTCGGGGCGGGGCCGGGGCGTTTACGGGCCAGTCCGTTAATGATGGTGGTGGTCGTCCGGGTCGGGCGTGTGCAGCACGTTGCGCGCCGCGCCGAGCACGAAAACCACGGACCACACGACGTAGAGGTAGCCAAACCCCGGTACGGCGCGGGCGGTGAAGTGCAGCAGCGCGTGGGCCGCGGCGGTCATCACCAGCCCCACCAGTGCCAGGTACTGCCAGACGTTGAGGTGGGCCGGGTGCCAGAGCTTGGGCCAGGTTTTAGGGTCGGGATTGAGCGGCATTCGGCGAAAGTACGCCCGCTAAACGGCCACCGGGGCGGAGCGAGCGGCTGACAACTGCCTCGCGGCCCGCCGCGTAAGGGGAGGCCGGACGCCTTACTCCCGCGTCTGCTACCCCGACTATGGCAACTGAATCCGAGAACCCCAAAAAGGAAGGCACCGACGAGCGGTACGAGAATCCGGAGAAGAAATTCGTCCACGATCGCAAGCTCGAAGCCGAGAAAGCGTACCAGAAGAGCGAGGCCAACGGCACGATTGGCGACCCCTCGGCGCGGCGCAACATTGGCGCGAATGGCTACACCCAGCGCACCGGCCAGAAAGACCAGCTCGAAAACCTCCACATCGGTGGCAACGAAGTAACCGGTCAGGGTGGCAACGACCACGACACCATCGGCGAAAACGCCGCCGGTCCCGGCTTTGAAACGGAGGGCGGCGTCGACCTGAGTAACCCCATTCGCTCGCGCGAGCAGGAATTCGGTGAGAAAAATCCGAGCGGCCCGGCCCGGCCGGCGCAGAACTAGCCGTCGCCCGTTCGGCGCGTTACGTGCCGGCCGGGTTGTCGACCGTGATCTGCGCGGCCCGGGGGCGGCGCCAGTACCAGTGCGGACCGAGGCGCTGAAGCTGGCGCCGCTCCCGCGTCCAGTGCAAGCTGTTTTCGGTGTCGGGCGGGAGGTAGAAGATTTCGAGGCCCGACGCGAGCCCGATCACCACCGGGTGGCCTTCCTTCGAGACGCACGCGCGCAAGGTGCGCACCTCGCGGCCCGTGTTGGCGGCTACGCGGGGCAGGTTCAGGGCTTTGAGGTTATCGACCAGCTCCTCGGCCCAGACGGCGAACGTGGCGCGGGCCTGCGCGCGGGGAACTTTGAAGAGCTCGGCGAGGCGCTCCCGGCCCACGGAGTCGCGCCGCGCCCGGCGCATCAGCTCGTGCTGGGTCGAGGGCCAGTCGGAGTAATGATAGGTGAGGTCGGACGTGCCCCGGTAGCCGCGTACGTCGACCACTTCGGTGCAGAAGCTGATGGCGTAGACGTGGCCGAGTACCGTCACGTCGCGCTCCAGCACGGGGCGCGCCACCCGCACGGTTACGCCTTCGAAGGGGGTGAAGTCGGCGCGGCGGTTATGGGCGTAGAACGCGCGGGCCGTTTCGGCGTCGAGCGCGGCGGCGTCGCGTTCCGGGGTACAGGCGGCGAGCAGGAGGCCAACCGCGAGGCAGGAGAAGACGGGTGGACAGGAAAAACGCAAGGACAGCGGCAAGTTGGTAAGCCCGGACTTATACGCAGCGCGAGCGTTTGGGTCAGAGGAAATAAATCCCCTCAGCGAGGATCACGGATGTGGCTGGGTTTGCCGCAGGGTCGTGATAACGTGGTTGGCCTGCTCGAACAGCGGAAGCCAAGGCGACGTGCCGTTTTCAATCTCGGTCATAGTCGTGCGACCCACCTGCCGGCCGTGGGGAGTGAGCAGGTAAAATGTTAGTTCGTCGGGGTTGGGAAGGGTGGTGTCGGGGGAAGGGACCGTGAGGGGCAGGAACGCGCCAGCATCGGATACCAACTGGCGCGCGGCGGCCACGACGGTTGGATGCCCGCTACCGCCAAGGATGCCACCCCCGGAGCTCAGATACATACTGGCGTCGCCGGTTTGAAAGGCAATGATGGTGGCGATTCCGTGCTCAAGGTGCCAATCGAGGATTACGCCGTAGGTGATGGTATCCGATGCGGAAGTCGGGATGCCCAACTCCTGCGCCGAGAAACTCAACGCACGTCCGCGCATATCGTGGTAGGGGTTTTTGCCCGCGCCGAGCGTGGGCGCTCCAACCGGCTTGTTGAATAGAAAGCGCCAGATGAGCAGGCCGAGCGCAATCAGCAGCAGCAGGACGTACATTCTCGCCATGGTGAGAATCGATAAGAGCAGAATGAGGAAGCAAATGTAGAAGGGCGTCTGCACCTCCGTCAGGCCGCCTACCTTTGCCCGCATGATGGCTGATCAACTGCTGATTCTGGATTTTGGCTCCCAGTATACCCAGCTCATCGCCCGGCGGGTGCGCGAGCTGAACGTGTACTGCGAGATTCATCCCTTCGACAAGATTCCCGCTTTCGGGCCGCACATCAAGGGGGTGATCCTGAGTGGTTCGCCGTGCTCGGTGCGGCAGGCGGATGCGCCGCTGCCCGATCTGAGCGGCCTGCTGGGGCGGGTGCCGGTGCTGGGGGTGTGCTACGGCGCGCAGCTGCTGGCCCACCAGCAGGGCGGCGAGGTAGCGCCGGCGCTGACTCGGGAGTACGGCCGGGCGCGGCTCGAAACCGTCGACGCGACGGACCCGCTGCTCACCGGCATTCAGCCGGGATCGGTGGTGTGGATGTCGCACGGCGATACGATTACGCGGGCGCCGGCGGGCTTTCAGCTCATCTCCGGGACCGAAGCCGTGCCGGTGGCGGCCTACCGCATCGCGGGCCAGCCGACGTGGGGGATTCAGTTTCACCCCGAAGTCACGCACACGGAAGACGGCAAGACGCTGCTGGCCAACTTCGTGTACGGCATCTGCGGGTGCGCCCCCGACTGGACGCCGGCGCACTTCGTCGATCAGACCGTGGCGGACCTGCAAGCCCGACTCGGCGACGATACGGTGCTGCTGGGGCTGAGCGGCGGGGTCGATTCGAGCGTGGCGGCGCTGCTGCTGCACCGCGCCATCGGCCCGAAGCTGCGGTGCATCTTCGTCGATAACGGCCTGCTGCGGCACGAGGAATACGCCGGCGTGCTGCACTCGTACCAGGATCTGGGGCTCAACGTGGTGGGGGTGGATGCGCGGGCGGAGTTCTACGCGGCGCTCGTCGGGCTGACCGACCCGGAGGCGAAGCGCAAGGCGATCGGTCGCACTTTCATCGAAGCGTTCGACCGGGAGGCGCACAAAGTGGGGGCGGAGGCCAAGTGGCTCGCGCAGGGGACGATTTACCCGGACGTGATCGAGTCGGTGTCGGTCAACGGGCCGTCG
>JBKJUQ010000173.1:0-1118 GCA_046590685.1 Hymenobacteraceae bacterium
ACACCGTAGTGAGCGGTACGGTACCGACCATCACGAGCTTTACCCCAACGACGAACGTGATCGCCGGTACGGTGGTGACGATCACGGGCACCAACTTCACCGGCGCCACGCTGGTGCGCTTCAACAACGTCAACGCCGCGTCCTTCACCCTGCTGAGCGCCACTCAGGTGCGCGCAGCCGTGCCGGCCGGCGCCCTGACGGGCAAGGTCTACGTGGCTACGCCGAACGGAATGGCGCAGAGCGCGGCGAGTCTGACCATCATTCAGCCGCCGACCATCACGAGCTTCGCGCCCACCAGTGGGGCTGTGGGCTCGGTGGTGCTCATCGCGGGAGCGAACCTGACGGGCGCGACGAGCGTGAAGTTCAATGGCCTGGCGGCGACTTCCTACACCGTCAACTCCAGTACGCAGATCGCCGCGACGGTACCGGCGGGCGCCACGACGGGCAAGATCACCGTGGCGACCATCGCCGGCACCGTGACCAGCGCGGGCAACTTCACGATCCTGGCCGGGCCAGCGCCGACGATCAGCAGCCTCTCGCCGACGATCAGCAGCCTCTCGCCGACCAGCGGTCTGCGCGGCTCGACGGTGGTCGTGACGGGCACTGGCTTCACGGGCGTGACGAGCGTGAAGCTCGGCGCCAGCGCGGTGGCCGCGGGCAGCTTCACGATCAACTCCACGACCCAGATCAGCCTAACGGTGCCGAGCACGGCCGTCACGGGACGAGTGTACGTGACGACCTCGGGGGGCGGAATGGCGCAGAGCCCGACGAGCTACACCGTGATTCTGCCGCCCACCATCACCTCCTTTACCCCCGCCAGCGGACGGGTCGGCACGGTGGTGACCCTCACCGGTACGAACCTGACGGGTACGAGCGCGGTGCGTTTCGGCGGGATCGCCGCGCCGAGCTACTCGGTGGTGAGCGCCACGCGCCTCACGGCAACGGTACCCGCCGGCGCCCTGACGGGCGACATCAGCTTAACGAACGCGGCCGGCACGGCCAGCAAAGGCGTCTTTACGGTGACGGGGCCGCGCCCCGGCCCGTTGAGCGACGATCGGGCGGAAGCACCCGCGCCGGACGCGGCCGGGCTACGGCTGTGGCCGAACCCGGCGCACGGC
>JBKJUQ010000243.1:0-33839 GCA_046590685.1 Hymenobacteraceae bacterium
CTGGCCGCAACTTGGATTAGCTGAGTTATTTCACGCGGGATTTCATAAGCGGCGATCGGGCGCTCGCCGTGCCAAGGACTGCGCGGCGGGCCGGCTGCGTGATTCGCCTCAACCGGCCGGCGGTACCTTTGTGAAACCCTCCGTCTGAAAATGTCCCACGCCATCCCCGAAACCGCTGCCCCGCCGCTCGTGCTCGACGGCAAGCGGCTGCAACTGGAAATCGAAACCGAGATCCGCGCCGAAGTCGAAGCGCGCCGCGCCGCCGGGCGCAAAGTGCCCCACCTGGCGGCCGTGCTCGTCGGCCACGACGGCGGCTCCGAGACGTACGTGCGCAACAAAGTGCTCGCCTGTGAGCGCGTCGGCTTCGAGTCAACCCTCCTGCGCTTCGAAGATGATATCACCGAAGCCGAGCTGCTGGCGGCCGTCGAGCAGCTCAACGACGACCCGCGGATCGACGGCTTTCTCGTGCAGCTGCCGCTGCCGAAGCACATCGCGGCCCAGCGCGTCACCGAAGCCATCAAGGCCGAAAAAGACGTCGACGGCTTCCATCCCGTGAACCTGGGGCGGATGGTGGCGGGCATCCCCGCGCTGTTGCCGGCCACACCGAGCGGCATTCTGGTGCTGTTGCAGCGCTACGGAATCGACACGCGCGGTAAGCACTGCGTAGTGGTGGGGCGTTCCACGATCGTCGGCTTGCCGGTCAGCATTCTGCTGGCGCGCAACGCCGAGCCGGGCAACTGCACCGTGACGCTTTGCCATTCGGCCACGCGGGATCTGGCGGCGATCACCCGGCAGGCCGATATTCTGATTGCCGCGATCGGTCGTCCCGAATTCATCACGGCCGATATGGTAAAGCCCGGCGCCGTCGTGATCGACGTAGGAACGACCCGCGTAGCGGACGCCACGAAAAAGTCGGGCTACGCGCTCAAGGGCGACGTGGCGTACGCGCAGGTCGCGCCCCTCGCCCGCGCCATTACGCCGGTGCCGGGCGGCGTCGGCCCCATGACGATCACTTCCCTGCTCCTGAATACGCTGCAAGCCGCTACGCGGTAAGGCCGGGCTGAACCAGTCGTCCCGAGCGGGCCGTTCTGGTCGCGCAACCCGTACGCTGAGTTGTCACCCAAAACAGCCCTGTAATCCGTGCAATCCGCTAAATCTGCTGAATCGGTGGTTCAGACGTCCATTGCCCAAGTGCCCACCACCGGCCTGTTGCTGCCGCTGATGGAGCATTTCTACACCTTGCAGGGCGAAGGCGCTAACGCGGGCCGGGCGGCCTACTTCGTGCGGCTCGGCGGCTGCGACGTGGGCTGCCACTGGTGCGACGTCAAAGAGTCGTGGTCCGCCGAAGACCATCCCCTGACATCCGTGGCCGATATAGTAGCGCTCACGGCGGCCCACGCCCCGGCGCCGGTGGTGGTAACGGGGGGCGAGCCGGCGCTCTACAACCTGGTGCCCCTCACGCAGGCCCTCGCCGCCGCGGGCCACCCGCGCTGGATCGAAACCAGCGGCGCCTATCCGCTCAGCGGCGAATGGGAGTGGGTGTGCCTCTCGCCCAAAAAATTCAAGCCGCCCCACGCCTCCGTGTACGCCCAGGCCCACGAGCTCAAGGTGGTGGTGTTTCACGAATCGGATCTGGCGTGGGCCGCCGAGCACGCGGCGCGCGTGGCCCCCGGTTGCCGCCTGTTTCTGCAGCCGGAGTGGAGCCGCGCGGCGCGCATCCTGCCCCGCCTGGTCGAGTACGTGAAAGCCAATCCGCGCTGGCAGCTTTCTCTCCAAACGCACAAGTACCTCGACATCCCGTAGCCCGCGCAGCACCGGCGGAGCCGCGTAGGTGAGGGCTAACTGGTAACTTTCGGGCACGGCAGGGTTTCCTTTGGTGCACGGCACAATTATCGCCACCCCCCGCATCCTGCTTTTCTGCTGCTCTCTCCCGTTTTTCGCCTTTTGATGTTTCTTCGGGCGTTCTCATCTTCAAGTACTGTAAGCCGTACCGGGCTAGGACAGCGATCCGCTTTCCTGGGTGCTATCCTCGGCTGGGTGCTGTTGGTGGCGGCTACCGGGGCCCCGCTGACCGCCGCCGCGCAGCTCGAAGACCCCAAGGCCCGGCGTTCGGCCCCCAAGTCGGCCAAGGCCGGCCCTCCCAAGAAGTATCATAACGCCCCCGATAAGGCAGTAAAGGCCTTCGAAAAGGCTGTGTTGCTGGCCGAGAGCCGTGATTTTGACAAGGCGCTGAAGGAGTTTGAGGAAATCAACAAGAAGTATCCCTCTTTTCCCGATCCGTGGTTTCGTCGGGGGTCGCTGTTGGCCTCTACCGCGCAGAAGCGCGCGGCCTACGAGGCGTATAAGCGCGGCGTAACGGCTTTGGGCTACGACCCTACGCACACCGCCGATTACGCTACCGCCGGGGAGCTGGCCCTGGAGTTTGGCGATTACGACCTGGCCCGCGCCAGTTTTTCGTCCTTGCTCAAAGCTAATCCGCGCAACAAGCGCGGAATTCCGCAGGCGGAACGCGGCTTGCAGATTTGTGACTTCGCCGCCCAGCAATTGGCCCATCCCATGGCCAATCTCAATCCGCAGCCCTTACCGGCGCAGGTTAACCAGTTTCGGTACCATTACTTTCCGGCCGTCACGGCCGACGGGCGGGCGCTGCTCTATACGGCCCGCAAGGGGGGCGCTGATACCGACGACGAAAACCTGTACCTCGCGCGGCGGCGACCCAACGGCGATTTCGACGCGCCCCAGTCGATCTCCCCGCTGATCAATTCGCCCTATAACGAGGGAGCTGCCGCCATTTCCGGCGATGGCAAGACGTTGGTTTTTACGTCGTGCCACCGGCCCGATTCCCGCGGCGATTGTGACCTCTACTACTCGCGCCGCGAAAATGGCGCCTGGAGCAAACCCATTAACTTAGGCCCAAACGTAAACTCGACCTGGTGGGATTCTCAGCCCACCTTGTCGGCCGACGGCCGCACGCTGTACTTCTCCTCGGCGCGTAAGTCCAGCTCGCTCGGGCAGGAAGACATTTACGTCACGACCCTGGGCGATGATGATACCTGGACGCCAGCGAAGAACGTGGGTGCCCCCGTCAACACGCCCGGCCACGATATGGCGCCGTTCCTCCACGCGTCCGGTACCACGCTATACTACGTCACGGATGGTTTGATTGGGATGGGCGGCCTCGATTTGTTCCGCGCGGAGCGTAAGATCGGGGGCGGCTGGGCGGCCCCGCAAAACCTGGGTTATCCGCTCAATACGTTCGAAGACGAGTCCTCCGTCTTCATCACCACCGACAACCGGACGGGCTTTTACTCGCGCAAGCAAACGGCCACGCCCAGCGCGCCGATGACGATTAGTCTGCTGCAGTTCGACGTGCCCAAATCAGCACGTTCCTTTGAGCAGAGCGCCGTGGCGCAAGGGCGCGTTTTCGATGCCGTTACCAAGAAAACCCTGGCCGCCACCGTCCAGGTATATGATTTGGCGACCGAAGAGCTAGTCGAATCCGTGAAGAGCGACAAGGAAGACGGCGAGTATACGGTCGTTCTCACCGAAGGCCATCAGTACGCGATGTACGCCGCCGCCGACGATTACCTCATCAAGAGCCTCACTTTCGACTACACGGACCGCAAAACGTTCGACCCGCTCACGCTCGATATCTATCTCGACCCCGTAAAAGCCGGCGCGAGCATCGTCCTCAACAACCTCTTCTTTCCCACGAACGCCTACGAGCTGGAAAAACGCTCGAAGACGGAGCTCGATCGGCTGAAGCGGTTTATGAATCAGTACCCGACGATCGCGGTCGAAATCAGCGGTCACACGGACGACGTTGGCTCTGACGCGGCTAATCTGATCTTGTCCGAGAACCGCGCGAAGGCGGTCTACCAGTACCTGGTTTCGATGGGGGTTAAAGCAGAGCGCCTCAAGTTTAAAGGGTACGGCGAAACGCAGCCCGCTTCCCCCAACACGTCCGATACGAATCGGCGGTTAAACCGCCGAATCGAGCTGCGGATTCTGTAAAGTAGCAGAGCGGCGGGAGCGCCAGGTTGCGGCACCGGCAAACGCTTTAACTTCCACAGCCCATCCAGGGCAGGCCCGAATGTCCCAAAACGCTGCGCCCCGCTGAAGTACTTCAGCGGGGCGCAGCGTTTTTGAGTAGCGTACCGGGTTTAACGGCTCCCGATCTCGGGGTAATGCCGCTCGGTGGCGCCCGTGTAAATCTGGCGCGGCCGGCCGATGGGCTCCTTCATCTCGCGCATCTCGCGCCACTGTGCGATCCAGCCGGGCAGACGGCCGATGGCGAACATCACCGTAAACATCTCCGTCGGAATACCGATGGCGCGGTAGATGAGTCCCGAGTAGAAATCGACGTTCGGGTAGAGCTTGCGCTCGATGAAATACTCGTCCGTCAGGGCGGCTTCTTCGAGCTGCTTGGCGATGGCGAGCAGCGGCTCGTGCTCCATGCCAAGCGCCTTGAGCACGTCGTCGGCGGCTTGCTTGATGATGGTTGCGCGCGGATCAAAATTTTTGTAGACGCGGTGCCCAAAACCCATCAGTCGGAACGGGTCGTTCTTGTCTTTGGCCTTATCGATCCACTTCTGCGTGTCGCCGCCGTCGGCCTGAATCGACTCCAGCATTTCGATCACTTCCTGGTTGGCACCGCCGTGCAGCGGACCCCACAGCGCCGAAATACCCGCCGAGATCGACGAGTAGATGTTGGCATTGGCCGAACCGACCAGACGCACGGTCGAGGTCGAGCAGTTCTGCTCGTGGTCGGCGTGCAGAATCAGTAGCTTGTTGAGCGCGCTGACCACCACCGGATTGGGCACGTACGCGTCGGTCGGGAAGCCGAACATCATCTGCAGAAAGTTCGAAGCGTAGTCGAGCTTGTTCTGCGGGTAGTTGAGCGGGTGGCCGACCGAGTTTTTGTAGCTCCAGGCCGCCAGCGTCGGCATCTTCGCCAGCAGCCGGATGATGTTGAGGTGCTGCTCGTCCTTGCTTTGCTCGGGGTCGAGCGACTTAGGGTAAAACGCCGTCATCGCCGAGGTGAGCGACGTAAGGACCCCCATTGGATGAGCGTTGTTGGGGAAGGCATCGTAAATCTTGCGCATATCCTCGTGGACGAGGGTGTGCATCTTGATTTTTGCCTCAAACTCGGCAAGCTGGGCGGGCGTCGGCAGCTCGCCCCAGATCAGCAGGTACGCCACTTCGACGAAGCTCGATTTCGCCGCCAGCTCATCAATCGGGTACCCCCGGTAACGCAGGATACCTTCCTCGCCGTCGAGGAAGGTAATGGCCGACTTACACGCCCCCGTGTTCTTGTAGCCCCGGTCGAGCGTGACGAGGCCAGTTTCGTCGCGCAGCTTGGAAATGTCGATGGCGGGCTCGTTTTCCGTCCCTACCGTTACGGGGTAGGGGAAGGTCTTGCCGTTGTAGTGCAGTTCGGCGGTTTCGGCCATTACGAAGGAGGCTGAGTGGAACGGGAAAGGGCGAAGCGCTCAGTAGCGAGTTGCCCATGAGGAAGCGCGCCGCGAAAGTAGGGCAAAACCCTGGAAGGGGGAAGCGTAGCCCGCGGCTAATACCACGCGAGTAGCCAAAAAGTTGGCGATTGCCACCCGACGGCCCCGGCGTTCACCCTACCAGCTACGGCCATACGCGAGCCAAAAGGTGCCACTCAGGTACAGCCATAGCAGCGAGAAGATGATGTGAACGGCCGTCTCGAATAGCTTGCCGCGCCACAGCTCCGCCGAGTACCAGCCAAACTGCACGAACAGGCGGGCCGACCAGAACACCGCCAGCCCTAAACAAACCTTATGGCCCAAAGAAGTGCCGAGCAGTTCAGGACCGCTGGTTATGCACAGAACGCCCATAAGTCCCACCGTCAGAGCCACGAAGAACGTATGAACTTCCATCAATTGCCGGTTGATTGGGCTAAGCGTGCGCAACTCGTTGCGCCAGTTGAAACGGGTTGGGAACCCGATATGCAGTAATGCCAGTGCGATCAGCAGCCAGCCAATCAGGCTAAGGTGTAGCAGCACCAGATTCCAGAATAAAAGTGGTGACCAGGGGAATAGTCCGAATCTGCTGACGGATGCGCAAGCCCGACCCGGCAAAGACGCGCTCCCATGCGGCACTCCCGTAGAAGTGCGTAAAACCGATAGTGTAAGCCAGAAAGTTAGGGAAGTCGCGCAAGTGCTCCGTGACAACCAGCTGGCCACCAGGTTTGAGGGCGCGCGCCAGTTGTACGAAGAAAGCCGTTCGCTCAGCCTCATCGCGAATCTCGTGTGCGGCGAAAAGCACGAAGATGGCATCGGCCGATTCCTGGGTAAGCAGCAGCGCCGTCGTAGCCGCTGACTCAGTGCCGGGAAAGGGTGGATATGCCCGCCGGGCTCGTTGAATAGATAGTTCCGTGTGCTTTGCGGGATCGTAGAAGTCCAGCACGCGTAACGCGACCCCGGGAAAGCGAGCACGCAAAAGCGCGCTCGTTTCATCGAATCCAGCGTGCACGTTGACGATCTGGCCGGCCGGCGGTATCGGCATCCGCGCCAGCCACTCCAACGCATACAGCGGGGAGCAATCGTAAACGTAGTACGACGCCCCCAACGATCCGATCACGCTCGCTGCCACGCCCGCGCAGCCCAGGTAGACCAGAGATTGTAGGGCGGGGGACAGCGAAGGTGCTATCAGCAGCCCGGCCGCTACCCCAGTGCCCGCAAGCGCGAAGAAGTGCCAGTTGAAGCGCACAATGTTCCAGACGCCCTGGAAACGGGTTCTCAGTGGGGCCATAAGTCGAGGCGGCCTTTCTTCCAGCGGTAGGGAATATTTTGCACCAGAAAGGCGCTGGCTACAATACCGCCGCTACCCAGCCCCAGTGAGGCCAGGAGCGGCACATGGAGCTTTGTCACCGTCACTGGTACGGGTTGCCAATGTTCGCGCATCCCTTCCACGATGACCACCGAGCGGGCTGGTGCGTGGTAAGCAAAAGTGAACGGCAGAGGACCCGCAAACCGGCGGGCTTCCTGCCAGTCGGCAAACGGGGAGTGGGGCGGCAGCGCCACTGTCTCGTCGGTAGCGCCAACCGCTACCGTTACCGCGGCGGAGCCGAACGAGACCGTCAACTGATGCTCCTCTGAGCGAAAGGTCATTGGTACGGTTTCGTAGTTGTAATACGTGAACAGATTGCCAAGCAGCGCCATGCGGCGCTTATCAGTTTGCGATTTGAGAATGTACAGCCCGCGCAGTCGTTTGCCGGCGCTGGTGCGGTAGCGCGCGAAGACGCGGTAGCCAGCCAGTGAAAAATTATTGCCAAGCGCTGCCGGAAATCCTTGGGGCCGCAGGCCGCGTGTTTGCACTAACGCGACGGCTACGAAGGCCCACTCGTCGTGCCACGTATCAAGGGTTAGGTAAGGCGGTAGCAGCGCCTGCACCTGCGCTTTGGGGTATGCAAACGTGAGCACGAGCGAACGCTCGAAGTACGCCTGAACCGGAAACGGGTGGGTTTGCAGAAACGATAGCATCGTACCCGGTTTAGGACTGAGCGGCAAACTGGTGCTGCCGGACAATAAAGCCACTGAAAAGCAACGCGAACAACAGATTAACGCGACCCCACAGAAGCAGGTCGGGCGCTAGGGCAAACTCCAGCGCGTTCATTGTCAGAATCAGCGTCACCTGCGCCGCCACGGCTTGTCCTGACCACTGGCCGCTCGCTACCCAAATCGCTATGAGCAACTCACCGACCCCGATAAGTCGGGTGAGTGGGCCGGCGAACGTCGGACCGAGAATGCGCGCCACGATCTGCTCGTGGCGGGGTACCAGGTGGAGCAGTTTGCACAGGAGCCCATTAATCGCCCACACCGCTGCGATGGCGTATCGGGTACCCGTGTAGAGGGTGCGCCGAGTCACGATTGAGTGGCTGCCTTCGTCAGGGCCGCGCCTAAACCCGCGCATTCCGCTACCGAGTTGTGCGCGTGCGCGATTACGCGCAGCCGCGCGGTACCAATAGGCACGGTTGGGGGCAGAATAGGCCGCGCATCAAAGCCGGCGGCGCGTATGGCCGCCGCCAGCAAGGGTAAGCGGGATTGCTCCACCGGAATGGCCGCGTGTACGATCTCACTCGTCCAACCGGTACGTAAACCGGGCACTTCGGCCAGCGTTGTTGCCAGGGCGGCGGACACGGCGCGGAGCTGCGCCCGTTCCGGGTCGAGGGTCGGCAGCAGGTCGTACGAGGCGTCGAGCGTGATAACCAGCACGGGTGGGAGCGCGGTGGAGTAGATGAACGCCCGGGCAAAGTTGATCAGGTACTCGCGCAGCGCCACTGGCCCTACCCACGCCGCCCCCGCCGCGCCCACGGCCTTGCCAAACGTGAGCAGTCGCGCGAAAACCGCGTCTTCAAGTCCTAACTCAACTACGCGCCCCGCGCCGCCGGGGCCGCTCACTCCGGTCGTGTGCGCCTCGTCCACCACGAGAAACAGCGCGTGCTCATGGCAAACTTCGGCCAGCGCAGGCAGGGGTGCCAGGTCGCCGTCCATGGAGTAAAGGCTCTCGACGGCCACGTACACCGTGCCGCGCGCGAAGCGGAGCTTGCGGACCAGATCACCGACGTCGTTGTGGCGGAAAGAGTAGCTTTTGGCCAACCCCAGGCGCAGGCCATCGCGCACGGACGCGTGAATAGCTTCATCGTACAGCACCGTATCGCCCCGCTGCGGGACACTACCGAAAAAGCCCGCGTTAGCCGCGTAGCCATTGCTAAACAGCAAAGCGGCTTCGGTGTGGTGGTAAGTGGCAATTCGCGCTTCGAGAGCCTCCGCCGCCACCGAGTTACCCGTGAGCAGCCGCGAGCCGGTGGCGCCCGGAATGAAGCGGGCCGGATCAAGTAGCTCTCTGGTCTGCACGGCAGCGGCTAACCGGCCAGAGTGCACCAGTCCCAGGTAGTCGTTGGAGGCGAAGTCGACTAGCCCCGCCGCGGGAGCCGTAAGCTGCCGTAACAAGCCGCCGCCCGCGCGGGCGGCCAGACGGGCCGTCAGCGCGGGCGGGAGCAATAAGGCAGACAACCGCCGATTTGGCGCGCTCACGCGATCACTGGCAGACGGCTCAGCTCTGGCGCCAGAATCACAGGAGCGGCCTTGCCCTCGGGCTGGTCGCCGAGCTTGAACGACTGGCGCGGCGTAAGGCCCAGGAGCGCAAACATCGTCTGATCGTCGGCGAACGATGGATTGGGGGTCGTGAGAAGCTTATCGCCGCTGAAGATGGAATTCGCCCCGGCCAGAAAGCAGAGGGCCTGTTCGGCCACGGGCATCTCCTGGCGACCGGCCGAGAGGCGCACCATCGTGCCGGGCATCAGAATGCGAGCCGTCGCGATCATTCGTAGCATTTCCCACACGCTCACGCGGGGTTGCTCAGCGAGCGGGGTGCCTTCCACCGGCACCAGCGCATTCACGGGCACCGATTCCGGGTGGTCGGGAAGGGTCGCGAGAGTGTGGAGCATCGCAATGCGGTCGGCATCCGTCTCGCCCAGACCGATAATGCCGCCCGAGCACACGCTCAAGCCCGCGCGGCGCACATTCTCCAGCGTGCCAAGGCGGTCGTTGTACGTGCGGGTCGTAATAATTTCCGAGTAATGCTCGGCGCTCGTATCGAGGTTATGGTTGTAGGCGTAGAGGCCGGCGTCTTTGAGCTTGTCGGCCTGGTCAGGGGTGAGCATGCCCAGCGTGGCGCAAACTTCGAGGCCCAGGTCATTGACTTGCTGCACCATTCCGAGGACGCGGTCGAAGTCGCGGTTGTCGCGCACTTCCCGCCACGCGGCCCCCATGCAAAAGCGCGTCGAGCCCGCCGCGCGGGCCGCGCGCGCCGCCGCCAGCACTTCCTCATCGGGGAGCAGCTTGTGGGCTTTCACTTCGGTGTGGTAACGGGCAGCCTGCGGGCAGTAGGAACAGTCTTCCGGACAGCCGCCGGTTTTCACGCTCAGCAGTGTGCAGACCTGCACCTCACCGGTCGCTTGGTGGTGCTGATGTACGGCAGCGGCCTGCACCACAAGCTGCAAAACCGGCTGCTGGTAAAGGGCGGTCACTTCGGCTAGCGTCCAATTAGTACGCGGCGGGGGAGTAGGGGCGAATGCGGTCATTCGACAGGCAAAATCAGAAGGTAACCGCTGCCGGAATCGGCCGCGTCGGCACGAAAATACGCACCGCTGCGGCCTATTACCCACGCTGAGCGCGCAACAACGTGTTGTTAGGCCGGTTAGCTTCTGAAAGTCAGGAACAAGAATGTCAGCGCGACGCTTTTGCGCTAACAAGCAGGTTTTTCTTGTCTAGCCCTATTTTTGTGTTACCTTTACTAATACGAGGGTATACCTGGCAGGCTTGGTGTACCTATTATCCAATTTCTCCGGCGTTTCGTCCCTTTCGATTGCCCATGAGTCATCTAGTCTCGTTGAGTTCGCTTCGTTCGATGGCGGTAGCGACCGTGGCCGCGGCGGGCTTGTCGTTGCTAGGCGCTTGCTCGACGCTGCACGAATCGGACTTGGGCGCAAATCGGGGGTACAACGAGTTTGGTACGTCCGGCTACAAGCCATCGCTGGCCGGGCCCCGCGGGAAAACTCCCGGTGTTTCCAAGCCACTGGCCAAATCCCCCAATCGTAAAGCGCAATATTCGCCCATGGTTGAGCGCACGGCTACTGGGGTGAAAGTGGTGCAGGATTTTACCACTCAGGCTCGAGGCAAAAACGCGAAAGCCAACGCTGCGCAGGTGCGAGCCAATCGTACCCAGCAAAACACCCGCATGAGTAAAACCTACAACAACGATAATCTCTTGAATCGATAACGTTGACGCGGTTTATGGTACACGAAGCGCGATTTCTCGAAAGGGAGGTCGCGCTTTTGCATTCCCGCTCACTGGTGGTACTCCATATCACATATTTGGGTGAGTCAGCCGGCGGGAGGTTGC
Source organism: Hymenobacteraceae bacterium (assembly GCA_046590685.1). GTDB lineage: Bacteria > Bacteroidota > Bacteroidia > Cytophagales > Hymenobacteraceae > JANNMJ01. The sequence goes on from JBKJUQ010000243.1 coordinate 10,936, forward strand.
TGAACGCCTTATCGGAGCCGTACCTTTACTGGAGGGGCTGCCGTATATACTTCGGGTTGCCTCGTTCTTGAATATCCGCGACCTATCAGTAGCATGATGCTCTTCCCCGCCTTCCCGCCTCGTTTTTCGGCTTCCCGGCTGCGTGCGCTGCTGCTAAGCGGCGTAACTGCGGTTCTCCTTGCGGCGTGCAGCACCGCCAATGAGAGCGACGTAGGAGCCAACCAGGCATACGCCGACGATGAGGCAACGGCCCGTCCTACGCTCCCGATGCCAGTGGCCACGCCATCTGCTGCCCCGACGCCTAAGAAAACGAAGACGGTCGCGGCCAAGCCGCGCCGCACCACCCCGCGGCCCGTCGCCCGCGCAGCTCCCCGGCCTTCCCCGCGCACCATCGAACGCATTGCCTCCCAACCGCGCCGGCAAGTGCAGTACTCGCAGATGGTTGAGCGCACCTCCACCGGGGTACGTAGCACGCAGGACTTTTCGGCCCAAGCGCGCACCAAGCAGCAGCGCGACAATGCCGCTGCCGTCAAGACGTACCGCACGCAGCAGAGTACGCGGATGGCGCGCGCGTACAACAACAATAATTTGCTAACCCGGTAGGTAGCTTCGTCGCTCCTGAGAGTGGGTGTTTATTCGCAGCGCACGTGCGTCACTTCCTGCGGAGTGATTAGATCGGCCGCCTGATTTCCCCAGGCCTGCCGCACGTAATTGAGAATGTTGGCGACGTCGGAATCGGAAATCTTTTCCGGTCCCAAGCCAGGCATTGCTCCGTTATAGCGTTGCCCATTGACGGTCAGGGCCCCCCGCATGCCTTGGCGCACCACGCACGGTAAGTCCGCTCGATTCTTTACTAAGTAATCAGCGCGGGCAAGCGGCGGGATTAACGTCCCGAGGCCGAGGCCGTCGAGGCCGTGGCAATTGCTGCAGTGCTGTTCGTACAGGGCCTGGCCGCTCCGCTCGTGGCTTGTAAAGCAGCCACTGAGACCGAGAGCCGTCGCCAGGATCAGCAACAAAGACCACCGCCAATCTGGTACGGCGCGAGCAACTACTGGCCATCCGCTCATTTTTTTGCCGGAAACTCTTCCGCTAATAAACGGCCCACATCCCGGATGAGCCGATCTACGTCCGCCGCGCGGGTGCCATCATACACGGGCGCCGGTGCCAGACTATCGGTTCCGGCTGAAAGACTGGCGCGTAGATGCCCCCGTGGATCCACGAGCGCCAAGGCGCCCGAGTGCGTGAAGCCGCCTTCGAAGCCGGGCGTCTCCTGCGCCGCAACCAGATAGCGCTGGGCCAGCGCGTAAATGGTGTCTTTCGGACCCGTCACGAAGTACCAGTTCGTGCCCGCCACACCGAGGCGCTCCGCATAATCGCGCAGGACGGCCACCGAATCGTGACGTGGGTCGATGGTGTGGGAGACGAACACGATGCGCGGATCAGCTTTATACTTCTCCCACAGACGTAGTTCTTCCTTTTTTACGACCGGACAGATCGTGGGGCACGAGGCAAAGAAGAAATCGGCAACTACAATCTTCCCCCGCACGGTAGCATTCGTAAACGGCCGGTCGAGCTGGTCAGTGAGGGTAAACGGGGGAATAGGTGCCCAGGCGGTATCCGCTGGCCCACCGGTACTGGACACGAGGTCGTAGTTGCCGATCGTGCGAAGGTGTGGCGGCGGCGACTCACAGCTACCTAACACCAGGAGCAGGAACGCGGCACTGAAAGCCGATCGGAGCGGGTAAAAAAGAGAAAAAGGGAACATTCAGGGAGAGAGAGTCTTGGCTGGCACCGGCGCTGGCCGCAGTACAGCCGTGGCCGAGTCAAGGGCTTGGGTAGTGAGTTGGCGGACGGTCGTGAGGGTCCGGAGCTGACGAGTGAAATAGGCGACGGCCGAATCCGGCACGGTTCCTTGAGGGGGGCGATGGTAAGCGTGCATCCAGTCCATCATCGCGTCGTCAGCCCGCAGCGTAGCGTGCGTCGCTGAGTCGAGGCGCGCCATGAGGCGGTTGCGGGCCGCTCCGCTGGCGGGTAGTGTGGCGCGGCGGGCCTGTAGACGGCGCCGTAACTCGAAGAGCCGGTCAGTGAGAACCATCAGCGAGTCGTGCCGCGCGAGTACCCGCGTTTCGAGCGGGGAAACCGCTGCGCTCGGCACCGGAGGAGCCGTGACGGGTGGCTCGGCCTGGCAACCCGTTAAAGCTACCACGCCTGCCAGCGCGGGGACAACGAACCATAACCGAGGAAAAAAAACGCGTACTATCAGCACCAGTTCCAGCGTGAGCATCAGCCCGATGACGGTTGGGCGAGCGGGTAAAGCAAATCTGCATGCAAACTTACCGCGCCGCCGTGCGTAGCCGGTTGGCCGCCAAGCGCGTGTTGCGGTTGGTTACGCATTTTCACCCTCTTTTCGTTGTTGTATGCTGCGTTCTCGCTCCCTTTTGCTAGCCACTATGGTTGGCCTCACTGCCTCGCTCGCTTCGTGCAGCTCGACGCGGTACTTTGACTTTACTACGGCTTCCTCGCGGCAGTCGGCTTACCATGCTTCCGCGACGAAAACCACTCCGGCTGCGGAGACGAACGTAGCAGTGGAGGCGATTGCACCGGCCACCGCTCCTTCCGTCAGCGAAGCCCCCGCGATGGCCAGTGCTGCCTCCGCAGTCGTGCCGGTAGTTGCGTCAACGCCTACTGCCGGGGCGCGTCTGGCGCGTCTGGCGACTCCGGCCGCGCCGCGCCTATCGGAGCAGCTCACCAGCGCCCGCGCCGAGCGGCAGCTGACGCGCGCGCAGGAGCGGCGCTATGAGCGGGTGCTGAGCCGGGTAAAGACCGAAGAAGCGCGCCGGGAAGCTTCCGGGCAGAAAGTAGAAGCCATTGAGCTAATCCTCGCTATCTTCCTGCCCCCAATTGGGGTATTGGTGCACGAGAAAGGAGAACTCACGTCGCACTTTTGGATTTCACTTTTGCTCACGTTTCTGTTCTTCATCCCGGGGATGATTTACTCGATTCTGGTCGTGACCGATACCATTTAGGTTAAACCTGTTTATCGGCAGCCGAACTTAAGCGGCGGGACAAAAACTTTTTGTCCCGCCGCTTTTTTGTGGGGTGGTGGCTGGCTGCGGGAGGTATCTTTGTTTAGGCCGTGCCACCGCCCAAGTTTCGCCCTGTCAGCTCCCGATCATGATCATCGATCTGCTTCTCGCCGCTGCTGCCGTACTGCTGCTCGTACCCCTGCTGACGGGGTATGCTGCGTACACGCACGGGCGCCGGTTCTGGCTGTGGTTTGGGCTTGGGCTGATGCTGCCGATCGTATCGCTGGCGTTTCTGACGGCTTTACTCGCCGTTCGGAGCTTCGACCCCGGCGAGCGCTTGCTCGAAGAAGCCCGGCGAATCCTGGCCGAAGACGAAGCGCAAGCAGCCCGCGAGCGGGTACGCGCGGCGGATATTTAGTCTTCCAGCGCGCTCGTCAGGAACGTGCTTTTGAGCAGCAGCCAGCCGAGTAAGCAGATAATGGCCCACCGCAAGTAAACCGGGTAGAAGTCGCGAGTATCGCGGAAGCGCGTTTGCCGCAGCGGCGATTTGGTGAGGCGGTCGAGCTGTCGAAAGACGGCGGCGAGGCTGGCCTGATCGGTGGCGCGGAAAAAGCGGCCATTGCCGATTTGGGCTAACTGGCGCATCGAAGTTTCGTCGAGGCGGGTTTCGACGATGCGCGGGTTGCCCGTGAGCGAATCGACCCCGAACGCGACTGGTCCGTCGGCGCCGAGGCCAACGGTGTAGAGCCGAATTCCGAACGAGCGAGCAAGTTGCGCGGCGGTTTCCGGTGCAAGCTGCCCGGCCGTGTTTTCGCCATCAGAAAGCAGAATGCACACCCTGGATCGGGTAGGAGCGAGGCGTAGCCGATTTACAGCTACTCCTAAAGCAGAGCCGATCGCCGTACCATCGGCGGCAATCAAGCCGGGGCGAATACCGTCAATCTGCCGCAGCAGCAGCGCATAATCGGTCGTGAGGGGGCAAAGGGAGTACGCTTCGCCGGCAAAGACGACGAGACCGATGCGGTCGTGGAATCGCCCGCGGATGAAGTCGCGCGCCGTGCGCTTGGCCGCTTCCAGGCGATTAGGTGTCAGGTCGGGCAGTTGCATCGACGCCGACGTGTCGAGCACGAGTAGGATATCGAGGCCGGTCGAAGTCTGCTCGACGAGCTGCGACGTCAGCTGCGGCCGGGCCAGGGCCACGAGGATCAAGCTCAGGGCGGCCGTCAGGACGAGATCGGGTACGAAGCGTAACCAGCGGCTGGCCGAAGAAACCGCGCTTGGGCCGGGGAGCAGCGCCAGGTCGAGCCGGGGCCGCGAGCGCCACGCCAGCAAGGCCCGCAGCCCGAACAGCAACGGCAACGCGGGGATAAAGTAGAGCACCGAGCGGTGCGCCCACTCAAACGCGCTCAGGGTAGCCGGGCCGAACCAATCGGGCCGCAGCCAATCGGGGGGGAGCCCCGTGGAAAGGTCGCTGGGGGTCACGCCGGATCGGGGAGCGTGAGTGTCAGGCCGTCGAACGCCAAGCGGATAAATGGCGGCAGCGTCAGCTCTACCTCACGTTGCAACCCCAGTAAATGGCTAATGTGCGTCAGGTAGGCGCGGCGCGGCGCGAGATCTTCGAGCACCGCAACGGCTTCGCGCAGCGAGAAATGCGACAGGTGCGGCTCGTGTCGCAGCGCATTGAGCACGACGGTGTCACACCCGCGGAGCTTCGAGAGCTCCTCGGGCGCGATCGCGTTGGCGTCGGTCACATAGGCAAAATCGCCGATCCGAAACCCCAGCACCGGTAGCTGGTGATGAAACACTCGGACGGGTTCCACGGTCACGCCCGGCAGGGGCGAGAAGGAGTGTCCGGGCTCAATCGGGTGCTGATCGATACTGGGCGTGCCGGGATATTTGTGCGCGGCAAAAATGTAGGCGAATTCCTGCCGGACCTGCGCCAGCACGCGCGCTTCGGCCCAGAGCGGCATCGCGCGGTTCTGGACAAAATTGTAGGCGCGGATATCATCGAGGCCGGCCGTATGGTCTTTGTGCTCGTGGGTAAGCAGAATGGCGTCGAGCCGGCAGATGTTCGCGCGCAACATCTGCTGCCGGAAGTCAGGTCCCGCGTCGATCAGCAGACTCTGCCCCGCCACTGCCAGGTGGACGGCCACGCGCAGGCGCTGGTCGCGGAAATCGACTGAGCGGCACACGGCGCACCGGCACCCGATAACGGGAACACCCTGCGAAGTGCCAGTGCCCAGAAACGTGACCTGCATCGGGAGAAGTGGAAAGACAAAAACGGACGGAAGCGAAGAAAAATAAGCAGCGGCACGACTGATGCGGCGCCGTTCACTCGGCTTGCTTTGCCGCGCGGACCGTCTCCAGCAGCGCGCGACTGCGCGGCGTCAGATGGTCGAGGCGAAGCTCAGGCAGGGTGCGTAGCAGCTCCAGCAGGCAATTGATACGGCCTTCAAGCGGGAAGTACGTATTCACCAGTACGACGCGCTGCTCGCGCAGGACGCAATAACCTGCCTGAAACTGGCCCTTCTCGTAACGAAGGGCGTAGTCAGACTCGGCGAACACGTCTTCAAGTCGGGCTAGAGTGCCTTTGGTGTATTTCATCGGAGCGCGTGCGGGATCATCTTTGGCCAGCGGCTGACCACCGGCTATCAGAAACCTCAACTTGCCGCCTGCTAAAACAGCTCCCGCACCATCTTCACCAACCGATCGAAATCGAGCGGCTTGGGTAGATACGCGTTGACCCCGGCGGCACGGAAGTCTTCCTCTGAATAATTATCCGCGTTGCCCGTGACGGCGATAATCGGAATGCTGGCAATGCGCGGATCCTGGTGGGCGCGAATCTGGCGGGTGCATTCCAAACCGTTCTGGACCGGGATGTTGATGTCCATCAGAATCCCGTCGAGGTGTTGGCTGGCGACTTGCCGCATCACCTCCGCGCCGTTTTTGGCGAGCACGACGGCGTACTTCTGATTTTCAAGAATCTTCTTGGTAAGCGTCAGGATTACGGAAGAGTCTTCAGCGATTAGAATCGTGGGTACGGCCATGGCAGCGGAGGGGGAAAAAAGGTAAGCTGGAGAAAATACGTGAGCGGGACACCCAGCGGGCTAGGCCGCCGGCGGCAGAAAGCGAGGGTAGGTAGCGGCAAAGGTGGTAAACAGCGCCCGCAATTGATCGAAATCGCCCGCAATCTCGGCCGGCTGCGTCGCCGGATTACGCACGCGCTGTTCGAGGCGCCGGGCCACGTCAGCGATCGTGTTGAGGCCCAGCTGGCTACTGGCGCCTTTGAGTTGATGAACAGGAGCCAATAGCTCGCCCACCCGGCCCGCGGCCAGATCAAGCGCGGCCTGGTGGAGTTGGGGCGCAGCCTCCGTCACAAAATCGGCGAAGAGCTGCCGCACGAATTCTTCGCCGCCAACTTCCGTGAGCTGGGCGAGCACCGCCGGGTCCGGAGTAAGGTCGGGCGCGGCATCCGGCGCGCTGGCTGGCGTAGGGTCGGTGGGCGCCGCTACTGTATCGGGGCGGGCTGACCAAGAAGCGGCTTCCACTGCCAATGCCGGCACCTGTCGGCGGATAGTGGCAAACAGCTCGCGCGAGGTAACCGGCTTCGCGACATAATCGTCGAACCCCTCACTGCGAAACCGCTCGGCATCGCCCTGCATGGAATAGGCCGTCATGGCTACTACGGGGGGGCAGGGCCGGCCCGCCGCGGCGAATTGCTGGCGTACCAGGCGCGTTGTCTCAACCCCGTCGAGCTCGGGCATCTGGATGTCCATCAGCACCACCACGTACGGCGGGCTGCTCGGCTCCGCGAGGCGCCGTAACGCCTCGAAGCCATTGGCGGCGACGTCCACGCGGCAACCAAGCAGCTCGAGCAGCCGCGCCGAGACCGTCTGATTCACCAGGTTGTCATCTACCAGCAATACGGGCGGCGCGTCCGTGAAGCGACCCTGCGCGTGGCGGGTATGGCTGTGCTCCCGCTCGGCCGCCCAGCGGCGGCCGGTGGCCTCATCGGCGGGGCGGCAGCGAATCGTAAACCAAAAAATCGAGCCGCCGGCCGGGTTCGGTTCTACGCCAATGCGCCCGCCGAGCAAATCGGCTAGCTGCCGGGAGATAGAGAGCCCCAGCCCCGTGCCACCGAACACCTTGGACGCGGTCGTGTCGAGCTGGGTAAAATCCGTAAAGAGCCGCAGGGCGTCGTCGGGTGCGATGCCGATGCCCGAGTCGGCCACCTCGAAGCGCAACTCCTGAGTAGGAGAATCGCCGTCTGGCTCCTTGCTCGGCGCACCCAGTCGCAGCGTTAGGCTGACGCCGCCGCGCGCGGTAAATTTGATCGCATTGGAAACCAGATTCGAGAGAATCTGGAGCAGGCGCATTTCGTCAGTCTCCACGAAGCGCGGCACGTCGGAGCTGACCTCGCTGGTGAAGGAAAGTGATTTTTGGGTGGCGCGATTCGCAAACAGCGCTTTCACTTTCGCCAGAACGTCGAGCAGGTCGACCGGGGCGAGGGAGATGGCCAGCTTGCCGGCCTGAATTTTCGACAGGTCGAGAATGTCGTTGAGAATGGCGAGCAGCGCGTCCGACGAGCGGCGCAGCGTATCGACGTACTCGCCCTGAACGGGGGTCTGCACGGTATGGTCGAGGAGCTCGATCATCCCGATGATGCCGTTCATCGGCGTACGCAGCTCGTGACTCATATTCGCCAGAAACTGCGTTTTGGCGTGCAGCGCCAGCTCCGCTTCGTGCTTGGCGAGCAACAGATCGTGTTGCACCTGCTTGAGCGGGCCGATGTCCATTACGAGGCCCTCCATCCCGACATGGTGGCCGGTAGCGGTGGTGAGCTGGCGGGCATTGATGAGTACATCGCGCGTCAGGCCGTTGCGGTCGACGAAAATAGCCTCAAACCCACGCACCTGTCGGTCGCGCCGGATTTCGTCGAGGAAGGTTTGGTACGTAGTCTCATCGGCAAAAAAGGATTCCCCCATTTGGCCGACGAGTTCTGTCGCGGCGAATCCGAAGTTAGCTTGTACCGATGGTGATAGCAGCACGAGGCGCCCCTCCGCATCGGAGCGATAGTACACGTCCTGAAACGCCTCAAAAATGCCCCTGAACAGTTCCTCCTGGCGGGTCAGCTCCAGCTGAGTAAGCTTCTTTTCGGTGATGTCGTGCGCGATACCCGAAACCTCCTCCAGCGTACCATCCGGCAGCAGAATGGGGTTGAGGTAAATTTCGGCCCACGCTTCCGTTCCGTCTGTTTGTACGGTGCGGACCTCAAACTGGCGGGCCTCGCCGGCGAACGCCGCGGCGTATTCGTTCTCCCAGAGGGTTTCGTTCTGCGCCAGCACAAGGCGCAGGTCGAGTTGTACGCCAATCTCGTCAATGACCCCGTTGCGGGCGTTCTCCGGGGCGCCGAGCTGATCTTGGTTGAAGAAGGCGAGGGCGAAGTTGTGATTATAGGCCGTCAGGCGGCGGATCGGCGACACCGACCACATCAGGTGCGACCCACTCTCGAAGATGGCGTTCAGCCGTGCGTTCTGGCGATGAAGCTGAACTTCATTTCGCTTACGGTCGATGGCGAGCGCTACCTGGCTCGAGATAAAATACAGCACATCGAGGTCGGCGGGCTGGTACGTCTCGGGGTTGGTGTAATCGACGAGGGTGAGCGCGCCGATAATGCGCCCCCCGACCGTGAGCGGAACCCCGGCGAGCACTTCCGGCACGCGCATTTGGAGTTGAAGCGTGCCCGCGGCGGTCATCGCTTCCAGCTCGCGACGCTGTAGCAGCACGGGGCTGCCCTGCTCGATAATGTACTCGGTGACTCCGCGCCCGAACGGCCTCGCCTCGCCCACCGCTCGCCCAACCAGACTCGCGTCCGACGAGTACGCCAGCGTCAGGCGGGTGCGGGCCTCGTCGCAGAGGGTAATGAGGAAGTTGTGCGTGTCGAGCAGCCGGCTCAGGTCGCGGTGGATGGCGCCGTAGAGCGTGTCGAGGTCGCGGGCGCTGATGGCTAAGTTCGCGATGCTGTAGTACGCCTTCTGGAGCCGTTCGGCGTGGATACGCTCCGTGATATCGTGCAGAATCAGGCGGGCCGCCACGATCTGTCCATCCTGGAGCTGCGGCGATACCGATCCAATCAAGTGGACCGGGCGACCGTCGCGGGTCAGGAGTACGGTTTCTACCTGGCCGGCTTCCTCTCCCCGGTACAGCGCGCGTAGCTGGTGCATCAGCTTGGCCGAGTGGTACGGGTGCACGATGTCGGGGAGAGTGAGATCCGGCAGGTCGGCTTCGGCGTAGCCGAGGGTTTGGTGCCACGCGCGGTTCACGCTCAGAAAGTGGTTGTCGGGCGAAAGATGCTGAATCAGGTCGTGGGCATTGTCGAACAGATCCTGAAACCGCGCCTCGCTGCGTTGCGAATCTTCCACGGCGAGGATGCCGGCCGTCACGTCGCGGCCAATGCTGATCGTGGCCTGAATCTGCCCCTTCTCATCGCGCTCGAACAACCGGTTCCAGCGCATGATAATCCGCTCGCCTGCTTTTGTGTAGATCGTGCTTTCGTAGTTCTCCTCCATGCGCTGGAAGCGAAAAACTTCTTCGAAGAACTGCTGGATGCGCTGCGCCCGCGCCATCGGATCGGGCACGAACACCTCAAAGTAGTTGCGGCCGAGCAACTCTTCGCGCGCGTAGCCGGTGAGCTCAACGAAAAAATCGTTGACGGCCAGAATCGTCGCTTCCGTATCGAAGCTCACGTACGTGAGGCTGAGCGTGCCCAGTAAGTTGCGCAGCTCGCGCGCCGATTGCCGCAGTACTTCGGCCCGCAGCAGGGCTTCGTCGGCCGTCACGCGCTCGCCAATGTCGCGGATGAGTACCTGCACCAGCCGCCCGCTCAGGTGTACCGGGCGGACGCGCACTTCGGCGGTGAGGCGGGTGCCATCGGCGCGGCGTAAGTGGGTTTCGAAGGTGTGGGCCGCGCCGGTGCCGCGCGTGGCGCGGACGATTTCACGCAGCGTCGGCGGTACCCCCATCGCTCCTTGCTGCTGGGGGTCGATGTCGATCAGCAACGCCGCCGCGTCGGGGGCCGCCAACAGCTCCGCCGGGGAGTAGCCCAGCAGATCGGCCGCCGTCTGGTTCGCCTCCAGCACCCGGCGTCCATCGGTGAGCAGAATGCCGTCGGCGGAGGAGTTGAATAATAGCTGGTAGCGCTGCTCAGTCGTGGCCAGCTCGGAGCGCAGCTGCTCCCGCGTGACGACCGAGTTTAGCCCGTCGCTGATGAGGTGCAACAAGGTCGTTACCCAGCCGTGCTGGCCCGCGTCAGCCGTTGGCAGCGTGAACGCCAAGACGTAGTGGAGGGCTTCGTCGGAGCATACCGGCAGCACGGCGAGCCTGCTTTCCGGGACGCCGGCTGCCGCAAAATCAGTGGAGAATACGCGGCTCGCCACGCGCATCTTGCGCTGACTCAGGCGCGCGATAGTAGCGGGCGACGAGCGTAGTGCCAGGGAGGCGGGGAAGCTGACGGAATGATCGGCCCCGAAGACGAAAAGCTGCTCGAGACGGTGCGCGTCGGTATTGTAAGCGTAAAGTGCGCCCCCGGCCACCGGTGACTTCGTCACGAGCTGCTGCAGGACAAATTCGAGAAGCTGAACCGGCTGCTGAAACCGGTTGGCGGTGCTGAGCAGGAAATTGGCCAGCTCCAGCTGCGAATTGCGCAAATGCGCGGCGTGGATGGGGTCGTGCGGGTCGGTGAGTAGCCGGGTGACAGCGTGAACCGCTACTTCCCCTTCGTACCGGACGCCGCGTAAGGTGACGTCCGCCGTCACGGGCGGTACTTGGTGTGGGGGGCTATACCACCACGTCAGGTGCTGCGGGACACCCCGCACACTTAGCTGCAATGCTTGGTCAAGGTTATGGAGTTCCTGCCCTGACAGCTGCAGCACCTGCCCAACGGGCCACCCCACAATCTGGGCGGCTGGCAGCGCCAGCAGGTGTTCCATGGCGCTATTAACGGCTCGGTAGGTGCTGTCGAGCCCGATGACCGAGCTAAGCCGTTGCGTTTCGCCGTGCAGATCAGCCGGCAGCAGCTCGGGTAGATCGGCGGGGGTGAGAAGGGCCGTCTCGGCTTCATCGAGGAGCGGGGGCGCCAGCACGTGCAGCTCCACGAGGTACAGCGTCTGGCCGGCCAGCGTGACCGGGCGACTCCGGTAAGCCAGCAGCTGTGGGGCGTCAGGACTCGCCGGCAAAGTGCCGCTAACCGGCCCCTTAACCCACAGGGCGGCGTGGCGGGAGATGAGCGCTTCAGGGTTGATCAGCTTACCCGCGCCAGCGCCGCCAACCTGGTGTGCCAGGGCCAGCCCGGCCGAGGTACATACCACGCGCAGGTCTGCGGGGGGCGAACATAGCTCGTCGGCTAGCCGAAGCAGCTCGGTGGCTACTAAAGCCTGCGGATGGGGCTCGTCCGGCAGCGGATGGGGAGGGAGTGGCAGGGAGTCAGTAGAATCGAGCATCGGCAAAACAAGACGTCCAGTAGACTCCGGCGGCCGGAGCGACCCGTAATTTGCACCCGAACTTCCGAACCGGCCCGCCGGCACCCTTCACCGCGCCCCGCGCGCCCCCGCCGAATGCGCCCCCGGCTCCTGCTCACGGCTACTACCGACCTTATTTACGACCAGCGAATGGCGCGCACGAGCGCCGCGCTCGCCGCTGCGGGGTACGATGTGCTGCTCGTGGGGCGGATGCTGCCCAACTCGCGCCCACTTGCCACGGATCTGCCTTACGCCCAGCATCGGTTGCGCTGCCGGTGGCACGCGGGTAAGCTTTTTTACCTGGAGTTCACGCTGCGGCTCGCGTGGTTTCTGCTAAGCCAGCCCGCGCCGGCGGCCTACGGCGCGGTCGATCTGGACACGGTACTGCCGGTCTGGCTGGCCGCGCGGCTCAAGCGCCGCCCGTGGGTATACGACGCCCACGAGCTCTTCACCGAAGTGCCCGAGGTGGTGGCTCGGCCGGCCATCCAGCGGATTTGGCGCTGGATCGAAGCCTTCGCCGTGCCGCGCGCCAGTCGTGCCTACACGGTGGGACCGGCGCTGGCGCGGGTTTTTGAAAGTCGCTACGGCCGACCGTTCGGCGTGGTGCGCAATGTGCCAGTGACGAGCGACGAGCGGCGAGTGACGAGTGCGCCGGTCAACTCGTCACTCGCCACTCGTCACTCGTCGCTCATCCTATACCAGGGTGCCCTCAACGTGGGGCGGGGTCTGGAACAGCTGCTTGATGCACTGCCGTTCGTGGAGGCGTCAGCCCGACTGATCATCTGCGGCGAGGGCGACTTGTCGGCCGCGCTGCGCGCCCGTGTGGCGGCCGATCCTGCTCTGCGCGGCCGCGTCGAGTTCCGCGGGTTCGTGGTGCCGGCGGAGTTGCGGGAGTTGACTCGCACGTCCCGCGTCGGCACGATGCTGCTCGAAAACCACGGCCTGAGCTACTACTACTCGCTCGCCAACAAATTCTTCGACTACGTGCAGGCCGGGGTGCCACAGGTCTGCGTCGATTTCCCGGAGTACCGCGCGCTCAATCAGGAACACGAAGTCGCCACGCTCGTGCCCGACCTGACGCCCGCCGCTCTGGCCGCCGCCCTCAATCGCCTACTCACCGATGAGGCTTACCACGCTCGCCTGGCCGCCAATTGCGCCCGCGCAGCGCCAGTCTGGAACTGGGAGCGGGAAAGCGGGGAGGTGACGCGGATTTTTGGGGAAGCGGTGGGGGAGGGGTAAGCCATAGAGATGCATCGAGGCAACTCTACAACTTGGCAGGCTCATACCCAGACGCCAACTCTGCGCTAGCGGCAATACTTTTTCACGTACCACCGCGATTCGGTCGGCGCGAAGGCTTCTCCCTGCCGGAAGTGCGGACAAGCGGCGGCGGTGTTTTCGGCACTCAGATAAGCTTGACCGAGGTAAAAGTGCACGCGTTCGTTGGTGGGCTCTTGGGCGAGTATGGCTTGGTAATCGCGAATGGCGGGAGCGTACTTATTCGTCGCGAAATAAGCGTAGCCGCGCAGCAGCCGGGCGGGGAGATTAGTGGAGTCCAGGGCGACGGCTTTTTCCAGGCACAGCAACGCTTGCTTGCAGTTTTGCGACAGAATGCCTGGCCGGGCCAGCCACAACCGCGCTTCAAATACATCGGGTTCGGGACGCGCTGGGGTCAGCGTGCGTTGCTGACGTAGGTACGCTTCGGCTGCGGCGGCTTGTTCCGTCAGCAGCGCCGCCTGCGCCAAGTAAAGGTTCAGGAGCGGCTCGCGGCTGCCCAGCTTCTGGGCGGCCACTAAGTCAGCAAACGCCTTTTTGCCATTCCCGAGGCGGCCCTGGAGCTGGCCCCGCGTGAGGTACAGGGAGGCGCTGTCGGGATTGCTTTTGATCAGGACGTTGAGGTTGGTGATCGCCCGGGCGGCGCTGCGTTCGTCCGCGACGGCTTTGTCTTCCGATGACGCGGGCGCATCCCAGGTGAGCTCGGTGGGCGGAGTCGGGTCGCTGGGGGCGCCGTCTCTGCCTGCCATCAACGCGACGGTTGTGCCCATCCGGAACAAGTCGAGCAGGGCTTGTGCGCTCGCTCCCAACGGCGCCAGCAGCGCGCTTATTAATACCAATCGTTTCAGCATAGACCCAAAGCTACCGCCGCCCGTCCGATAGCTTTGCTGCCTCACGCAGCCGCTTTTTCGCCATCGAACCCACCCTCCTCCTCATCGCCGGCCCGACGGCCGTGGGCAAAACGGCTTTGAGCGTCGCGCTCGCGCAGCGGCTCGGCACCGAGATCATCTCCTTCGACGCGCGCCAGTTTTACCGCGAGCTGAGCGTCGGCACGGCCAAGCCGACCGTGGAGGAGCAAGGCGGCGTCCGGCATCATTTCATCGATTCGCACTCGGTGCGGCACGAGTACAGCGCGGGCCGCTTCGCCGCCGACGCCGTGCGGCTCCTGACCGACGATCTGTTTCCGCGCCTGCCGGTGGTGGTGGCCGTGGGCGGCTCGGGGCTCTATCAGCAGGCGCTGACCGATGGCCTGCCCGCCATTCCCGCCGTCGATTCGGCGCTGCGGCCGGCTCTCCTGGCCCGCCTCGCCGCGGAAGGGCTCCTCGCCCTCGTGGCGGAGCTGCGCGTCCTCGATCCGGTCGCGTGGGCAGTCATTGACCGTCAGAATCCGCAGCGCGTGCTGCGAGCCCTGGAGGTGACGCTCGGTACGGGACGTCCGTTTTCGAGCTACCGCGCCGTGCCCGCCGAAGCGGCCCGACCGTGGCGGACAGTTTTTATTGGATTAGACCGGCCGCGCGAGGAGCTCTACGCTCGCTGCGACGCGCGGGTAGACGAGATGCTGGCGCACGGCCTCGAAGCTGAAGCCCGCGCCCTCCACCCGCTTCGCCACCTCAACGCGCTCCAGACGGTCGGCTACCAGGAGTGGTGGCCGCATTTCGCCGGTGCGTACGACTACGCCGAGGCCGTGCGGCTGCTCAAGCGCAACACCCGCCGCTACGCCAAGCGCCAAACCACGTGGTTTCGGCGCGAAACGCGGTTTCACTGGTTCCACCCCGAAGAGGGCGTGGCGCCTATCCTGCGGGTGCTGTGACCGCTCAACCGCATCGCTGCCTGGCCCGCTGCCTGCCGTGGCCGCCTGACGATCGAGGTTAGATCGACAGAATCTCGACCATCTTCATGAAATTCTGGTTGATCTTCTTCTTGCGGTAGATCGTCTGCTGGAACGGGGTGAGGCAAATTTCGCGGTTCACTACGCCCACCATATCGCTCTTGTGGCCGGCGAGCAGTGCTTCCACCGCCGCGATGCCAATCTGCGAGGCGAGCAGGCGGTCGGCGGCCGTGGGAGAGCCGCCGCGCTGAATATGCCCAATGATCGACACCCGCGCATCCATCTGCGGAATCGCCTCTTTGGCGCGGGCGGCGATCTCGGCGACGGCCGCGCCGGCCGTTTCGCCCTCGGCCACCACCACGATGAACGACGTTTTGGAGCGGCTGAAGCCGTTGCGCAGCGTTTCGATTACGTCTTCGTGCGTTACGCGCTGCTCGGGCACCAGTACCAGCTCGGCACCGCCGCCGATCGCGCAGGGAATCGCGATGTAGCCCGAGTCGCGGCCCATGACCTCAATAAAAAATACGCGCTCGTGCGAGTCAGCCGTATCGCGGATTTTATCGATCGCCTCCAGCGCCGTATTAACGGCCGTGTCGTAGCCAATCGTGAAATCAGTGCCGTAGAGGTCGTTGTCGATCGTGCCGGGCGCGCCGATGGTCGGGATCCCAAACTCCTCGAAAAAGGTCATCGCGCCGGTGAAAGTCCCGTTTCCTCCAATCGCGATGAGGCCGTCGATGTGGTAGTTGAGCAGATTATTGTAGGCCCGCTCACGGCCCTCTCGGGTCATAAACGCCGCCGAACGGGCCGACTTCAGGATCGTGCCGCCCTTCTGAATGATGTTCGAGACCGACATCGAGTCCATCCGCAGCAACTCCCCGTTGATGAGGCCCGTGTAGCCGCGTAGCACGCCGTACACTTCGATGCCGTGGTAAACGGCTGTCCGGACTACCGCCCGGATACACGCATTCATTCCCGGCGCGTCGCCTCCGGAGGTGAACACTGCAATTCGTTTCATTTCGTCCTGTATCGCTTACGGTAGCGCCCGTGCCGTTACCGGTCGCGGGCGTTCAAGGCTGCAAAGTACGGCCCCGCTCCGGGCCGCACGGCCAAGACGCCGGACTCGGGTGGTCAACTTTTATTTTCGGTCCGGCACCCCTTTATTTGTTTCCTTCGTAACGAGCGCCCGGCCTCGGTTGCCAGGTTGTTAATTTTTTGCCCTTTCAAGTCCCCTATCCCGTATGTTTTCTTTCTTCGAAAGCGACGAAACGAAGCGCCTAAAAAGCCACTTGCTCAATCTGGGCGCGCTCGCCAAGGCAGATGGTCACGTCGATGAGGCCGAGATGAACTTCATCATCACGGTTGGCCGCAAGCACGGTCTTAAGCCCGACGACGTCCGGACGCTGGTGGCAAATGCCTCCAAAGAGCATCTGCTCATCCCCGATAACGACGACGAGCGCTTTGATCAGCTCTTCGATCTAGTGGATATGATGCTCGCCGATGGCATCGTGGACGATGCGGAGATGGATTTTTGTACGTCGATGGCGCAGCGCCTGGGCTTCCGCAAAGCCGTCGTCGCGTTGCTGGTGCGCAAAATCTCGATGGGCGTCAAAGACGGTCTGACGCGCGAGCAGATCAAGGCCGACTCGCACGCCTTCCTGCACTACCCCGGCCACTAAGGGTGGAATTGAGTGATTTCAGATTGAGTGATTGAGTGATTTGGCATCGCGTACATCGCGACGGCTTGGCAATCACTCAATCACTCAATGAGCTGGCGCGCAGCACTTGACCGGCGAACCGAATCTCGTCCTCACTAATCGTGAGCGGCGGGGCGGCGCGCAGAGAATTGTCGCAAAATAAAAACCAGTCGGTCAGGACCCCGCCGAGCAGGGCGCGGTCGATGACCGGTTTGAGCGTTGCGTAGGAATCCATCTCGGCGGCCAACAGCAACCCTCGGCCGCGCACCGCGCGAACCCCGGGAATACTCGCCAGCTCAGCGCACAATAGCGCCGACTTGGCGGGAACATCCGCCAGCAGCTGCTCGTCCTGAATGACGCGTAGCGTGGCCAGCGAGGCCGCGCAGCTCACCGGGTGCCCGCCGAAGGTGGTGATGTGACCGAGTACGGGGTCGGCGGTGAAGGCGGCGAGGTTTTCCCGGCTCGATAGCAGCGCCCCGATGGGCATCCCGCCGCCCATTCCCTTGGCGCATACGAGAGCATCGGGCCAGACGCCCTCTTGCTCACAGCCCCAAAAGGTGCCGGTACGGCCGAAGCCGGTCTGGATCTCGTCGAAAATCAGCAGCGCGCCTACCTCGGTGCAACGCGCCCGCACCGCGGCGAGGTAGCCCGGCAGCGGCTCGCGGACTCCCGCCTCGCCCTGTACCACTTCGAGCAGCACGGCGGCGGTGGAGCGGGTGATGAAACGCAGGTCATCAAACGCGTTGTACCGAATCTGGCGCACGCCCGGTAGGAGCGGGCGGAAGGCGCGTCGAAAACCCTCGTTGCCCGTAACCGAGAGCGCGCCGTGAGTAGCGCCGTGGTAGGAGTCAATAGCAGAAACCAGCTCGGCCCGGCCCGTCAGGCGCTTGGCGAGCTTCAGAGCCGCTTCCACCGCCTCCGAGCCGGAATTGACGAGGTAAGCGCACCCCAGGTACTCGGGCAGAGTGGCCGCCAGCGCGGCGGCGAGCTGCACCTGCGGAGCCTGCACCAGCTCGCCGTACACCATCAGGTGGAGGTACTTGTCGAGCTGCTCGTGGATCGCGGCGAGGACCCGCGGGTGGCGGTGGCCAACGTTTGAGACGGCAATGCCCGAAATCAGGTCGAGGTAGCGCTCGCCGTCCGGACCATACATCCAGCAGCCCTCAGCGCGCGCGATTTCGAGCAGCAACGGGGTAGGAGAGGTCTGAGCCTGGTGACGGAGAAAAAGCTGGCGGTTGGTGAGCATAGTAGAATGAAAAGGCAGGCGGACTACAAAGCAACGCCCCGGCGCCTGGAGCCACGGGAATGAGCGGTCTGCAAGCGCCCCGGAGCGATAGGTTACGGCGCAGGGAAATGGCGCTTATGTTAGGAGATCTCAAAAACTATAGGCGAATGATGCGAGAAGTCATAATTAATGACTTATTTTTGTCAATTGCTATTAAAAACATCTCGTTTTATGCGTTACTTCTCCTCCTGTCGCTGGAGCCTGTTGGTCGTCGGCGGTTGGCTGGCGGGCCTGACAGCTGCTAGTGCCCAAGCTGACCGCGCCGTCTGGCGCGATACACCCGCGGCGCGTACCGCTGCCACCGCTTCATCGTTTACGCCCTTTCTGCGGGCATACCGCTCATTTGCGATCGATGTGCCGGTCCTGCGTCAGGCGGTAGCCACGGCCCCTCTCGAGGGGATGGCTCAGCGCGGCGCACCAACGGTTTTGGTGCTGCCGATGCCCGATGGGGGCAGCCAGCGCTTTCAGCTGGTGGAGTCGCCAGTGATGGAGCCCGGCTTAGCGGCCCAATTTCCCGCGTTCCGCACGTACGCAGGCATTGGCCTCGACGACCCTACCGCTACCCTACGGTGCGATATCACGTCGCTCGGCTTCCACGCCCAAGTGCTGTCGCCCACGATGGGCACGGTGTACATCGACCCCGTGAGTCACGCCGATCAGGCCCACTATGTGGCGTACTACAAGCACGACATCAGCGCCCGGGCGTTTGCTAACCGCGATGCGTGCGGCGTGGTAGGGAGTGTGGCCGCTCCGGCCAGCGTACCTAACTCCGCGGGGCCGATCGCGAACCGCGTGCAGGTGAGCGTCGGAACCCAGCTGCGGACGCTCCGCACGGCCGTCGCCGCCACGGGCGAGTACACGGCTGCCGTGGGCGGTGGCACGGTGTCGGGTGGCCAGGCGGCCATCGTGACGGCGGTTAACCGCGTGACGGGCGTGTACGAGAAGGAAATCGCCGTGCGCCTGTCGCTGGTGGCGAATAACTCGTCGCTCGTCTTCACCAACGCGGCGACCGATCCTTACACCAACGATAACCCCAGCTCTTTGCTGTCGCAGAACCAGACCCGGATTGATGCAGTCATCGGGTCGGCAAACTACGACCTTGGCCACGTATTCAGTACGGGCGGCGGCGGTCTGGCCGGCCTTGGCGTGGTGTGCACGGCGGGCCAGAAAGCCCAAGGCGAAACCGGTTCTCCGTCTCCCTCCGGCGACGCGTTCTACATCGACTACGTCGCGCACGAGATGGGTCACCAGCTCGGCGCCAACCACACCTTCAACTCTTCCGCCGGTAGCTGTGGCGGTGGTAACCGCAACGCCAGTACCGCCATTGAGCCCGGCTCGGGTACTACCATCATGGCGTACGCGGGGATCTGCGGTACCGACGACGTGCAGCCCAACTCCAACGCCTACTTCTGCTACGCCAGCTACGAGGAGATCCGCGCGACGCTGGCCAGCAAGTCGTGCTACACCAGCGCCGCTACCGGCAACACGCCGCCGACGGTAGCCATCCCGGCCGCGCGGAGCATCCCCGCCAGCACGCCCTTCCGCCTGACGGCCGTGGGCTCAGATGCCGACGGCGATGCGCTGACCTACAACTGGGAAGACGTCGACGTGGGTGCTACCGTGACGCTGACGGCCACGCAGGTGGCGAGCGCGGCCTACCCGCTGTTTCGCTCGTTCAACGCCACCACCAGCCCGACCCGCTACTTCCCGCAGCTCGCCACCCTGCTGGCCAATACGACTAACAACGCCGATAAGCTGCCCACCGTGGCCCGCAGCCTTAAGTTCCGGTGCACCGTGCGCGACGAGCACTTCAGCGCCGCGCTGAGCCGGATCGTCGGCGGCGTCGACTACAGTGGCGTGCTGACGCTGACGGTGGTTAACACCGGCGCGGCGTTCGCCGTGACGGCGCCTAACACGGCCGTTTCCTTATCGGGTACGACGACCGTGAGCTGGAACGTGGCCGGTACTACCGCCAGCCCCATCAGCTGCGCTACGGTCAACATTCTGCTTTCGACCGATGGCGGTCTGACTTACCCCACCACCTTAGCCAGCGGGGCGGCCAACTCGGGCTCGGCCTCGGTCACCCTGCCCAACGTCACCACCTCTACGGCGCGGATGATGGTAGTGGCAGCCGATAACTACTTCTTCGATGTCTCGAACGCGAACTTCAGCATCACGCCCGGCAGCGCGAACGCGCCAACCATCAGCAGCTTCTCGCCCACGAGCGGCGCGGCGGGGACGAGCGTGACGCTGACCGGCACTAACCTGACGGGCGCCACCAGCGTGAAATTCAACGGGACAGCGGCCAGCTTCACGGTCAACTCCGCGACCAGCATCAGCACCTCGGTGCCGGCGGGCGCGACGACCGGCTCGATCTCGGTGACGACGCCGGATGGCACCGCGACCTCGGGCACTGCCTTTACGGTGCCGGCCGCGCCGACCGTCACTTCCTTCACCCCGGCCACCGGCCCGACCGGTACCAGCGTCACGCTGACGGGTACCGGCTTCACGGGCGCTACGGCCGTGTCGTTTGCCGGTACGGCCGCCACGTTTACGGTCGTCAACGCGACGACCATCACGACGGCCGCCCCCGCCGGCGCCGCGACGGGCCCCATCAGCGTCACCACGCCGCTGGGCACGGGCACCAGCGCGGCGTCGTTCACTACTACTAACCCGCCGGC
Source organism: Hymenobacteraceae bacterium (assembly GCA_046590685.1). Taxonomy (GTDB): domain Bacteria; phylum Bacteroidota; class Bacteroidia; order Cytophagales; family Hymenobacteraceae; genus JANNMJ01. The sequence continues at coordinate 31,238 of JBKJUQ010000243.1, forward strand.
CAACGACCTGTGCACGGCCGCCAGCCTGCCCGTGCTCGCCTGCGGCAGCACGGTGCTCGGCACCACGACCAACTCGACGAGCACCGGCGACCCCATCGGCTCCTGCACCACCGCCGTGGATGCGGCTTCGGGGGGCGTCTTCTACCGCTTCAACGGGACGGGCGGCTCGGTCACGCTCACTACGTGCAGCGCCAGCACGAACTACGACACCAAGCTATTCGTCTTCACCGGTACGTGTGGGGCGTTGACCTGCGTGGTGGGCAATGATGATGCGACCTGCGCGAGCAGCGCGAGTACGACGACCTCCACGGTCACGTTCACGTCGGTGTCAGGCACCGCGTACTACATCTTCGTCAGCGGTTACCAGGGCGCCAAGGGCAACTTCGCGCTGAACGCTACCTGCGCGGCGCCGACGCTGACGAGCTTCTCCCCCGCCTCCGGACCTATCGGCACCAGCGTAACGCTGACCGGTACGCTGCTCTCGACCGCTTCGGCGGTGACGTTCAACGGCACCAGCGCCGCCAGCTTCACCGTCAACTCGGCAACCAGCGTTACGGCGGTTGTCGCGGCCGGGACGGCCAGCGGTCAGATCACGGTGACGACGGACGCCGGCTCGGCTACCAGCGCTGCCAGCTTCACGGTATTGCCCGCGCCGACCGTCACGGGCTTCTCGCCCGCCAGCGGGCCCGTGGGCACGGCGGTCGTCGTGACCGGAACCGACTTCACGGGGGCAACCGACGTGATGTTCAATGGCGCCAGCGCGACCAGCTTCACCGTCAACTCGGCGACGCAGCTGACGGCCACGGTGCCGGCCGGCGCTACCTCGGGCGTCATCAGCGTGACGTCCGCCAATGGTACGGGTACCAGCGCGGCGAGCTTTACGGTCGTGTCGGCCCCCGTCATCACTTCCTTCACGCCCGCATCGGGCGCGGTGGGCACGAGCGTGACGCTGACCGGTACCAACTTTACGGGCGCCACCAGCGTGACTTTTAATGGCACCGCCGCGACCACCTTCGCCGTGGGAAGCAGCACGAGCGCTACGGCCACCGTGCCCGCTGGCGCGACCTCCGGTCAAGTCGCCATCACCACGCCCGGCGGCACGGCCACCAGCGCGAACTCGTTTACGGTGATCACGGGAACCCCGCCAACCGTTACCTCCTTCACGCCCGCCAGCGGCGTAGTGGGCGCGAGCGTGACGGTGACGGGCACCAACTTCACCGGTGCCACGGCCGTGCTCTTCAACGGCGTAGCCGCCGCGAGCTTCACGGTCAACTCGGCCACCAGCCTCACGGCCACGGTGCCCTCCGATGCCTCGACGGGTAAGATCAGCGTGACCACGCCGGGCGGCACCGCCCTGAGCGTAGCGCTCTTCAAGGTGCTGCCGACGATCAGCAGCTTTACGCCCGCCAGCGGCGTGCCCGGCTCGGTCGTGACCCTGACGGGTACGGGCTTCACGGGCGCGTCGGCCGTCAAATTCAGCACCGTGCTCTCTACCGGCTATACCGTCGTCAACGCCACGACCATCCGCGCCACCGTTTCGCCGATGGCCCTGACCGGCAAGCTCAGCGTGACGACGCCAGGGGGTACGGCCACGTCGGTGGGTACCTTCACGGTGGCGCCGAGCATCAGCAGCTTTACGCCTGGCCAAGGCGCGCCGGGCTCGGTGGTCCTCGTGCAGGGCCTCAACTTCACGAGCACCACGAACGTGGCCTTCAACGGCCTCAACGCAGTAAAGACGTATAACTCGACCACCCAGATCACGGCCACGGTGCCAACCGGCGCTACCACGGGCCCGCTGACGGTGAGCAATACGGCTGGCGCGGCCACGAGCGTCGCGAGCTACACGGTCACGAGCGGACCAATTCCGACCATTACGAGCTTCACGCCGACCACGAACGTGATCGCCGGAACGGTGGTGACCATCACGGGCACCAACTTCACCGGCGCTACGCTGGTGCGCTTCAACAACGTCAACGCCGCGTCCTTCACCCTGCTGAGCGCCACCCAGGTGCAGGCGGCCGTGCCGGCCGGCGCCCTGACGGGCAAAGTATACGTGGCCACCCCGAGCGGAATGGCCCAGAGCGCGACGAGCCTGACGATCATCCAGCCGCCAACGATCACGAGCTTCGCGCCCACCAGTGGGGCCGTGGGCTCAGTGGTGCTCATCGCGGGGGCGAACCTGACGGGCGCGACGAGCGTGACCTTTAATGGCCTGGCGGCGGCTTCCTTCACCGTCAACTCGGCCACGCAGATCGCCGCGACGGTACCGGTGGGGGCCACGACGGGCAAGATCACTGTGACGACCATTGCCGGCACCGTGACCAGCGCGGGCAACTTCACGATCCTGGCCGGTCCGGCGCCGACGATCACCGCCCTGTCGCCGACCAGCGGCCTGCGCGGCTCGTCGGTGGTGGTGACGGGCACGGGCTTTACGGGGGTGACGAGCGTTAAGCTTGGTAACGTGGCGGTGGCCGTGGGTAGCTTCACGATCAACTCCACGACCCAGATTACCCTGACGGTGCCGAGCACGGCCGTCACGGGCCGGGTGTACGTGACGACCTCCGGGGGCGGGATGGCGCAGAGCCCGACGAACTATGCCGTC
>JBKJUQ010000528.1:0-11020 GCA_046590685.1 Hymenobacteraceae bacterium
GTACACGTGTAATTTGAGGGCGTACTGAGCAGGTAATCGATGTACTTCGCTTGGCTGAACATAGGCAGGTATTTTCCTCAAGGTACCACGCGCTGCGTAAGTCCTGTTCTTAATTCCCCTACACCGCCGCCTGCCGATTCCCGTCGGCGTAGGGCGTAGCGGGGCAGAACAACCAGTCCGGCGACGCTTGGTGGTATATTTCCGGTGAAATTCACTCGTCAGTTTCTCGCCTTCCCCGCAATTCCCCGCACCCAATGATCCAGTTTGTCGCCAATTACGATGACCTCTCCACCGATAAGGGGTATCAGTTCAAGTTTCACTGCGACAAGTGTCATAACGGGCATATGTCGGAATACAAAACCAGTAAGATCGGCCTGGCCGGCAGCCTGTTGAGCGCGGCCAGCAGCATTTTCGGCGGGGCGTTTCACCAGGCCGAGAACGCCGCCTACCAGATGCAACGCGCCGTGGGCGGTAAGGCCCACGACGAGGCGCTGGAAGAAGCCGTGGTGGCGGGCAAGAAGTACTTTAAGCAGTGCTCCCGGTGCGGCCATTGGGTGTGCCCCGATATCTGCTGGAACCACAAAGCCGGTCTCTGCGAAACCTGCGCGCCCGACGAGCACGAAGAGCTCGCCGCCGAGCAAGCCCAGGCGGCCCGCGAGCAGATTCAGACAAAGACCCGCGAAACCGACTACACCAAAGGACTCGACTTTCAGAGCCGTGCGGCCGTGGCGCAGTGCCCCAGCTGCCACGCCCGCGTGACCCCCGGCCAGAAATTCTGCGCCGCCTGCGGAACAGCCACGGCCGTCGTAGCGCCCAAAGCCGCCTTTTGCGCCGACTGCGGCGCGGCCACTACACCCGAGCAGAAGTTCTGCGGCGGGTGCGGGGCGCGGCAGGGGTAGGAAGGAGTAGCATAATAGCAGGCACTGTCTCAGTGCCGGAGGTAGCGCGCTGCTTGGCATTCAGCTAACTCCGGCACCGAGACGGTGCCGGCTACCTGTTTCTTACGACTTCAACTTCTTCCCGCTTTTTACTTTCGCAGCATCCTTCACCACCGTGATAGGCTTGCGGGGCAGCATCTCGTCGCGCATCGCGGTCTGGTACACGAAGGCGGCCATAATGGTGGCAGCCTGCTTCATATCCTCCGGTGGAGCACGGTCATAGACGTCCTGGGTGGAGTGGTGGGTCCGGCTGAAATACTCCAGCTCGTCCTGAATAAACTGGAAGCCCGGCAGCCCGACGGCGTCGAACGACAGGTGGTCGGTGCCGCCGGTGTTGTCGAGGGTGAGGGTGGTGGCGCCGAGGTCTTTGAAGGGGGCGAGCCACTTGCGGAAGATCGGGCGCACGGCGTCGTTGCCCTGCATGTACACGCCGCGGATCTTGCCCGCGCCGTTGTCGAGGTTGAAGTAGGCGGAGAGCTTGGCGTGCTCGGGCTTGACCGTCACGCGCGCCGGCCCACCCGCGCGCGCCGCGCCGTCCTCTTTCACCGTCTCGCCGAAGTGCTGCTGCACGTACGCTTCCGAGCCGTAGATGCCCTGCTCTTCGCCCGTCCAGAGCGCTACCCGGATGGTGCGGCGCGGCGTGAGGCCGAGGGTTTTAAGGATGCGTACGGCCTCCATCGCCACGGCCACGCCGGCGGCGTTGTCGGTGGCGCCGGTGCCGCCCTGCCACGAGTCGAGGTGACCGCCGAGCATCACCACTTCGTCCTTCTTGTCGGTGCCGGGGATCTCGGCGACCGTATTATACTGCATCGGGTCTTTGTCGTGGAATTCGACGGCAGTCTTCACATTCATCCGCACCGGCTGCCCGTTTTGCAGCATCCGCACCAGGTGGTTGTACTGCTCGACGCTGACGGCGGCTTGCGGCAGCACGGTCGGCGGCTTGAGGTCCCAGACGTGAGCGCCGGAGTTGTACATCGTCTCCATCGACGTGGTGTCGACCGGTAAGGCGGCCGACGCTTGCTGCACGAAGATGTTGCCGCCGTCGCCGGCCCGGCTCGGGTCCAGAATCAGCGCCACGCCTTCCTGCACGTAGAACTGGGCGCGGGTGGCCGCCAGGAAGTAGCGCTTCTTGGCCTGCCGCATCCGGCCGATGGCTTCCGGCGAGGTGGGCGCGCCCGTGGGGCGCTTGTTGTCGTTGGGGTCGGGGGCGTCGGCGAGCTCCAGCAGCTCCTTGTCGGTGCTGCGCGTGGCCTCGGGCTCGAAGTGCGGCTTCACCTCGCGGATCGGGCCGGAAAGCACCACTTTGCCCTTGAGCTTGCCACGGTACTGCTCCAGCTCGGCCACGGTGGTGGCATTGATCCACACCACTTCGGCGTTCTGGAGGTTGCAGCCCGGCGCCCACACTTTGGGGTAGGCCTGCAACGGCTGCACCTGCGGCGTGAGCACTTCGCCGGTGTAGCTCGTCAGCGTCCAGCCACGGCCGAACGGCCCCCACGCTTCGAGTTTGGCATTCTGGAGGCCGTACTTCGTCAGCTCATCCCGGGTCCACTCGTTGGCGCGCTTGAGGGCGGGCGAGCCCGTGACCCGTGGGCCGATGTTATCGGTCAGGTACGAGAGCGTCTGCATCACCTGCGAGCGGTTCATTCCTTCATCCCGGATGCGGGCGATGGGGTCATTCGCATCAACGGGCTTAGCAGGTTTCGTTGGTGGGGCCGACTGCCCCGATTGGGCGGTGGCGGCAAAGGGCACGAGCGCGAGCAGCGCGGCGGCACGGGTAAAGAAAGCCATCAGCAAAATAGGGGTAGGTGAAGATGAAAAGGCCGGGGAAGCGAGGTAAAGGTTGCCCCGGTTCGGGTCTCAGTTTTCCGGGGTTGATTCGGGCGGCGGCGGCCGGCGAAGGATAGGGCGGGGGCGGGCGGGGCGGCTTGTTGGCGGGGCCGCTGCCTCCGGCCGGCCCGGCGTGGCTTCGGGCACGTCGGGGCCGGGGCGCTCCGGCGTTTCGGGGGGCACGGGTGGGCCGTCGGGCACCGCCGAACCGGTGGTGGCTGGCTGCCACAAGCCCGTTTCGGTCGGAGTCGGGGGCGAGCCCGGATCGGCTTCGGCGCCTTGCGCGGGTGGCCCGGGTGCGGCGGGGCGACGGATGACGGCGCGCGGCCGCGGTGGTTTGGGTAGCGTGGCCGGCGCGAGGGGCTCCGGCGTCGATGGATCTTGACCCGAACTGCTTTCGGCCACCATCGACGTCGATGGACCTTGAATCGGTTTGCTTTCGGGCACCATCGACGTCGATGGACCTTGAACCGGACTGCTTTCGGGGTCCATCGATGTCGATGGATAGTGAACGGAAGTGGTTTCAGGTACCATCGACGCCTGAGTGGCCTGGGTAGCGTCCAGAATGACTAAATCAGTCTGCGGGCCGAGGGGCCGGGCGCGGCGGCCGGCGGCGCGCGGCGCGGCTCCTTCGGCGGGTGGGGAAGGAGCGGGGGCTTCCGCCAGGTGGTAGCGGCGGCGCACGTCGTTGAGCACCATCTTCACCTGCAACAGAAAGCTGTCCGGGTGGAGCTGGGAGTACCACGCTTCCCACTGGGCGGCCCTGGCGGGCTCAGCGGCGCGGAAGGCGGCTACGTCGAGGCGACGGCGGCGCAGATAGTCGTCAAATTCCATCGGTTGGCGGCGGGGCCGCGTACTACGCGGCAGATTCCAAAACTACGGCCCCGGTAGGTTGCGTAGATTTGTCTGCCTCTTCCACCTCCACCAATCAACCCCGCGTTTCGATGGCCTCCGCTCCCACAACCGCGCCCACACCGGGCACCAAAAACGGCACGTATCGCCCCGAGAATGTTCTCGTCATCGGCGCCAGCGGCCAGCTGGGCTACGAGTTGACCCAGGCCCTGCGCGAGCGCTACGGCAACGACCACGTGGTGGCCGCCGACGTGCGCATGCCGCGTCAGCTCGATCTGGTGCAGGACGGACCGTTCGAAACGCTCGACGTACTCGACCGCGACGGCATCGCCCGCGTGATGCAGCAGTACCGCTTCACCCAGATTTACCACCTGGCCGCGATTCTCTCGGCCGTCGGCGAGGCCAAGCCGCACCTGGCGTGGGACCTCAATATGAACGGCCTGCTCAACGTGCTCGAAGCGGCGCGCGAGTTCAAAGTGGGCCGGGTGTACTGGCCGAGCAGCATTGCCGTTTTCGGCCCCTCCACCCCGCGCGATTTCACCCCGCAGACCACCATCATGGACCCCAACACGGTCTACGGGTTCTCGAAGCTCGCCGGCGAGCGCTGGTGCGATTACTACTTCCGCAAGTGGGGCGTCGATGTGCGCTCACTTCGCTACCCCGGCCTGATCGGCTACAAGACGCTCCCCGGCGGCGGTACCACCGACTACGCCGTCGATATTTACCACAAGGCCGTGGCCGGCGAGGATTTTAGCTGTTTCCTCAACCCCGGCACCACCCTGCCGATGATGTACATGCCCGACGCCATCCGCGCGACCCTCGACGTGATGCACGCCGAGGCGGCCCGCCTGACGGTGCGCTCGTCGTACAACCTGGCGGGCATGAGCTTCGCGCCGGAGGAAATCACCGCCGCCATTCAGGTCCACAAGCCCGAGTTCCGCGTCAGCTACGCCCCCGACCCCACGCGCCAGGCGATCGCCGAGTCGTGGCCGCGCTCGATCGACGATTCCGTCGCGCGCGCCGATTGGGGCTGGCAGCCCGAGTTCGATCTGGCGAAGATGACAACCGATATGCTCGCACACTTGCCGGCGCTGGTGTAAAGGAGGGTTGGAGAGTTAGAAGGTGGTAGGGTAGAGGTGGGAAAACGAAAAAGGCACTCTCCTAACCCTTCCAACCATCCCGCCCTCAACCCCTCCCACCTTCTAACCCTCCAGAGATGATCGTCAACCTGCTTCCCGACGGCTGGGAGTGTATCTACCAGCAGGCCCACGCCTTGCTGGCGGCCCGCTTGGGCGCGCACTGGCGGGCCGCCGCGCGGCCCGTGCCCGAGCGATGGGACGAAACGCTCGCCGCGCTGGCCCAACACGACGACGGTCAGGACCCCTGGACCGGCGCGAACGGCCTGACCCCGGCGGGCGCGCCGGCGCCGTTCAAGCTCGTGCCGTTCTCCCTTGATCAAGCGCAACGAGTGGTGGCTCAAGCCCGGTTTCAAGGGCGCTGGCGACTGCTGCTGACTTCCTTACACATTTCCAACCTGTACGAACCCTTGCGCGGCCACCACGGCGCCGCCACCGACGCCTTCCTCGACGAGCAGCGCGCCACGCAGGAGGCGTGCCGGCAGGGGCTGCACATTACCAAGAAAGCCGCGCAAGCCGCGTACGACCTGATGCAATGGTGCGACCGCCTGTCGCTGATCCTGTGTATGACCGAGCTGCCCGACGACGAGCGGCAACTCGAAGTCGGGCGGGGCCCCGACGGTAAAGGGTACCACTGCCACCGCCCCGGCGTGGGCGCCGGTGGCGAGCTGGTGGCGACTGCCGACGAACCGACCCCCGTTGTGATTACACCGTGGCCGTTTGAGGCGGAGGAATTCGCGGTGAGCGTCGAAGCAACGTACCTCACGCGCCTTGTCTTTACGGATGATGCCGACCTCGCTGCCGCCCTGCGCGCCGGCAAGATCCGGAAAAAACGCTGGCACTTCCGTAGAACCTAGCGCGAGCGGCCGACCTTTGCGGTCGTGATTCGCCATCTCTTTCTTTTCTGCGCGCTGCTCACCGGCCTCAGCGCCTGCGAGCAAACCACTCAGCTTGGAAGCTCCGCGCCGGCACCCGAAGCGTCCGTCGCCCCGCGACTGGAGCGCCAGCTCTCGACGCTGAGCGTCCCAATCACGGTACCCGTACAAGCCCTCACCGACCGACTTAACCGCGAGTTAAACGGCGTACTGTACCGCGACGAGAACCTGGAGGGCGACAACGTGGCCGTCACCGTCACGAAGGCCGCGCCGCTGGAGCTTACCGGCACTGACGACCGCCTGCGCCTGCGCCTGCCGCTCCGCATCAAGGCCAAAGGCCGCTGGCTGTGGGAGCCGTGCCGGCTGTGCCCGAAGATTGATCGGGTAGAGGAAACGGAGTTCGACCTGGTGGCCAAAACCAACAGCCGGGTGCGCCTCGGGGAAGACTACCGCGTGCTGTCGGCCTCGGAGGTCGATTTTGAGTGGGGCGCCCAGCGGCCAGAGCTTCACCTGGGGCCGCTCACCATTGGGTTGGCGCGGTTTGTTGAGCCGGCCCTGCGGCGCCAGCTAGCCGACATCGGCGCGCGCCTCGACCGTGAGTTGGCCGCGCGCCTCACCCTGCGCGCGCCGCTGCTGCGCGCCTGGACGGAGTTACAACAGCCCGTACTGCTCGACGCGCGCTCGCAGACGTGGCTGCTGATCAGTCCGCAGGCGCTACGCGTTTCACCGTTGCGCGCGCAAGGTGGTCAGCTGTTTCTGCGCGTTGGCGTCACTTCCTATATCGAAACCCTCACCGGACCCAAGCCGAAGGTGATCGTCAACCGGACGCTCCCCGCGCTGCTCACGGACTCGCGCCTTTCCGATGACGCCCAGATAACAGTTGCCGGCGAGGTGGCCTACCCCGAAGCTACCCGGCTGGCCCGGGCCCAGCTGGCGGGCAAAACCTTCACCTTTAACGCGCAGGACCAGCTGACGGTGCACGACGTGGCGATCAGTGCCGCCGGCCAGCAGCTCGTGCTGCTGCTCGACGTGGCCGGCCAAACCCACGCGGGTTTTTTTACCAAGAAGCTCGTCGGGAAAGTCTATCTCAAAGCCACGCCTTACTACGACGCCGCCACCCAGACCATCCGCCTGCGCAACGCCGATTTCACTCTCGACACCCGCGACCGCCTTCTCACCGCCGCCGACTGGCTGCTGCACGGCAACCTCCGCCAGCGGCTGGAGCAACAGGTGTCGTTCCCGGTGAAAGGTCAGCTGGAGCAAGCGCGCAGCCTTATTCAGGGCTTTCTCGATAAGCCTGCGCCCGGCGCGCTGCCCCCCGGCCTGCGCCTCGGCGGCAAGCTCACCACTTTCGAGCCGGGCGCGCTGTACCTCACCGAGAAATCCATTCACGCCACGCTCGTGGCGAAGGGCGCGGTGAGTTTGACGGTGGATGAGCTGTAATTTCTTTATTCACTGGATTTCGCCCCGTAGGTCGCCACCCGGGCGAGCAATTTTGCTACTGGAGTGCCGCGCAGCCAATCGTAGTTGAGGCGAAACAGCCACTCGGCGTGGCGGGCATCGGCGGCGGATTGGATCCGGAAAACGGTCCAGCCCGCGTACTCCCGGCCGCCATATGGAAATGGCCGCGCCAATCCGGCCGCAACCAGCGCCTCGCCCAATGCCACCGGGGTGGCCAAGTGCTGCTCGCCATCCAGGTGCAGGTGGCCTAACTCCTGCTCATCGCCATCGACGTAGAAATCGGTGCCGTCGATTCGCTCACCGACGTAGTGTAGGTGCCAGTGGACGTAAGCGGCCACGCCTGGCCAGCTTTGCACGGTGCGCGAAACACCTTCTAACGGAGCCACGAGCGTAGGCGCGGCCTGGATTGGACCTTTTTCGGCGAGAGTCATTTGGTAGAACGAAAACGTGTCGTCAGGCGCCTAAATCGAATGTAATGGCCAACCCATTGGGCGTACGCTGCTGGTGACAACCAGACAAGCCTATCAGTGAGTTTGTTGGCGGACGGGCCGGTAGCTTACCTTCTCCTTTTCCTTGGATGAACCCCTCCGGGGCTAACTTGCAGCTTCGTTTCCCGACTGACTGTCGACTGATTGTTGAATTACCGGATGACTGCCCCCGCGACCCTAGCGCTCAAATCGTATCAATCGTTGGCCGAGATCCGCGCCGAGCTGGCTGCTGGTACGCTCACGTGCGTGGCGTTGGTGGAGCACTATCTGGGTCGCATCGCGGCTAATGAGCACCTCAACGCTTTCTTGGAAGTCTACGCCGACGAGGCCCGCCAGCGCGCCATTGAGGTAGATGCGAAACTCGCGCACGGCACGGCCGGCAAGCTGGCCGGGATGGTGATCGGTCTCAAAGACGTGTTGCTCTACAATGGGCACAAAGCGCAGTCAAGCTCGAAGATTCTCGATGGCTTCACGGCACTTTACACCGGTACGGCCGTCCAACGGCTGCTCGACGCCGACGTGATCGTGATCGGGCGGCAGAACTGCGATGAGTTCGCGATGGGCGCTTCCAATGAGACGTCGTTTTTTGGCCCCGTGCGCAATGCCGCCGATCCCACGCGGGTATCGGGTGGCTCGTCGGGTGGCTCGGCGGTGGCGGTGCAGGCCGATATGTGCCTGGCTTCCATCGGCACCGACACGGGCGGCTCCGTGCGCCAGCCGGCAGCCTTCTGCGGGGTGGTGGGCCTAAAGCCGACCTACGGCCGCATCTCGCGCTACGGGCTGATTGCTTACGCGTCGTCGTTCGACCAGGCTGGGCCAATCACCAAAACCGTCGATGATGCCGCGCTGCTCCTGGAGGTGATGGCTGGCCCCGACGAGTTCGACGCCACGGTGTCCCTGCGCGACGTACCCGCCTATTCGGAGCTGCTGACGCCCGCCGGCCCGCGCCGCCTCGCCTATCTGCGCGACGCACTCGAAAGCCCCGGCCTTGCCCCCGCCGTGCGGGCGGCTTTCGAGCGGACGCTGGCGGATCTGCGCGCCGCCGGCCATACGGTTGAGGCCGTGGACCTGCCGATTCTGGAATATCTCGTCCCGACGTACTACCTGCTCACGACCGCCGAAGCGTCGTCGAATCTGAGCCGTTTCGACGGCATCCGATTCGGTTACCGCTCCCCGAACGCGACGGATCTGGAATCGCTCTACAAGAAGACGCGCGCCGAAGGCTTTGGGCCGGAAGTGCAGCGCCGGATTATTCTCGGTACGTTCGTGCTGTCGGCTGATTACTACGACGCGTACTACACCAAGGCCCAGCGCGTGCGCCGCCTGATCCGCGACCAAACCACCGAGCTGCTGCAGCAATTCGATTTTTTGCTCGTGCCTACCGCGCCCACGGCTGCTTTCAGCCTCGGCGAGAACTCCAAGGACCCCTTGGCGATGTACCTGGCCGACATCTTTACCGTGCAGGCTTCACTGGCGGGTGTACCGGCCATCTCGGTGCCGATGGGCACCGACGAATCGGGCCTGCCTTTAGGCTTGCAGATTATCGGCCCGGCCTTCGGGGAGGCCGCTCTGTTGGCGTTTGCCCGCGAGGCGCACGCGTTGGCCCTAGCCTCGCCCGCCTCGCCCGTGAACGTTTCGGCGCCGGCTGCGGCTTAACGGCCCTTGGACGCTTTCTTTTTTCTTCCACTTCCTTCGCACCTCGACCGTATGACGAAGCGACTCCCGTTCGCCGCCGGCCTGCTTACCGGCACCGCTCTACTGGCCTTGCTTGCGGCCCCGGCCCGGGCACAGGAAGACCCTTCGGATCCCCGGATCGGGCGTCGCGCCACCGAGCCGGTAGGCGCCTTGCTCGCCGCGCCATCCGATTCGAATGCCATCGCGCTGCCAACGGGCCTCATTGCTGACTCCGCCACGCTCGCGCCAGCCTCGTTCGTGGGGCCGATGCTGCCAGCGCTGGTGGCGCCCGTTGCCGTGGTGCAGGTGGTGGATACGGCTGCGCAGATGCGCAGCCGTCAGATCGGCTCGCGCCTGAAGGCGTTGCAGCGCGAGATTCCGCTGGTCTACAACCCGTACGTGCGGGGGTACATCGAATATTTCACCGTTCGAAATCCGAAGTACACACGCCGCATGCTCGAGCGTCAGCACCTGTACTTCCCGCTCTTCGAACGCAAGCTCGCGCAGTACGGAATGCCGCCGGAGCTCAAGTACCTCTCGGTGGTAGAGTCGGCGTTGAACCCCAAAGCTGCTTCTCACGCCAAGGCGGTCGGGCTGTGGCAGTTCATTCCGCAAGCCGCGGCTGATTACCGTCTCGTCATCAACTCGTGGAAGGATGAGCGCTGGGACCCGGAAAAGGCCACTGACGCCGCTTGCCGCTACTTACGCAATCTCAACCGGGCGTTCAACGGCGACTGGGAGCTCGCCCTGGCCGCGTACAACTGCGGACCCGGGAACGTGCGCCGCGCGATCAAGCGCGCTGGCGGCCGGGCAAACTTCTGGTCGATCTTCCCTTACCTGCCCCAGGAGACGCGCGGGTACGTGCCGTCGTTTACGGCCGTCGTTTACGCAATGAATCACGCGGCCGACTACGGCATCGTGGCGGAGAATGTGCTGTTACCCGTGACCACCGATACCGTGCGCGTCAACGGCCCCTTTGATGTGGCAAAGCTCGCCACCGCGCTGGGCCTTGACACCAAAACGCTCCACGATTTGAATCTGGAGCTGCGGCGGCCGCTTCTGCCCGGTGCCGCAACTGGCTATGCGCTGCATATTCCGGCTGATAAGCGCCTCGCGTTCGACGCACTGTCCCGCACGGATATGTATGCCGCGTGCCGGCCCGCGCCGGCCGCTGCCGTGGCTCTCGTGACCGATTCCGCCGCCGCGGCCAACAAGCCCATCTACAAAGCCAACCGGTACGTGGTACGACGGGGCGAAACGCTGCAGCGTGTGGCGTGGAAAAACGGCTGCACCGTAGGCCAGTTGCGCGCCTGGAATCGGCTCAAGAACCGGGCAGTGGTCCGCCCTGGTCAAGGATTGGTCGTGTGGCGCGCCGTGAAGCCGATAGCACCGCTGCTGAGTCCGCCCCCCGTGGTGGCGGATAACACGAGCATCGCGGAAGCTCCCGCAGCCCCGGTCTCTGCGCCAACGGAAGCTGTACCGGCCGCAGTCCCAGCGCCCGCAAAGATTGACTCAGACCCGGTGGTTGCCGCGGCCGCGCCGACGAAGCCCAATGCGCCGCTTGCGGCCGTGGCCGGACTCAGCCCGACGCAGCTCGATAGCGCCCGTGCAACGGGCTACACTATTCAACGTGGCGATAATCTCTTTCAGGTAGCGCGCGTCTTCGGCGTATCAGTAAAGCGGTTGACGGAGTGGAACGGCTTGGCTTCGCCCCAGGTCCATTTGGGCCAGACGCTGGTGGTGCGGAGTGCCGCTGCTGATCTGCGCAC
>JBKJUQ010000539.1:0-1475 GCA_046590685.1 Hymenobacteraceae bacterium
ACGCTCTGGCGCTACACCACCGACGCCACCCTGCCCGAAAATCAGTGGGAGGCGATTACCGGGGTCGATGTCACGCTCGGGCCGTTTCCCACGGGCACCCGGGTGGGCCTCAAAGCCGCCGCCCTCACCGGCTCGACGCGGGTGCCCGTGTATACGCCGGTGGTGTGGCGCATCGTGCAGTAAAGGCCAGCAGTTGTAAGGCAAAAAATCCTTCGCTCGGCTGGTACCGGGCGAAGGATTTTCTGTGGGTTAATTCTGCCGCCGGTGCTTACTGGGGATAGATGAACCCCTACAGCGGCCGCCGCCGGCCGCAAACCGCCGTGGCGCCCGGTGGTCGGGGTAATTCAGCCGTCAGGGCGAGTCGCGGGAGCTATTGGCTGGGTACGCGGGATATTTGCGCCGGTACCCCTCTGATCCTGTTACGCCGCAGCTTCAATGGGGAGGATGCCAACCAAAGAAGCTGGTGTTTGAGCTGGCAGCAAGCGATGCGCGGATTTATCTCCACTATACTCCTCGGGTTGCTCCTCAATGGCTCCCCCTACAGCAGCCCGTCGCCGCGCCGCGAGGCTGCGCGGTTGCGGGATTTCACGAGCGCGCCTGACTCCCCCCTCCTCGACAGTCTCCTCCGCGCCCAATCGGCCCGCTTCGATTCCATCCTCCGCAAAGCCGACGAGTTAGGCCTCCAGATCATCTACACCCAAATCGACCGCGACGCGCAGAACCGCCCCCGCTTTACCCGCCACGTCTGGCACGTAGACGCCACGCGGTACTTCAACCCCGCCAGCCTTGTCAAGCTGCCCGTTTGCATTGCCGCGCTCGAAAAGCTGCATCGCTACGAAGCCCAAGGCGTCACGCCCGCCACCCCGATGGCTACCGGCGTGGCGTACCGGTGCCAGACGCCCGTCCGCAACCCGCGTTCCGCCGACCCCGACCACGTCGCCAGCGTCGGTAACTACATCCGTCGAATGCTCCTCGTCTCCGACAACGAGGCTTATAACCGCCTCTATGAGTTCGTCGGCCAGCAGGAGTTGCACGAGCGCCTGGCGGCGTGGCAGATGCCCACCGCGCGCATCACTAATCGCTTCACGCCCGGCTGCGATTCCCTCGCCAACCGCCACACCAATCCTATCACGTTCTATCCCGTCGGCCGCCAGCCCGTGCGGCAGGCGCCGGCTTTCAATCGGCGGGCCTTGGCACCGCCCCTCGGTCGGGTACTCGTCGGGCGCGGCTATCGCGCCGCCGGCAATCGCCTGATCGCGGAGCCCTACGATTTTACCACCGCCAACTACCTCACGCTTGATCAGGAAACGACGCTATTGCAAAGCCTCCTTTTCCCTGGTACGGGCGTAGAGTTGCAGCTTTCCGCCTCCGACCGTCAGCTACTCGTCCGTTGCCTTGGCTTAGCCCCCCACGAGTCCGGTTTCAGCCTCTACCGCGGCAAAGACTACTACGACTGCTTTAAGAAGTACACCCTC
>JBKJUQ010000036.1:0-6328 GCA_046590685.1 Hymenobacteraceae bacterium
TTGCGAGCGGAGCGAAGCAATCCGGCGAATGCCGCCGTGTAGCGCGCGCCAGATTGCTTCGTCGTTCCTCCGCGCAATGACAGGACGATTGTTTTTTAACGAGACCCACGCCTTCAACCTATGCTGCACATCCGCCCCGCTGCCCCTGCTGACGTCCCCGCGATTCTTACCCTCGTAGCCGAGGTGGTGCCCCTGATGCGCGCGGCGGGCAATGCGCAGTGGAGCGCGGATTACCCGAATGAGGCGGTGTTTCAACAGGATATTGCGCGCGAGCAGCTGTGGGTGGCCGAGAGCAGCGGCGCGCTGGTGGGCGTGGCGGCCCTGACGATGGATCAGGACCCGGAATACGCCGACGCCGACTGGGAGCCGAACGTCCCCGCCATTGTCACACACCGGCTCGCGGTAGCACCGGCCGCGCAGGGCCAGGGCGTAGCGAAGGCGCTGCTCGAACAGGCCGAAGAGTTGGCGCGGGCCCGCGGGCTCGACCGCTTACGGGTCGACACCAACTCGGAGAATGGCGCGACGCAGCGCCTGTTTCCGAAGCTGGGGTACCGGTTCGCGGGAGAGATCGGGCTGCGCTACCGGCCCGGCCTGCGGTTTTTCTGCTACGAGAAGCTGCTGGAGACCGCCGACTAACCGGCGCTGGCGGTACAGCTAAATAGTGCGCGTCTTGTCGGCGCGGTCGGGCTTGCGGTCGTTGCCGCCTTTGCCGTCGAAGAGGCGGCGGAAGAACCCGTCTTTCTTTTCCTTGAATAGCACGAAGCGCAGCGAGACGCCGGTGGAGTTGACGAAGCGTTTCTCGCGGTTGTTCGACGAGATCGACGGCATCCAGTCGTAGGAGACGACCAGGGGGAAGATGGGAATTTTCCACTCGACGCCGAGGGCGAGGGTACCGCCGATGTAGTTGCCGCGGTCTTTGGTGTTGCCGATGTGGGGGCCGAGGCCGCCGTAGAGGTTGAGGGCGTGGCCGAGGATGCCCGTGTGCTGCCGGGCGAGGACCGTAAGAGTAAGATCGTTGCTGGCGGCGGAGCCGAGGACCTCCAGGGTGGTGTGCTCGGCGAGGCGCTGGGTGATGGTGAGACCGATGTCGGGGCGGGCGAGGCGAACGCCGATGGCGGTGCGGTACTTCTGGGCGGAGGCGGCCGGGGTGGTAGCGGCGAGCAGCGCGAAGGCGACGAAAATTCGGGCGAGCGTTTTCAGGATTGGCGGGGGTGTGAAGGCGGATCGTGGGCACCGAATGGGCCGGCGAGCGGCGCCCGATGCAAACCTAGGGCCGCGCCCGGGCGTTAGGGCAACCGAACCGGCGGATATTTCGGACCTTTGTCGCCGCCCATCCTTCTCGCGCGCCTTGTATCTCAACCACGTTTCCGCTTACCTGCCCGTCCAAGTCGTTACGAACGAGCATTTTACGCAACTCAATGGTCTTTCGGATGAATGGATCATCGAGCGCACGGGCATTCGGGAACGGCGGAAAGCGGCAGTCGGCGAAGACACCAACTCGATGGGGATTGCCTCGGTAGAGGCGCTGCGCGCAGGCGCGCCGTACGACCTGAGCACGATTGACTTGATCGTGGGGGGCACGTACACGCCGCACGACACGATCGTGACGCTCGCGCACGCCGTGCAGCACTACGTCAACGTGGCCGATATTCCGGTGGTGAGCGTGTCGTCGGCGTGCTCGACGCTGCTCAACGCGCTGGAGCTGGTGCAGGGGTACTTCGCGATGAACAAGGCGACGCGGGCGCTGGTGGTGGTCTCGGACCACAACACGGCCTACAACAACGAGCGCGACACCATCGCGGGGCACTTGTGGGGCGACGGCGCGGCGGCGCTGCTGGTCTCGAAGGAGCCGGTGGGACCGAACGACGTGCGAATCGTGGATATTCTGACGGGCGGGGCCGCGACGGTGGGTAAGGCCACGACGGGCGTGACGCTCAAGCCGGTGGCCGGGGGCATCATTATGCCGAACGGGCGCGACGTGTTCCAGTGGGCGTGCCACTATATGGCGCAGGTGACGCGCACGATCGTGGAGCGCAACGGCCATCAGGTGGCCGACATCGATTGGCTGATTCCGCACCAGGCGAACGCGCGGATCTCGCGCAACGTGGTGAAGGCGCTGGGGCTACCCGAGGAGCGCGCGCTCTCGAACATCGAGCGGCTGGGGAATACGGGGTGCGCGGGCGCGGCGATCGCGCTGGCCGAGAACTACGAACGGGTGGTGGCGAGCGCGCTGACAGTTATTACGGTGTTCGGCGGAGGCTACTCGTACGGCGCGGCGCTGCTGGCGGGCGGGGCGTAAGAATCAGGAGCGGTAATGACGCGAGCCGGGAGCCTCACGGGCTCTTCTGGCAGTAGTGGCCGGATTCCTCCACCGGGTACTTCTTCTCCAGATCGATGTTGTTGAGGCTGCTGGTGCCGCCCCAGGCGAAGAGCTTTTCGAAGAAAGGCAGGAGGCGGTCTTCCTTGATGCGGTCGAGGAAATAGACTTCGTGCTCTTTTTCCTTGATGCCCATCTCGTAGAGGAGCGGATCGTGGGCGGTGATGCCGAGGGAGTTGAAGTACTGCTTCATGCGGAAATACTCGCAGACGTTGCCGCTTTCGAGGCGGCCGGCGAAGTAGAACGGCATAAAGCGGCCGATGAGGTAGCAGGCACCGGAGATGAGCTTGCCGACGAGGTGAAAGCGGATTTCGTAGTAGCGGGACGGCGCGATGCCGTAGTGCTGCATCAGGGCGAGGACTTCGCGACGGTGGTTCCACTCGTCGTCTTCGATCTGGCGAATGGCTTGTTTCTCGGCGGCGGGCTTCACGCAGGCGGCGTGGCCCTGGTAGGCGAAGGCGGCGGCTTTTTCGGCGGAGTACGCCATCCGAAGCAGATCGACGAGGGCGGGGTGCTGGAGGGTGGGCATGGGCACGAAGCTACTGAGGGGGTTCGCTTGGGATAGGCGGGCGGCTTGGCTTGCTCCTTAACCGCGGTGGTCGCCCCACCCCGGCCCTGCGGGCCACCCCTCCCCCTCCGGGGAGGGGAATCTGTTGAGGAAGTGGCTACTTCCGCTCGCCGGCATCCTTCACTCGGGAAGGCGTTTGCTTACCACTGACGATGCCGGTGGCGCTGCGGGCGATGGATTGGATGACGGCGGTGAGGTTGGCCAGATTGAGGGTGCTGACTTCGTCGTCGACGGTGTGGTAGTGCTCGCCGGGCATCTTGGAGGTGCTGATGGTGTGGGCGGGCACGCCGAGGCGGGCGAGGGTGGCGTTGTCGGAGCGGTAGAAAAGCTGCTCCTTGGGGTAAGGATCGGGCACGAAGCGGACGTTGGAGCCGCGCAGGCCTTTGTTGAGCAGCTTGCCGAAGGTGGACTTTTTGTAGCCGGTGATGTAGGCGGCGCCGGGACCGGCTTCGGCGGGCTTCCCGATCATCTCGATGTTGAACATGGCGACGATCTGGGCGGGGTCGAGCTGTTTGGAGAAATACTGGGAGCCGAAGCCGCCGATCTCCTCGGCGGCGAAGGCGACGAATACGAGCGGGCGGGCGGGGGCAGGCTGGGCGCGGTAGTACTCGGCGAGCGCCACGACGGCGGTGGTGCCGGAGGCGTCGTCGTCGGCGCCGTTGGCGATGGAGTCGCCGTTGACGGCGGGCAGGAAGCCGAGGTGGTCGTAGTGGGCGGAGAAGACGACGGTTTCGTGGGTGCGGGCGGGGTCGGCGCCGGGGAGGTAGCCGACGACGTTGCGCATCGGCACGGGCGCGATGCGGGCGGTGGCGCTAACGGTGTAGGCGACGGTGGCCGTGGGCGCGGGCACCACGAGAAAGACGGCGGAGAAGGTCGGGCGGTCGGCGCGCAGGCCATAGTGCGCCGCGACGCGGACCATCTCGCGCAGGGCCTTGCGGTGGACGGTATCGAGCAAAATCAGGACATTTTCCTTGGGCTTGCGCGCGGGCCAGAAGGCGCGCCAGGGGTCATCAGTGGGGCCGACGACCACCACACGGGGCGCGCCGGGGGTGTTGGCGGCCCAGCTGATGCGTTCCTGCCCGGGGATGACGAGGAGGCGGTCGGGCGGGAGCGCGGTGCCGCCGAGGGTAGCCTGGGCGGTAAGGGTTTGGGGCCGCCAGGCGTCGAAGCGTTGCTCGAAGCTGGTGGCGCCGGGCAAGGGTTGGAGGCCGATGCGGGCGAACTCGGCGGCGAGGAAACGGGCGGCTTGGTCGATACCCGGCGTTCCGGACGCGCGGCCTTGCAACGAGTCGGCGGAGAGGGCGGTGAGGACGCGCTCGACGGTGGCGGCCGAGATAGCCGGTTGGGCGCGCACGGCCGCGACCGGCGTGAGCAGGAACGCGAGCAGCAGCAGAAAGTGGGGGAAGCGATTCATGGTGGAGTAAAGAACGGGGAGAATCGCGACTGCTTACCTTCGGGGTAATGAATACCGAACAAGCCTACAATGCCTGGGCCGCTACCTACGACGAGGTGGAGAACCGCACGCGCGACGTGGAGGCCAAGGCGATCCGTGCCGTGCTGCCGAAGGGGCGGTTCGCACATATTCTGGAGCTGGGCTGCGGCACGGGCAAGAATACGGAGTGGCTCGCGGCGCGCGCCGAACGGGTAACGGCCGTCGACTTCTCGACCGAAATGCTGGCGAAAGCGCAGCAAAAGGCCCCACCGAACGTGACCTTCCGGCAGGCCGACATCACGCAGCCGTGGGGGTTTACGGGTGAGGCGGCGGACCTGATTACGTGCTCGCTGATTCTGGAGCACATCGCGGATCTGGGGTTCGTCTTCCACCAGGCCGCGCAGCTGCTGGCGCCGGGCGGGCGGTTGTACGTTGGCGAGCTGCACCCCTTCAAGCAGTACCAGGGCAGCAAAGCGCGGTTTGAGACGGCAGCGGGGATGCGCGAGCTGGATTGCTACGTGCATCACCTGACCGACTACTCGCAGGCCGCGCGCCGCTGCGGGCTGGTGGTGGAAGACCTGCGCGAGTGGTTCGACGAAGAGGAGCGGTCGGGCTCGCCGCGGATCGTGACGTGGGTGTTTCGGGAGGCGTAAAGCGCGGCGTTTCGGGCTTTTTGGGCGGCCTCGGGACTAAATGCAAACGGCCGCCCCGGTTTTCCGGAGCGGCCGTTTGCGTCGGCGCTGGTGAGTGGCGTTACGGGGCAACCGGCGGGGCGGGCGCGGCGCCCGACCGCTTGGCGGTGTTGATGATCTGACGGGCCGACTGGTAGGCGTTGTAGAACTCAGGGTTACGGGTCTTGAAGCGCGCCATCAGCTTGTCGAGGCGGTTGCGGTAGATGCCCATTCCGGTGCGGAAGTGGGTTTTGCGCGCCTTGGTTTGGGCAGTGCCTTCGGCGATGGCGGTTTGCGGGGTGCCCATCTCGCCCTTGAGCTTCTCGATGCTGTCGTGGAGGTTTTGCAGCTCGTCGTCTTCGAGGCCCTGGAGCACCAGCGCGGCGGTATGGGTGGTGGCCAGGGTGTGCAGCTGCTTGGCGATGCGGAGCAGCTCGCCGTCGCCCTTGCGCCGCAGGGTGTCGTAGCTGTTATCGGACTCAGTGAGGAGTGCGACGTTGTCGGAGTCGTCGGCGTAGGCGTGGAGCAGGGCGGCAACGTCGCTGCCGCGCTGGGCGAGCAGGTTGCGGGTTTTCTTCTTGACGGCGCTGACCGGCTCCGACGCCCCCCCCTGCTGGGTGGGGGCCGTGGGGTCGACCTTGCTCACGACGTCGGCGAGCTGGCCGTAGTACTTGACCAGCGCCGGGATGTTTTTCCAGGCATCGTGGTGGTTGACGAAAACGCCCAGCGTCGCCTTGAACGAGCGAAGCTGCGCTTGTTGATAGTCGGTCATCGGAGCTGACAGTTAGGGGTGAAAACGGCCGAAAGATATAGCAGTGGCTTCCGACACGCCAAACCCCGCCGAAAATTGTGCGCTACGCCCCCGCCAGACCCCGCTACGCCCTCTCCAGCAGGCGCTACGGCCACTCCAGGGGCCGCCTACCCTTCTCCACAAGCCGCTACGGCCTCTTCACGGTTGGAAACGGCTTCTCCAGGGTTGGAAACGGCTGCTCCAGGGTCTGCAAGCCCTTCTTCAGGGTTGGAGATGCCCGCTCCAGGGTTGGAAACGGGTGCTCCAGGGTTGGATACTCGATCTCCAGAGTTGGAGAGACGGAGGGGCAATATGTGTGAAGGGGTATGGAGTAGGCACCAGTTGACCGCCTTCCTCCAGCAGCACGCGCATCACCTCGCGGAACGGCCCAACGTCCGCTCGTGATCGGGGGCACGCGGGCAGGGCCGATGCGCGGGAAGGAAGCCGGCTGGTCCCCGTCAGGGGACACCGTTCGGTAGCAAACGGGCGG
>JBKJUQ010000089.1:0-7249 GCA_046590685.1 Hymenobacteraceae bacterium
CGGCTCGCCGGGCTCGGTGGTGGTGCTTACCGGCACCAATTTCATCGGAGTCACGGCCGTGGCGTTCAATGGCGTGGCGGCGGCCTTCGTGGTGAACGCTACGACTTCCATCACGGCCACGATTCCGGCGGCGGCGTCCTCGGGCCGCCTCACGGTGGTGACCCCAGCGGGCACCTGCCTGAGCGGTACCGACTTCGCGGTGACGACGGACCCTATCGCCACCATTACCGCCCTCAGCCCGACCACCGGGCCGATCGGTACGGTGGTGACGATCACGGGCACCAACCTGCTCGGCACCAGCGCGGTGAAGTTCAACGCTACGGCGGCGACGGTCTTCACCGTCAACTCCGCGACGAGCGTCACGGCCACGGTACCCACGGGCGCCACCACGGGCAAGGTCTTCGTCACGACGGAAGGCGGCATGGCCCAGAGCGGCACGTCGTTCACGGTCATTCTGGCGCCCACTATCAGCAGCTTCACCCCCACCAGCGGCCCCAACGGTACGCTGGTGACCATCAACGGCACGAACCTGACCGGCGCCTCGGCGGTACGGTTCGGCGGCGTCGAGGCGACGGGCTTCACGGTGGTGTCGAGCATCAAGATCACCGCCACCGTCGCCCCTGGCTCGGTGACCGGCGCCGTGACCGTAACGACGGTAGCCGGCACGGCGACGAAGAGCACGTTCACCTACACCGGTACCCGCCCCGGACCATTAGCGATGACGGCCGCAGAACCGACCGTTCCCGTCGAGGTGTACCCCAACCCCGCGCATGATCTGGTACGCGTAAGCGGCCAGCCCGGCACCACCGTGACCCTGCGCGATGGCGTTGGGCGGGTGCTTCGCACGGCGCCACTGCCCACCGGCACGGCCACGCTCGACGTGCGCGGCCTGCCTACCGGTATCTATGTCGTTACCATCGGCCATACCACGCGGCGTCTGGTGGTGGAATAGTTGATCGCGGACTTATCGCAACGCAAGCTGCCCCGGCACGAATGACTCGTGCCGGGGCAGCTTGCGTTGCGGGCTGGGGCAGCCCTGGAATGCCCCGCGGCGCGGGCGGGTAGGTGGCGGAGAACGGTGGGCGCGCTTTTCGGGGGTAGCGGGGGAAGACGGGTGCCGGGTGACGGAGGAAATGAAAATAAATAATGACTATCCCCAAAATGGGGACAAACGCGGGTAGGAAGCCGGGGGCGGGGGGGGGGACTTTTGTGCCAACTCCGAGGAGGGCCGCAGTGGGCGGGCTTCAGCGGGGCGCCGTTCGGTCACCTTACCCCCTTGTCCGTTTTATGGTACACGCGTTTTCTTTTCCTCGGAACTGCCCGCAGCCCCGCAGCCCATGGGGGCGCGCCCTGCGGCCCTGGCTGCTGCTGACGGCCGCCCTGCTGGGCTGCGCCCCGGCGGTGCTGGCCCAGCCTAGCCTCACGAGCCTCAGCCCCACGCGCAACCTGCGCAATGCCCCGCGCGCCAGCAACGTGGCGCTCACCTTCGACCAAGCCATCTCGGCGGGTACGGCGGGTAATATCCGAATCCACAGCCTGCAACGCGGCGGCCAGCTGGTGCGCGCCGGGCAAGGCACGGTAAGCGGCGGCGGCACCAACACCGTCACCTTCGACCCCACGACGGATTTCAAGCCCGGCGAGACGGTGCTGGTCACAGTGCCCACCACGGTGCAGAATACGGGCGGGCAGCCGGCCAACCGGCACGTGTACCAGTTCACGGCGGCGGCGGCGGTGGCGACGGGCACGTTCGGCGGCGGCTCCGACCCCGGCGTGGGCGTTGCCCCGGAGGGCGTGGCGGTGGGCGACGTGGACGGCGACGGCGACCTTGACCTGCTCGCGGCCAACGCAGGCAGCAGCACGGTGAGCGTGCGGCTCAACAACGGCAGCGGCACGTTCAGCGGCGGCTCCGACACCGGCGTGGGCCTCAACGTCAGCAGCGTAGCCGTGGGCGACCTGGACGGCGACGGCGACCTCGACTTCGTGACGGCCAACTACGCGCCCGCCGGCACGGTGAGTGTCCGGCTCAACACCGGCAGCGGCACGTTCGGCGGCGGCTCCGACCCCAGCGTGGGCGCTAACCCGCTGAGCGTGGCGTTGGGCGACGTGGACGGCGACGGTGATCTCGACCTGCTCACGGCCAACTACGCCGCCAGCACGGTGAGTGTGCGGCTCAACACCGGCAGCGGCACCTTCGGCGGCGGCTCCGACCCCAGCGTAGGCAGTTTCCCCCGCAGCGTGGCGGTGGGCGACGTGGACGGCGATGGCGACCTCGACCTGCTCTCTGCCAGCGAGACCACCAACACGGTGAGTGTGCGGCTCAACGACGGCAGCGGGAATTTCAGCGGCGGCTCCAACCCCGGCGTGGGCGTTTTCCCCATCAACGTGGCGTTGGGCGACCTGAACGGCGACGGCCACCTCGACTTGCTCTGCGTCAACCGAAACGCCAATACGGTGAGCGTGCGGTTCAACACCGGCAGTGGCACCTTCAGCGGCGGCTCCGACGTGGCTGTGGGCAACTTACCGTACAGCGTGGCGGTGGGCGACGTGGATGGCGACGGCGACCTCGACCTACTCGTGGCTAATCGGTTCGGCAACTCGGTGAGCGTACGGCTCAACACCGGTAGCGGCACCTTCAGCGGCGGTTCCAACCCCGGCGTGGGCAGTAACCCCTTCAGCGTGGTGGTGGGGGACGTGGACGGCGACGGCAACCTCGACCTGCTCGCGGCTAACCGGGGCGACAACTCGGTGAGTGTGCGATTCAACCAGAACCCGCCCCCCGCCCTCGCCAGCCTCAGCCCCGCCAGCGGCATCGTCGGCACGAGCATCACCCTCACGGGTGCCAATTTCACCGGGGCCACGGGCGTGAGCTTCAACGGCACGGCGGCCGTCACGTTCAGCGTGAGCAGCGCCACCACCGCCACGGCCACCGTGCCGGTGGGCGCCAGCAGCGGCCCCGTAACCATCAGCACCCCCAGCGGCACCTCCAACGGCGTGGCCTTTACGGTCATCACCAACCAGGCGCCCACGGCCATCGGTCTCTCGCCGCAGAGCGTGACCGAGAACACCGCCGGCGGCACCGCCATCGGCAACTTCTCCACCACCGACCCCGACGCGGGTGACACCCACACCTACACCCTGGTGAGCGGCGCGGGCAGCACCGACAACGGCGCGTTCTCCATCAACGGCAGCGGCCAGCTCGTCATCACGGCCTCGCCCGACTACGAGACGCAGCCGAGCTACGCCATCCGCGTACGCTCTACCGACCAGGACGGCCTTTTCTTCGAGCAGACCTTCACCATCAGCGTCAATGACGTGGCCGAAGACCGGGTGGTGAGCAACGTGCAGGACATCGCGGCGGGCACTTACCACGACTTCACCATCACGGCGGGCGGCATCGCCATCCTCAACGGCGACCTCATCATTACCGGCACCTTACTGGTGCGGGCGGGCGGGGTGCTGCAAGCGCGGGTCAGATTGTCGCGGGGCACTGGGTGCTTCATCATCCGGGGGCCGGGGAATTTCGTGCTGGCCGCCGGCAGTCAGCTTACCATCTGCGATGCGCAGGGCATCAGCACCACCGGCGCCACCGGCAACGTGCAGGTAACGGGCGGGCGCACCTTCTCGCCCTACGCCAGTTACCTCTACACCAACCCCGTCACCGGCAGCCAGATCACCGGCCCGGGATTGCCGGCGCAGGCGCGCGAATTATATAAGTACGGCGTCGGCACGCTCACGCTCTCGCAAGCGGTGGCCGTGCGGCAGGGGGCCGGCCTAGTCGGCCCGACGGGCAACATCGACCTCAACGGCCAGACCCTGACGCTGCGCTCCGACGCCGATACGACGGCCTACGTCCTCAACGGCAACGGCGGGGCAGTACTTGGCAACACGGCCGTGGTGCAGCGCTACGTGGGCGGCCCGACCGCCGTGAGCTACCACCACCTGAGCAGCCCCGTGCAAGCCGCGCCGGTGAGCGACCTGACCACCGCCGGCTTCACGCCGAAGGTCAACGCCGCCTACAACGCGCTGCCCACGCCCAAGCTCTCGGCCGCGAACTACCCCAACGTGTTCGGCTACGACGAGACGCGCGGCGGCACCACGGCGGCCTTCCAGGGCTTCCAGACCGGCTACTTCTCGCCCGCTACGCTTAGCACGACCCTTACGCCCGGCCGGGGCTACTCGGTAGCGATTGGCGGCGGGCTGACGCCCGACTTCGTCGGCACCCTCACCACCGGCAACGTGAACGTGGCCCTGAGCCACACCGGCACCAACTCGGCCAGCAACAAGGCCGGCTGGCACCTGCTGGGCAACTGCTACCCGCAGCCCATCGACTGGGATCTGCTGACCACGCCGGTCGGCCTCGACGCGTCGGTGTACGTGTGGTACAGCACCGGCGGCAGCACCGGCGCCTACCGTACCCGCAACGCCAGCGGCGTGGGCAACCTCGCCGACGGCCTCATCGGCGTGGGCCAGGGCTTCTTCGTGCGTACCAATGAACCCACCACGTTCTCTTTCACCAACGCGCTGCGGGTGGAAGGCAACGTGCCGTTGGGCCGCGTGGCCGCCGATGCCCGCCCCCGCCTGACCCTGACGCTGGCGCAGGCCGGCCGCCCCGCCGCCGAAGCCGACGCCGTGACGGTATACGAGCAGGCCGGCGCCACTGCCGGCTTCGATGGCGCCTATGACGCCACCCGTCCCGGTCCCAACGTGGGTCTGCCGACGCTCTCGGCGTTGATCAACGGCCAGGAAGGGATGATCTCGGCCGTGCCGACGGGTAGCCTCACGGATGGCACCACCGTGGAGCTGACCCTGACAGTGCCCGGCGCCGGCGCCTATGCGCTGGGCGTGGGGGCACTGACCAACCTGCCGGCCGTGGCCCTGCTCGACCGCCTGACAAACACGCGCTACGACCTGACGACTCAGCCAGCGGTGGCCTTCACGGCCGCGCAGTCCGGGGCGGTCACGGGCCGCTTCGCGCTCGTCTTTGGAGTGCGCCCGCTGGGCACGGCTGCTGACGCTGCGTCGGCCGCGCTCACGCTGTGGCCCAACCCGGCCAGCGGCGCAGCTTCGGTTCGGGTCGCGGGGTGCGCGGTTGGCACGACGGTGCGCGTCTTCGACGCCGCCGGCCGCCGCGTGGCGACGGCCGTGGCCGATGCCACCGGCACGGCCACCCTCGCGGTGCGCGGGCTGGCGGGCGGCGTGTACGTGGTGCAAGCCGCGGACGGGCGCACCCAGCGCCTGGTGGTGGAGTAAGGTGCGTAAGGCGGCTTCGGCCGCCGGGTACCGGTCCGGTATTTCCGCAAAACGCCGTCCTTGCCTGTTTGGCGGGGACGGCGTTTTGGCGTAGCCGGCGGGCGGTTGCGGGACCATTACTTGCCCGCTTGCTTCGCCTTCGCGGTGGCCGACCTGGCGGGCGGCGCTGTAATGACGTGAAGATGGCGTCGGGCATTTGAGAATCTTGGCGCGGCCGATGGCGGCGGCAGTTGACTCCGCACCCGGCGGCCCGTTTTCGTGAGCGGACGGGCACCGAAAAAAATCGCCACTATCCCCAAAATGGGGACAAACGCGGGTAGGTAGGTGGGGCGCCCGGCTTGGACTTTTGTGCGCTGCCCGCCGCAAGCCCTGCACGTCGCGCGGGACAGCGCCCCGCGACAAGAAACAAATAATATCGTAATTAGCGCTCTGATTGGGCCGGCTCTTTCATCATTAACCCGTTACCAAAATGCTGACACGCTACTTCGAGCGAATTTCCGCCATCCGCCGTCCCCTGCTTTCCGGGCTGCTGACGGGCTTTTTGCTGACGGCCGGGCCGCTCGTGGCCCAGCCAACCGCCAGCCGGGCCACTGTGGCGCCGGCAACTGACCTGCTGCTGGCGCTGCGGAACGCGCCGCCCGCCACTGACCGCCAACGCGTGCTGCGCGAACAATTGCAGCTGACGGCCGCCGACGACATGCGCCTGCTGCGGACCGAAACCGACGAATTAGGCTTCGTCCACGAGCGGTTTCAGCCTTACTACCGGGGCGTGAAAGTGGAACACGCCAGCATCAGCCTGCACGAGCGGGGTGGCCGGATCGAAACCCTGAGCGGCACGTACGTCCACCCGGCCAACAACTTGAGCGCCCAACCGGCCCTCTCGGCCGATGCGGCCCGCCAGCGCGCCCTGGCCGCCGTGGGCGCCCGCCGCTACAAGTGGCAGGAACCCGCCGAAGAAGCGGCCCTGAAGCAGCAGACCAACAACCCCAACGCCACCTACCAGCCCACCGGCGAGCTGGTATGGGTCGGCGACTTCCGGCAGCCCGAAGCCAACCGGCCCGTGGTGCTGGCCTGGAAGTATAACATCTACGCCGCCGAGCCCGTGAGCCGCGCGTGGGTGTACGTCGACGCCCAGACCGGCCAGGTGGTGCTGCGCGACGCCATCATCAAGCACCTCAATGCGCCGGGGGCTGCCTTCGCCACCCGCTACGTGGGCGCGCGCACCTCCATCACCGACAATACCGGCAGCGGCTACCGGCTGCGCGAGACGGCCACCGGCAAGGGCGTCACCACCCTGAACCTGCGCAAGAGCACCAACTTCGCCACGGCCGTCGATTTCATCGATAACGACAACAACTGGACGGCCGCCGAGCACGACAACGCCAACAAAGACAACGCCGCCCTCGACGCCCACCTCGGCGCCCAGGCCACCCAGGGCTACTGGACCACCGTCCACGGCCGCGACTCCTACGACGACCGTGGCACCGTGCTGCTGAGCTACGTGCACTACGCTAACGCCGAAGATAACGCCTACTGGAACGGTACGGCGATGCTCTACGGCGACGGCAACACCGCCTTCAAACCCCTGACCTCGATTGACGTTTGCGCCCACGAAGTGGGCCACGCCGTGATGCAAACCACCGCCAACCTGGTGTACCAGAATGAGTCGGGGGCGCTGAACGAGGGCTTTTCCGATATCTGGGGCTGCGCCGTCGAAAACTACTTCGACCCTGCCAAGCAGAAATACCTGATCGGCGAAGACATCTGCCTGCCGTCGTTCGGCACGGCGTTGCGCTCGATGAGCAACCCCAACGCGCACAACCAGCCCGATACCTACCTGGGCACCATGTGGTTCACCGGCAGCGGCGACAACGGCGGCGTCCACTATAACTCCGGCGTCCTCAACTTCTGGTTTTACCTCCTCAGCGAAGGCGGCTCCGGCACCAACGACTTCGGCACGGCCTTCAACGTGACGGGCATCAGCATCGCCAAAGCCGAG
>JBKJUQ010000141.1:0-3367 GCA_046590685.1 Hymenobacteraceae bacterium
CGCGCCGGCGCCAAGATTGATAACCTGGTTATGATCGCGCACAACGTCGAAATCGGGGCCCACACCGTCATCGCGGCGCAGACGGGCGTATCGGGGTCCACCAAAGTAGGGGAGCACTGCACGCTGGCCGGACAGGTGGGCGTGGTAGGCCACATTACCATCGCCCCGCGCACCATCGTGGGGGCCCAGAGCGGGGTGAGCAAGTCGGTGAAGGAGCCAGGCACGTTTATCCAAGGCTCGCCGGCGTTCGACTACAAGCAAAACCTGCGGGCCCACGCCATTTTCCGGCGCCTGCCCGACTTACAGCGCCAACTCGACGAGTTGCGGAAGAAAAACGACTAGCGCCGGGTGATCTGCGACGAGCGCTTTGCTTGCGCTTGCCAGTCATGCCGCTCCGATCAGCATTCATTACCCATCATTTACTAGTCACTCCTCACTAGTCACTAGTCACTATTACCAATGACCGATAAGCAGCACACCATCTCCGCACCGGCCACCGTCTCCGGAGTCGGTCTCCACACGGGCGTGGTGGCCACGATGACCTTCCAACCCGCGCCGCCCAACCACGGCTTCAAGTTCCAGCGGCTCGATTTGCCCGGCCAGCCGATTGTCGACGCGGATGTCGACAACGTCGTGGACCTGTCGCGCGGCACTACCATTGAGCAGAACGGCGCCCGCATTCACACCGTCGAGCACACGCTCGCCGCGCTCGTGGGCATGCAGCTCGACAACATCCTCATCCAGCTCGATGGCCCGGAGCCGCCGATCATGGATGGCTCGTCGATGGATTTCTGCAACGCCCTCACCGCCGCCGGTATCGAGGAGCAGAACGCGCTGCGCCAGTACTTCGAGATTCCTGAAGGCATTCACTACGCCGATCCGAGCCGCGAGGTCGAGATGGTAGCCTTGCCCCTCAACGACTATCGCGTAACCGTGATGGTCGACTACAACTCGCCCATCCTGGGCTCGCAGCACGCGTCGATCACCGATCTTGCGCAGTTTCCGCGCGAGATCGCCTCTTCGCGTACGTTCTGCTTCCTGCACGAGCTCGAAGCCCTCTTCAAACAGAACCTCATCAAGGGCGGTGATCTCGACAATGCCATCGTGGTGGTCGACCGGGTCGTGCAGGAAGAAGAGCTCCAACACCTCGCCGACCTGCTCGGCAAGCCCGTCGTGAAGGTGCAGAAGGAAGGCATCCTCAACAACACCGAGTTACGCTTCAAGAACGAGCCGGCGCGCCACAAGCTCCTCGACCTCATCGGCGACCTCGCCCTGGTCGGCCGACCGCTGAAAGGGCAGATCTTGGCCGCCCGTCCCGGCCACGCCGCCAACGTAGCGCTGGCCAAAAAGATCAAGCGCAAGATGAAGGAGGCCGCCACGAGTAACGTGCCGAGCTACGACCCGGGCCGGGTGCCCGTGATGGACATCAACCGGATTATGCAGTTCCTGCCGCACCGGTACCCCTTCCTGATGATCGACAAGGTGATTCACCTCGACTCACAAAATGTGACGGCCGTCAAGAACATCACCATGAACGAGGAGTTCTTCCAAGGTCACTTCCCCGGCAATCCCGTCTTTCCGGGCGTCCTGCAAGTAGAAGGAATGGCCCAGACCGGCGGTATCCTGGTGATGAATACCGTACCGGACCCGGAAAACTATTGGCAGTATTTTCTGGGCATCGACAAATGCCGCTTCCGCCGCAAAGTCCTCCCCGGCGATACCATTATCTACCGCTGCGAGCTACAAGCGCCCATCAAGCGCGGCATTGCCAAGATGCAGGGCCAGGCGTTTGTCAATGGCTTGCTCGTGATGGAAGCGGAAATGAGTGCCTCGATCATCCGCAAAGAAGGCGTTTAATTTATGATGAGTAGGTGAGCCGATGAGTAGATGAGCAGGTACTCGGCCGCTTTATCTACTCATCTACTCATCCACTCTCCTACTCATCCCCTATCAATGAATCACCCCCTCGCCTACGTTCATCCCGAAGCGAAAGTCGCCCTCAACGTGGTGATCGAGCCCTTCTCGACGATTTACCAGAACGTCGAGATCGGTGAAGGCACCTGGATCGGGCCGAACGTCACGATCATGGAGGGCGCCCGGATTGGCCGGAACGTGAAGATTTTCCCCGGTGCGGTCATCGCGGCCGTGCCGCAGGATCTCAAGTTTGGCGGCGAGATGACCACCGTGCACATCGGCGACGGCACGGTAATCCGCGAGTGCGTCACGGTCAATCGCGGAACGGCCGATCGGCAGAAAACCGTCATCGGTCAGGATTGTCTGATTATGGCGTACGCTCACGTAGCGCACGACTGTCTCATCGGCGACCACTGCATCGTGGCGAACGCCGTGCAGATGGGCGGCCACGTGCAGATGGGCGACTACGCCATCGTCGGCGGGATGACGGCCATCCATCAGTTTGTTCACATTGGCCAGCACGCGATGGTTTCGGGGGGCTCGCTGGTGCGGAAGGACGTCCCGCCGTACATCAAGGCCGGCCGGGAACCTCTCTCTTACGCGGGCATCAACTCTATCGGGCTACGCCGCCGGGGCTATTCGAACGAAAAAATCAACGAGATTCAGCAGGTCTACCGGTTGATGTACCTGAGCGGCCTCAATACGTCGGCCGCACTCAACCGCATCGAGCTGGAGCTGGCGCCTTCGCCGGAGCGCGACGAGATCCTGCACTTCGCGCGTTCCAGCGGGCGCGGGGTCATCCGAACGCCCCGGGCGAGTGGCAGCGCGGATGACGCCGACTGAGGTCTCACTGCCTACCACGCCCATAGCTCCAGCGGCGTCAAATTTTACGCTTATCGCCCACGGCCTGAGTCGCCGTTTTGGGCGGCAGTGGGTGTTCCGCAACCTGACCTATGAATTCCGCGCCGGGGAACCCACGGCCATCCTGGGTGCCAATGGCGCGGGCAAATCAACGCTGCTAGGAGTCCTGGGCGGGTGGGCTATCCCCACGGAAGGTTCCGTATCGTACACGGCTCGTGGTCAGGCGATCGATCCCAGCAATTTGTATCGCGACATGGTCGTAGCAGCCCCCTATCTCGACCTGCCCGACGAGCTGACGGTGGCGGAGGCTGCGGCGTTTCAAGCGCAGCTTAAGCCGTGGCGGGCGGGGGTAGCAGGTTGGGCGGAGGTGGTAGCGCAAGCCAAGCTCGATGGTCCCTTAGCGCACCGGCGGGTACGGGACCTATCGAGCGGCATGCGGCAACGGCTGCGGCTGGCTTTTGCCTTATTCGCCAACGCCCGCCTGGTGCTACTCGACGAACCAACTGCGAACCTCGATCGCGCGGGCATCGCGTGGTATCACGAATTAATTGCGCATACGTGTACCCCGGAGCGCCTTGTGCTCGTAGCGTCC
>JBKJUQ010000437.1:0-4003 GCA_046590685.1 Hymenobacteraceae bacterium
GCTGCCACATATCGGCCTTCACGCCCAGGCTGAACGGCCCTTGCCGGTAGGCGTAGCCCACACCCACGCGGGTTTCGGAGTAAATCTCGTCGCCGAAGCGGGCGACGTCGAAGCCGCCCACGCCTCCGCGGCCGGCCCGTATGGGCGCGGCGCCCGCCAGCGCGCCCGTGCGAAACGCGCTCACGCCGAATCGATTGTCGGCGTACACTCCGATCGTGGGGCGCGTAAGCCAGCCCAGGCCGCCAATGTTATTGGTCAGCGCCCACGAATCGGCGAGGGTTACGGCGGCGTTGGCCAGTCCGACGGCGCGGGCCCCGGCGGGCGCGGGCTCGTTGCCGGCCCTCGCCAAGCGTGGCGTGACGAGGCTCACCAGTAGCAACGAAAACAGGATGACGGGTAGAGGTCGGTGCATCGGGGAGCAAGATAGGCAGTCGGCGGCAGCCGTGCGAGACATGCGTGGTACAATGCTGCCAATAGTTTATGTTTTTGGCAAGATAATACGCTTTTTGTTGATAATCAGTTAATAAAACATTAGCTTAGTGGCGCTTTTCATAATCAGCGCGAATTTTTCTTCCTCACCCCACACCTCACTCGTTATGCTGAAATCTACTCGTTCGCTTGGCACCCTCGCGGCACTGAGCTTATTTATCGTAGTCGGTTGCGAACGTGCCGATATCACCCCCGACGTTGACAACAGCGCTGAGCTGGCCCGCTTGAAAGCGACTGTGCCGATTGGGTACAGCCCTGCGAGCAGCGTCGAAGCCGTGGCGACGGGTTTTCCGGAAACTTTTGAGAGTGGCTCCAAGGGAACGTACGCCGTGGCCGACATCACACTCACGAGCGGCTCGTGGCGGCTCGATAACGCGCTGATCGGGGCGTTGACCGGCGATGCCAAAGTTGGGCTGAAGTCGGTGCGCGTGACGGCTTCCGGCACCGTGCGAATGAATTTCGACGCGCTAAACGGCGCCGGTATCCTCACCGTCAAGCACGCACTCTATAGCACGGATGCCGCCTCGTCGTGGCAGCTGTGGCAATCGGTGAACGGCGGCACGTCGTGGACGCAGGTCGGCAGCACCATCAACACTACGTTGGCCAGTCTACAGACTGCCTCTTTCACCGTCAATCAGACCGGGACGGTGCGGTTTGAGCTGCGTAAAGTGAGCGGCACGGGTCGGCTCAATTTCGATGACTTAACCTTCGATGACTACGTCGCGGGCACCGTGGGCGGCCCCGCGACCCGCGACGACAATATGGGAATGGGCAATCCCAGCGGCGCCACCACGAGCACCAGCAATTCGAGCAACTATTTGATGGACAAAGGAATGTACACGCTCTCGTACAATACGACGAAGACCACGGCCAACTGGGTAAGCTGGCACCTAAGCACCGCCTGGAAGGGTGCGGCGACGCGTTCGACCACTTTTACCACTGACCAGACGCTACCCACCGGCTGGTATCGCGCAACGTCCAGCGACTACACCAACTCAGGCTTTGACCGCGGGCATATGTGTCCGTCGGATGACCGGGATTATTCGTCCACGGAAAACCAGGTCACGTTTCAGATGACAAACATTGTCCCGCAGGCCCCGGCGAATAACCAAGGGCCGTGGGCGACGCTGGAAGCCTATTGCCGAACCCTGGCGACGGCGGGCAACGAGATGTACATCATCGCCGGGCCAGGCGGGCAGACCGGCACGGGCTCGGTAGCGACCAGCTCGTGGATTGGTAGCCTGGGCAACATTATGGTCCCCAGTTACACCTGGAAGGTGGTGCTGGTGCAGCCCATTGGCACCCTAGACGCGAGCCGGGTAACGTCGAGCACGCGCGTGATCGCCATCAAGATGCCGAACGAGCAGACCGTACAAGGCACAACGTGGGGCACCTATCGGGTGAGCGTGGACGCGTTGGAAACCCTTTTGGGCTATGACTTCCTCTCGGCGGTGCCAGCGACGATCCAGGCCTCTATCGAAAGCACGGTGGATGCCGGCCCAACGCAGTAGCGCGGACGCCCGACCACGGTGCAACTCAAACGGCGGGTCTCGGGGCCGCTCCTGCGGGGCGGCCCGGAGACCCGCGGTACGTTTGTGGCCCGATGAACATTCGCCCCTTCCTCCCCGCGCTGCTGCTGCTGCTGACGACCTCCGCCGCCGGCTGCGAGCGGACGCGCCCCGCGGTAGCAGTTTCGACGCCCGCCCGCTCCGCGCTCGCGCCTTCCATCCTCACGGAAACCTTCGACAGTGGCAGCAAAGGCGGCTACGCTACGGGCGAAGAAACCCTGCCCAGCGGCCCGTGGCTCCTGGAGGAAACTCTGATCGGAACGGCCGAGCAAGACCAAAAAAACGGCCGCGCGGCCCTGCGGATGAAGCCCGACGGCCGCGCGCAGATGCGCTTCGACGCAGCCGGCGCCGTACGCGTGACCGTGCGGGCCGCTGCCTACGGCCACGACGCGGCCACTCCGTGGCAGCTCCAGCTCTCGGAAAATCAGGGGCGCTCGTGGCTGACCGTGGGGGCTACCCAGACCGCCGCGCCCGGCGCCTTGCAGGAGGTGAGCTTCGTGGTGGCGCCGCGAGGCGCCGCGCGGTTCGCCCTCAAGCACGCCGGCGCCGAAGGCCGAATCAACTTCGACGATTTCCGCATCGAGCGCAACGTCACGGGCGCCGAAGCGGTGGTCGTGACCGATTCGGCGCCGGCCGTCGAGCCCGCCTTGCCCCCGACCCCAGCCCCGGACCGCTCGCCCGCCACCGTCACCACCGGTGCCACTACCAACCGGCTCGGCAGCAACCACCTCGCGCTGGGCAATCCGTCGAATGCCGGCGCGGCTGATCCGGCCAACTACCTGTTGATCCGGCCCGAGTACACGCTCTCTTACAACCGCACCACCACCACGGCCAACTGGGTGAGCTGGCACCTTAACAACCGCTGGAAGGGCGACGCCAAGCGCACCCCCGGCTTCAGCCCCGATAACGCGCTGCCCGCCGGCTGGTACCGCGTCCAATCGAACGACTACTCAGGCTCCGGCTTCGACCGCGGGCACCTCTGCCCCTCCGACGACCGCGACTTTTCCGCCGCCGAAAACGCCGCCACGTTTCGCCTCACCAACATCATCCCGCAGGCCCCCGCCAATAACCAGGGCCCGTGGCGCGAGCTCGAAGAGTACGCCCGCACCCTAGCCGCGCGCGGCAGTGAGCTCTATATCACGGCCGGACCGGCCGGCCAGGGTGGCACCGGTACCAACGGGCCGAAGACCACCATCGGTCGCGGCGCGGCCATCGTGGTGCCGCAGTGGACGTGGAAGATCATCGCCGTGGTGCCGCGCGGGGCGGCTACGGCCGTATTGCCGGTGCCCACGCGCGTCATCGCCATCCAGATGCCCAACGACCAGACGGTCGAGCACCATCATTGGGGCGAATACCGCGTCAGTGTTCAGCAGCTCGAAAAGCTGACGGGCTACGACTTTTTCCGCACCCTGCCCCGCGACGTGCAGCGCACGCTGGAAACGAAGGTGGACGACGGGCCGACGCGGTAGCCGCCCCGCCTCAGCTTCGGTCGACTTCGGTTCTGCGCCACCAGACCGCCAGCGCGCCGCCCAGCAGCCCGGCCAGGGCGCAGCTACCCGCGTCCCACACGAGCGAGAGGGCGAAGGCGCGCTTGCCGCCGGCCAGCGCCAGCGACCAGGGCTGGCCGGGGAGCAGATTGGCTTTCAGGAGCTCCATCAGGAGCATCAGCACCCCGCCCAGTAGGCCGCCCGCGCCCCCCAGCAGCACGGCGAGACCGAGCAGGCGCGGCCAACCGATGTTTTGGTACGGCGTCCGGCGAAACAACCACCGAAACAGCAGCGCGAGCACCGGCCCGTTGGTCAGCAGAAACACCGACCAGCCGATCAGCTGCCCGCTCGGAAGTTGTTGGTAGAGCGGAATACGCAGCTGCGCCATCAGCAACAGAACGGCCGTCAGGGCCAGCCCGAACAGCGGCAGCGAGGGCGCGGGAAACCCGCGCAAAAGCG
>JBKJUQ010000155.1:0-4469 GCA_046590685.1 Hymenobacteraceae bacterium
CTCGTGACGAGCCTGGTGGGGGTGCCCTTCTTTTTATCTTTGCTGCGGAAACGACAATGAACAGTTAGCAATGAACAATGAGCAATGAACAATGGGGGCTGAAGCCATTGCCTGTTCATTGCTCATTGCTAACTGTTCATTGATAATTACTCCCCATGGTCTACGTCAGTCGTCACGAACACTTTAATGCCGCCCACAAGCTGGCCAACCCCGCCTGGAGCGATGAGCAGAACCGGCAAGTGTTCGGGCCGTGCGCCAACGCCAACTGGCACGGCCACAACTACGAGCTGATCGTGACCGTCAAAGGCCGCCCCGACCCGGACACCGGTTTCGTCGTCGACCTCAAGAAGCTCTCGGAGCTGATTCGCCACGAAGTCATTCAGCACGTCGATCACAAGAACCTCAACCTCGACGTTCCCTTTCTCGCCGGCCAGCTCGCGTCTACTGAGAACCTGGTGATGGCCTTCTGGCAGCTGCTGGCGCCGGCCATCCCCACGATTGCGCCCGCCGCCCGGCTGCACGCGCTCAAGCTCTACGAAACCCCGCGCAATTACGTGGAGTACTTTGGGGAAGTCTGATTTTGGATTGAGTGATTGAGTGGTTTTCGATTACTGTCTTCGGTAATTACTCAATTGCTAATCGCTCAATCGAAAATCACTCAATCGAAAATGACCTTTTTCTTTCTTGCCGGCGAACGTAGCGGCGACCAACACGCCGCCCGCCTCCTTGAGGCGCTGCGCCGCCGACAGCCCGCCGTCCGGGTCCGCGCCTGGGGCGGCGAGGCGCTCACCGCCGCCGGCGCCGAGGTAGTGCGGGAGTACCGTACGTTCTCGATGATGGGCTTCGTGGAGGTAGCCGGGGCGCTCTTCAAGTTTCGCCGACTTCTCCAGGAAGTCGAAGCCGAGCTGACGGCCCACCGCCCCGAGGCGGTCGTGCTCGTCGATTTCGCCGGCTTCAACCTGCGGGTCGCACGCATCGCCAAGCGGCTCGGTATTCGGGTCTACTGGTACATCTCGCCCAAGCTGTGGGCCTGGGGCGCGGGGCGCGTCAAAACCATCGCCGCGACGGTGGATCAGATGTTTCTCATTCTGCCGTTCGAAGCCGATTTCTACGCCGCCCGGGGCTTCACGCGCACCGCGTACGTCGGCAATCCCGTCGCCGATGCGGTGGCCGCGTTCCGTCCCGACCCCGACTTTCGTCGTCGGCACGCGCTCTCGCCCGACCGGCCGCTCATCGCGGTCCTGCCCGGCTCGCGTCGGCAGGAGGTCGAGGAGATGCTGTACGTGATGGCCGCCATCGTGCACGCCGTGCCGGATCACGACTTTATCGTCGCCGGTGTTTCCAACCTTGACCGCGCGCTGTACGCCCCCTACGAAGGCCGGGCCCCGAACCTG
This sequence comes from Hymenobacteraceae bacterium, assembly GCA_046590685.1. Lineage (GTDB taxonomy): Bacteria > Bacteroidota > Bacteroidia > Cytophagales > Hymenobacteraceae > JANNMJ01. Next base: position 1,395 of record JBKJUQ010000155.1, read on the forward strand.
CGCTTTATCTGGGACGACACCTACCCGCTGCTCGCCAGCGCCCGCGCCGCGCTCGTCACGAGTGGCACGGCCACCCTCGAAACGGCCCTCTTCGGCGTACCTCAGGTTGTGTGTTACGCCACCAGTGGCATTTCCTACTGGATTGCCCGGCTGCTGATTCAGGTCAAGTACATCTCGCTCGTCAACCTGATCGTGGGCCGTAAGATCGTCCCGGAGCTGATTCAGCGCGATTTCAACGGCCCGAATCTGCTCGACGAGCTACGCCCCATTCTGCCCGAGCAAGCCCCCGCCCGCGCTGCGCAGTTACAGGGCTACGCCGAGCTGAAGGCCAGGATCGGCCAGCCCGGCGCGCCCGACCGCGCCGCAGAGCTAATGCTGGAAGAATTTTCAATGAACAATGAACAATGAACAAGCAGCCTTCTACTACTTTGTTAATTATTCATTGTTAATTACTAATTGAATCAAGCCGCTCGGCTTAGCCGCATCAGCGGCGATTGCTCAAACTTGGAGCGGGCGTAGGCGGCGTCGATCTCGAAATGGCGCGTGTTGGGCTCCGACGGCAGCTCGAACATCGCGTCCGTCATGATCGTCTCGCAGATCGAGCGCAGGCCGCGCGCGCCGAGCTTAAACTCGCTGGCTTTGTCGACGATGTAATCGAGCGCGTCGCCGGTAAACTCCAGCTTGATACGCTCCATCTCGAAGAGGCGCCGGTACTGGCGGACAATCGAGTTTTTGGGCTCCACCAGAATCCGGCGCAGCGTCGCCTTATCGAGGGGGTTGAGGTGGGTTAGAACCGGCAGACGGCCAATCAGCTCCGGAATGAGGCCGAAGGCGCGCAGGTCGTGGGAATTGAGGTAGCGCAGGAAGTTCTGGGTATCGAACTTCTCCTCCAGCGACGTTTTCGCGAACCCAATGGGCTGCGTGTTGAGTCGGTTCTTGATAATGCGCTCCATCCCGACGAACGCCCCGCCGCAGATGAAGAGGATATTCTCCGTGTTGAGCGGCACGAGCTTCGCCTCGGGGTGTTTACGGCCGCCCTGGGGCGAGACATTCACGACGGAGCCCTCCAGGAGCTTCAGCAAGCCCTGCTGCACGCCCTCGCCCGACACGTCGCGGGTGATCGACGGGTTGTCCGATTTACGCGCGATCTTATCGAGCTCATCAATGAAGATGATCCCGCGCTCGGCGGCTTCCACGTTGTAGTCGGCGGCTTGCAGCAGGCGCGTGAGGACGCTCTCGACGTCCTCGCCCACGTAGCCCGCCTCGGTCAGCACCGTCGCGTCGGCAATGCAGAACGGCACCTGGAGGGCGTTGGCGAGCATCCGTGCCAGAAACGTCTTACCCGTGCCTGTCTCGCCAACCATCATGATGTTCGACTTCTCGATCAGCACTTCGTCGCCGGCGCGGCGCGGTTGCATCAGGCGCTTGTAGTGGTTATACACGGCCACGGCGAGCACCTTTTTCGCCTCGTCCTGGCCGACCACGTACTGGTCGAGGTACTCTTTCAGCTCGCGCGGCTTGATAAGCCGCAGCCGCGGCAACGGTCCGTGCTTGACGACGGGCTCGTCCTCCGGCGAAGCGGCGGCCGACGCTATGCCCGGGCCCGCCATCTTGGTTTCTTCCGCCAGAATATGCTGGGCCTGGCCCACGCAGCCGTCACAGATGTGGGCGCTGCTCCCCGAAATCATCACCCCCACCTCGCGCTTATCGCGGCCACAAAACGAACACGTGACTTCCTGAGCTCTCACTAGGGCAAAAGAAAAAGGGCGGGACTGAAAACAACCGGCCGCTCGTCGGTCACCCGGCGAGCGGTCGGCAAAGGTACGGCGGGGGGGAAGGCCCTGAGTGAGGTAAAATGTTCCACGCCTGCGATTCGTGTGGAACATCCGGGCCAACGACCAAAAAAACTCCCCGACCGGCACGAAGCCAATCGGGGAGAAGCAAGGGTTTGCGCCCCGGGGCGACCATTTGGATGGCTAGCGGCTAGCCAAGGTTGACCTAGAAAGTTTTGATCAGGCAGCCCGGCGCTCGGCGATCGCCTCCACTCAGGACTTTGCCCGCCGCTACGGCGTCGAGCGCTAAGTTGAGGTAGGCTTCTCGCACATCGCCCTCCACCTGCGGATTGTCATCGATAGCGCCTTTGTAGCGCAGCATAAACTTGCCACCCACCGGCTGGAGCACAAAGGCCTCGGGCGTTTTGGTGGCGCCAAAAGCTTTGGTTAGGGCCTGCTTGTCGTCGGGGTACATCGGCAAGCCTGCTAGCCCATCGCCCGAGCCCGTGGCGGCCACCTGTTGGGCGTTTGTGGGTTTCTCACCCGGCATCGGATTCACGAACAGGTAACGGATATTGAGCGCCTCCCCCGCTTTGGCCAGCGCCGCAAGCCGCGCCTCGTAGAGTTTGGTGTACGGGCAGTAGGGGTTGGTGAATACCACCACCACCGCCTTAGCGGAAGCGTAATCGGCGAGCGCAATGGTCTTGCCATCGGCCGATTTCAGCGTAAATGGTGGCACGGTGGCCCCCAGCGCGTAGCCACTCTGAGCAAAGGTTCGGGCGGGCAGCGCCACGACGAGACCGACCGCGAGCAGCGAAAGAAGTACAAGGCGTTTTTTCATCAGGGAAAGAATCATCCGTTAAGATGACGGAGGGGAAAGGAAAGTGACGTCGGCTGCTACGCAATAGGTAAGCCAGCAATGCGGTGCGGGGCGTTCGTAACGGACGGCGTGCGTCCAGCCGCGCCCGGCCATCGTCGGGTGCGTGATACGGCCCATTACCTGTCCCGTTGCCGCCAGGGGCTGGTTCAGGGGCAGCGAATCGGTAAAATCCAGCTGCAGCTGCTGGCGGAAATCGAGTTGCCGCCGGCCATAAAGCTTGTACAGAGTTTCCTTCAGACTCCACGCCAAGGCGCTCCGCGCCGCGTCGGCGCCCACATACGTCAGCTCCGAGGGCGATAGAAAGCGCGGCGCTAAGGCGAGGGTTTTCGCGCGCTCAGGCTCCAGATCAAGCCCCGCGCGCCGGCCCGGGCCTACCGCGACCAGCGCGGCCACGTAGCCCCCGCCGTGTGAAAGCGATGCGGC